>NZ_JBMKHV010000003.1:0-365573 GCF_049238585.1 Enterobacter cloacae complex sp. IR5428 | reverse complement strand
TTACCGGGCCTACAGGACCCTAGGTCGGGTAAGCGCAGCGCCACCCGACAATTTTACTGAACGCAGAAAAGCAAAAAGCCTGCTTAAAAGCAGGCTTTTTTAATTTGGCTCCTCTGACTGGACTCGAACCAGTGACATACGGATTAACAGTCCGCCGTTCTACCGACTGAACTACAGAGGAATCGTTGTGGAGGCTTATCTTAGCGGCGAAAAAACTTTTGTCAAACCTGATCTCAGGCAAAAGTGATTGTTTGATGATTCTGTCGTCATTTTGTTGTAAATCCAAACATAATTTTATGGAAAATACTTTGCAGGATACGCATTTCTGCCCCATCATTTGAAATGGAGTTTCAACTTTCTCGTTAAGGCCCATTTTGAACGTCACCGCACCCCTGCGCCAGGCGATTATGCGCACGCCCTGGTATGCAAAACGTAAGAGTTATCGAGTTCTGTTCTGGCGTGAAATCACCCCCCTTGCTGTGCCTATTTTCCTGGAGAATACCTGCGTCCTGTTGATGGGGGTGTTAAGCACCTTCCTGGTGAGCTGGCTCGGTAAAGAAGCCATGGCCGGGGTAGGGCTGGCGGACAGTTTCAACATGGTTGTGATGTCCTTCTTTGCCGCTATCGATCTCGGTACAACGGTAGTGGTGGCGTTTAGTCTTGGGAAACTTGATCCAAAACGCGCCCGGGAGGCGGCCAGACAGTCGCTGATGATCATGACCCTCTTTTCGATCATCCTTGCGGCGGTTATCCATTATTACGGCAAAGAAATTATCGACATCGTCGCGGGTGAAGCGACAGGTGAAGTGAAGGATCTGGCGCTCACCTATCTGGAAATGACGGTGCTGAGCTATCCGGCGGCTGCCATCGCGCTGATTGGTAGCGGTGCGCTTCGTGGCGCAGGGAATACCAAAATTCCGCTGTTAATAAACGGCGGCATGAACATCCTGAACATCATTATCAGCAGCGTTTTGATTTACGGTGTCTTTTCCTGGGAGGGGCTGGGCTTTGTCGGCGCGGGATTAGGGCTGACCATTTCCCGCTATATTGGTGCGGCGGCGATAATCGGCGTGCTGATGGCGGGAATTACGCCATCGCTGCGCCTGACGCTTAAAAGCTATTTCCGTCCGCTTAACTTCGCCATTATCTGGGAAGTGATGGGGATCGGGATTCCGGCCAGCATCGAATCCGTGTTGTTTAATGGTGGGAAACTGCTGACGCAGATGTTTGTTGCCGGGATGGGAACAGACGTCATCGCCGGCAACTTTATTGCCTTCTCCATCGCCTCGCTCATTAACCTGCCCGGAAACGCACTGGGATCGGCGTCGACGATCATCACCGGCAGACGCCTCGGAAAGGGGCAGATAGGGCAGGCGGAACGGCAGCTTCGGCATGTCTTCTGGCTTTCAACCATTGGACTGACGGCGATTGCGTGGGGAACTGCACCTTTTGCCGGGCTGATGGCCTCGTTCTATACGCATGAAAATGACGTGAAAGAGGTCGTGAAGGTGCTGATTTGGCTCAACGCGGGGTTTATGCCAATTTGGGCCGCGTCCTGGGTACTTCCTGCCGGGCTGAAAGGGGCGCGCGATGCCCGGTTTGCGATGTGGGTCTCCATGCTCGGCATGTGGGGCTGCCGCGTCGTGGCGGGCTACACGCTGGGGGTAATGTTAGGTATGGGCGTTGTCGGCGTCTGGCTGGGGATGTTCCTTGACTGGGCCGTGCGCGGGGCGCTGTTCTACTGGCGCATGGTGAGCGGACGCTGGCTGTGGAAATATCCGCGAAAAAAACCGGAGCAGGAGGTTTCGGAAACGGCAAGTGCCTGACAAATGTGCGAAGTGGAGAATAAATCGGCAAACGATTGAAAATCTGCATTCACCCTTTGACATCCTCAGGGCGCATCGATAATATGCGCCCCGTTCACACGATTCCTCTGTAGTTCAGTCGGTAGAACGGCGGACTGTTAATCCGTATGTCACTGGTTCGAGTCCAGTCAGAGGAGCCAAATTAAAAAAGCCTGCTTTTAAAGCAGGCTTTTTGCTTTGCTGCGTTCAGTAAAATTGTCGGGTGGCGCTCCGCTTACCCGACCTACAAAAACATCGAATCGTAGGCCGGGTAAGGCGAAGCCACCACCCGGCAAAAGCCGCACTACCGGTTCACACGTATTGGCGCCGTTGCCTCCACCAGCCACGGCCGCGCATCGCTGTCCACCCGGGGTGAAAGCGCCTCTCGTACCTGCTGGTGGTACTCATCCAGCCACTGTTTTTCTGACTCGCTCAACAGATGCAGCTCCACCTGGCTTAAATCGATTGGGATCAGCGTCAGCGAGGCAAACTTACAAAATCCCGGACGGCTTTCGACAATCTCCACCTGGTTTTCAATGCGAATACCGTGGCTATCGCCCAGGTAGTAACCCGGCTCAATGGTCATAATATTGCCCGCCACCAGCGGCCACGGGTTGACCTTTTGCGCAAAACGGTGCGGGTTCTCGTGGATCAGAAGCTGATGCCCTACGCCATGCCCGGTGCCGTGGTCGTAATCCAGTCCCAACTCCCACAGCGGACGGCGCGCAAAGGCATCCAGCTGGTGCCCCTGAGTGCCGGACGGGAACTGAAGGGTAATCAGCGACAGGAAGCCTTTAAGCACTGCGGTGTAGTGCAAACGCTGCTGTGGATCGACCTTTCCCCAGGCCAGGGTACGCGTCGCGTCCGTGGTGCCGTTTCGGTACTGCCCCCCGGAATCATTCAGGTAAAAGTGGTCGTGGCCGATGGGCTTGTTGCTGGCCTCGCTTGAGTGGTAATGGCACATCGCCGCGTTACTCGCGGAAGCGGAAATAGTGGCGAAACTCGGCTCGACAAAGCCAGGCTGTTGCAGGCGGAACGCAAGCTGTTTCGCCTGCACGTCAAGCTCGGTCAGCGGCATTCCCGACGCGGCCCGCTGAGGAACTTCCCGGCTCAGCCAGGCCAGGAAATTCACCCATGCCGCACCGTCCTGGTGATGGCATTCACGATAGCCCGCCAGCTCCACCGGGTTTTTCGTAGCTTTCATCAGGGTGATCGGGTCGGTCTGCCAGATAATTTCCCCCTGAGGTTCAACCGCAAAGCGTAACGCCACCGGTGCGGAATCGGGATCGATCATGACCCGCTTACCCTGCGCAAGCTGCCTACAGCGCGGGATAAAGGCCTCCTGAGGCGCAATCGTGAAGGCGTTCCGCACGGCATCCGGCAGCGCATTCAGCTTGCTATCATCCACAAACCATTCCACCGCACCCTCGCGGTTCAGCAGGGCAAACGACAGAGGCACCGGGCAAAAGGGGATATCTGAGCCCCGCACGTTCAGCAGCCAGGCGATATTGTCCGGCAGGGTAACGGCCAGATAATCCGCGCGGTGCTCTGCCAGCACGGCGGCGGCGCGCTGGCGTTTGGCGGCGCTGCTTTCGCCGCTGATGTCTACAGGCATCTCGCGGATAAGCCCTGCGGGGGCGGCAGGGCGGTCAACCCAGAGGGTATCGAACGGAGAGCGCGCGAGCGGTACCAGTTCGCACGGCGTGGCCGAGAGCCGCGTAAACTCTGCATTGGTCATCAGCAGCGTATCAAAGCCGATGCGCGTGCCGGCCGCAACGTTTTTCGCCAGCCACTCGGCCAGCGGCTCGTTGTGCAGATGGTGGATCTCCACCTCGTGGAGATTGACCTGTACGCGGGCCTGAACCTGATAGCGTCCGTCAACAAAAAGCAGCGCTCTGTCTTTCAGTACCAGCGCCAGCCCCGCCGAGCCGTCAAAGCCCGTCAGCCAGGCCAGCTTTGCATCATACGGTGCGCAAGATTCGCTCTGCCAGGCATCGGCGCGCGGCACAATCATCCCGTCGAGCTGATTGTCCTGTAGCCACTGGCGCAGGGCCGTAAGCGGTGATGTGGTGTGCATATTGTGTCCTTAGTATCACCTAAACGGTGGCTCATTGAAGGTGCGCAGCTTACGGGAATGCAGTTTGTCGCCCTCTGCACGCAGTAAATCGATGGTGCGAATACCAATCTGAAGGTGCTCTGAGATCGCCCCTTCGTAGAAACGGTTCGCCTGACCCGGCAGTTTGATCTCGCCGTGCAGCGGTTTATCGGACACGCACAGCAGCGTGCCGTACGGGACGCGGAAGCGGTAGCCCTGCGCAGCAATGGTGGCGCTTTCCATATCGATCGCGACCGCACGGCTGAGATTGAAACGCAGGGCGGAGGCGGAATAGCGAAGCTCCCAGTTACGATCGTCGGTGGTGACGACCGTACCGGTACGCAGGCGCTGCTTCACCTCTTCACCCGGCATGCCGCTCACCTCTTTGGTGGCGTCGTACAGGGCGCGCTGTACTTCAGCGATACTCGGGATAGGAATGTCCGGCGGCAGAACCGCGTCAAGAACATGGTCGTCACGCAGATAAGCGTGGGCGAGGACATAATCACCAATCAGCTGGCTTTCACGCAGGCCGCCGCAGTGGCCGATCATCAGCCAGACGTCCGGGCGCAGAACCGCCAGATGGTCGCAGATGGTTTTCGCATTCGACGGGCCAACGCCGATGTTAATCAACGTAATGCCCTGACCGTCGGTGGTAACCAGGTGCCAGGCGGGCATCTGGTGCTTTTTCCACGCCAGGTCGGAGATGGCCTCTTCCGGTGCTTCGGTTTCGGCGGTGATCCAGATCCCGCCCGCGCAGGAGAGAGCGATGTAAGGGCTGTCCGGGTCAAGGATCTGGCTACAGCCCCAGCGGACAAATTCGTCTACATAGCGGGTGTAGTTGGTAAACAGTACGAACGGCTGGAAATGTTCGGCTGGGGTGCCGGTGTAGTGGCGCAGGCGTGCCAGCGAAAAATCGACACGGCGGGCATCAAAGTGCGACAGCGGTGAAAACTCTGCCGGGTGATAGATCCCGTCCGCCGTCTCATCGCCAATCTGCGACAGCTCAGTGGTCGGGAAATGGCGGGTCAGTCCCGCGCTCATGGAGCGATCCAGCGTCAGCGCTGAGCCGTCTATCACGTACGGGTAGGGGATCTCGTGCAGGGACGGTTCAACGCTGATATGCGCGCCGTAATCCTGATACAGCAGGGTAAGCTGCTCTTCCAGGTAGGGGCGGAACAGCGCAGGACGCGTGATGGTCGTGCTGTAACAGCCGGAGTGGGTGAAACGCGCATAGGCGCGGGTTTTCGGATTGCTGCTGGCGCTGCCGTCCCAGGTGACAGAGAGCGATGGATAAACAAAAAGGCCCTGGGTTCTGGCCTTTTCATCGGGAAACTTCCCTGTTTCGATATAGTCACTGATGGCGCTGCGCAGTGCATTGACGGACTGTTCATACAGCGCGTCGAGTTTTTCCAGCGCCTGAGCCGGGGTCAGGCTGGAGCCCTTATTATTCATGTCTGTCTCCTTGTTCCACAGGTGTGCGGCTATACCCGATAGTATGTCACACGCCTGTGAAACAAAAGTGAGGAGATCAGCTGTGCGCGGTTTCCTTCATCAACAGGGCGGTGGCAGCAGAAAGCAGGCAACCTGCCAGCAGATAAATCGCCACGCTATGCCAGTTCCCGCCGGAGAACGTCACCAGCGCGGCGGCGATAAACGGCGTAAACCCGCCGCCGACCACGCTCGCCACCTGATATCCCACGCCCGCGCCGCTGTAGCGGTAGCTTGCGCCAAACAGCTCGGTAAACATCGGCTGCTGCACGCAGACCACCATATCGTGAGCGATGTTCGCGAGCATGATCGCGAAGAAGACAATCCAGAAGACCGACTGGGCCTCCAGCGCCATAAAGAACGGCCAGGCGCTGAGTGTGCCGATAAGCGCCCCGGTGATATACACCCGTCGACGGCCAAAGCGATCCGCCAGCCAGGCGAAGCAGGGGATGGTCAGGCAGCTGATCCCGCCCACCACCAGGCCAATGTTCAGGAACAATTCCCGCGGCAGGCCGAGGTTTTGCGTGGAGTAGTTGAGGGCGAAGGCGGTGACGATATACATCGTCAGCAGTTCGCACAGGCGCAGGGCGATAATTTTCAGAAAAGCGCCAGGGTGCTGCACCAGCGCTTCCATCACCGGCAGCCGTTTTTTCGCGACCGGTTTTTCGCGTTGCTGCTGCTCAAACTCAGCCGACTCTTCCATGCCGTTACGGATCCACAGGGCCACCACGACCAGCACAATGCTGAAGATAAACGGAATACGCCAGCCCCAGCTCAGGAACTGCTCGTCTGTCGTGAGCTGGCTTATGAGCGACACCAGGCCCGTGGAGAGCAGCAGACCCACGCCATAGCCTACCTGCACGCCGCTGCTGTAGAACGCTTTCTTGTTCTTCGGCGCGCTTTCCACGGACAGCAGTGCCGCGCCGCCCCATTCGCCGCCGACGGCAAAGCCCTGAATGGCGCGCAGCGTCACCAGCAACACCGGGGCCCACCAGCCAATCGATGCAAAGGAGGGCAAAATACCGATCAGCGCGGTGGCAATGCCCATCATCCAGACGGTGAGCATCAGCATGCGCTTACGGCCAAGGCGATCGCCGAAGTGGCCGAAAATTATCCCGCCCAGCGGACGAAACAGAAAACCGACGCCGAAGGTGGCAAACGCAGCAAGCGTGCCCATGGCGGGGCTGATCTGAGGAAAGAATTCACGGTTAAATACCAGCGCAGCGGTAATACCGTAGAGCAGAAAGTCATACCAGTCGACGACGGCGCCTGCGAAGCTACCTAAAGCGGCGCGGCGGGCGCGGTTAAGCGAAGGTGTCTCCTCGTTGCGGCGAGCGGAGATGAGGGTGGAGTCCATAGTTGTCCTGTCTGTACTGATTTTTAATTATTGGTATAAGAAAAGGTCACTCACGTTGCAGCCGTCATATTGACGGAACGTATGAGACTACCGCGACAGACGGCCTGAGAAAACGTTTTTATCTTTCCTGAAAGCGCAGAATCAATAAATTTCATCTTATCGGGTTCCAATATAAATCAGCCTGTTTGGCTCCGGTTAGGGCTGAATGGTTTACAGTAATAATGATCGCTGTGTGACGTAAGCTGAGGGAATAACGATGCAACGCCTCTTTCCTGCACTCTGGGTAGTCCTGTTTTTGGTGGCTTCGCCGCTGCATGCGGAGCCAAAAGTCTACGGCGAACAGCGCATCCACCGCTGGTGGGATGCGGTAACAGACGATATTTCCCAGACCTGGGAGCAGCCAGATCGTTACGATCTCTACCTGCCGTTTCTGAGCTGGCATGCCCGCTTTATGTATGACAAAGAGAAAACGGATAACTACAACGAAATGCCGTGGGGCGGCGGACTGGGCGTTTCTCGCTACAACGACGAGGGCAACTGGAGCGCACTCTTTGCCATGATGTTTAAAGATTCACATAACGAGTGGCAGCCCGCGATGGGCTACGGCTGGGAAAAGGGCTGGTATCTGGATAACGCAAAAGATTTCCGTCTGGGTCTGGGAGCCGCCGCGGGGATCACCGCGCGCGACGACTTTGCTAACTATGTCCCGCTGCCGTTTATCTTCCCGCTTTTCTCTGCCAGATATAAGCGCGTCACCGTCCAGTTCACCTATATCCCCGGAACCTACAACAACGGCAACGTGCTGTTTGCCTGGCTGCGCCTGGGCTTTTAGAGGGTGATCACTTTTTTGGCCACTGCGTTGGACAGGATCAGCAGCGAAAACAGGACCGACGTAACAAAGGTGAGCACAATCAGAGCAAGTTTGGTGCTCAGGGACGTTACCGGAATGAGCGCCGTCAACAGGTGAAACACCGAGTAGTGCATGATATAGACCCCGGTCATCGTTTTGCTAATGGCGGCCAGCACGGACTCTTTAAACTCCGCATTGCGGCGAAAACGTACGCCGTTGGCCGCAATCACCAGGGCAATAATCAGGATGTAGATTTGCGATCCGGTGAGGATAAAGGCGTTTCTGTCCGCTTTAAATAGCGCAAAAAAGAAATGCCGTTCGTAAAACCACGTGAAGAGATAGATAAACGGTATGGCAATCACCGCTGCCCTGACCACATTTTTGCGGCCGATCCACGCCGCAATCTGCGGATCGCAAAAGAGCTGCCCCGTCAGATAAAACAGCAGCCACGTCCACAGGCGATACTGCGGCGACAATGAAAGCACGTGGACATCAGGATAGAGGGCTGACAGCAAATCGTACCCGTATGAGAAAAGCAGCAGGGTGACAATCACCCCGCAAAACAGCGTTCGCCGCTGGCTGAGCCACTCCACCGCCGGATGAAAAGTGTAAATCACGACAAATGCGAACACGAACCAGGGCTGGATCAGATATCCGCGCTGATAGGGCTCCCACAGGTAGTAAATGGTTACCCAGAACAGAAAGACGATCACCAGGCTTTTGATCTTATCCAGCTGCCAGCGCGTGCCGTGTCGGGATTGCCCATCCAGATACCCTGCAACCACAAAAAACAACGGCGTGGCGATGGTCGAAATGAAGGTTAAAAAACCGAGGATCCAGTGATAGTCATAATCGTAATGGTCCCAGGTGTTGTAGATGGTGAAGAAGGTGACCGCCGTCATACAGCCCAGCGTCTTGATGATGTTCAGCCCTGTCGCATTCATTGTTGTTCAGCTTCGTCCTTACGATGAAAACACGCGTAAATTACGGGGAGTACCAGCAGCGTCAGGATTGTAGCAAACCCAAGCCCAAACATAATCACAACGGCCATGCTCTGGAAGAACACATCCAGCAGCAGGGGGGCGAGGCCAAGCACGGTCGTAAAGGCGGTGAGCAGGATGGGACGCAGGCGCGACGTGGCGGCGTAAACGATCGCACTGTGCTGATCCTGCTGCGCTTTCTGCTGCTCTATCTCTTCCACCAGCACAATGCCGTTGCGGATCAGCATCCCGCTCAGGCTCAGCAGGCCAATCAGTGCCATAAAGCCAAAGGGGATCCCGGTAAGTAAAAAACCGGGCGTAACGCCGATCAACGCCAGCGGCACGGTCAGCCAGATAGCGACGGCGTTTTTTACCGAACTGAACATCAGCACCGTGATCACAAACATCACCAGATACCCGAGCGGCAGCGTGGTAAATAGCCCCTGCTGCGCTTCGCTGGAGTTCTCCGCGTCCCCGCCCCATTCAATGCTGTAGCCGTGAGGCAGAGGCAGGGCATCTATTTGCGGCTTCACGCGGGCGAGAATATCGCCGGACGTTTGCTGGCTTAGCGGGTCAGGGTCGGTCTGCACGGTCAGCACGCGCGAGCGGTCGCGACGCAGGATCAGCGGATCTTCCCACTCCAGCGCGAAGCCGCTGACGACGTTGCTCAGCGGAATATACTGCTGCCGGGTCTGGCTCCAGACCAGGACGTTATTCAGGTGATTGGCGTCCAGCCGCTCACTTTCCGGCGGGCGCACCACCACGGGTAACAAGTCGCTTCCTTCTCTGTACAGTCCCGCCCGGCTGCCGGAGAAATTCATCTCCAGGGCGTTATCGACGTCTTGCTTATCCACGCCAAGCTCACGTCCCAGCGCGGTGACGTACTGCGGGCGGATCACTTTGCTGCGGTTTTGCCAGTCGTTCCTGACGCTGTCCGTCGCCGGATCGCGCGTAAGAATACTGTCTACATGGCTGGCGATCAGACGCAGCCTGTCCGGATCGGGGCCCTTAATACGTATTTCAATGGCGCTGTCACCGGAGGGGCCAAACATCACCCGTTTCGTGCTGGCATTAACCTGCGGGTAGTTCCGTGCGATGTACTCATCAACGTGGCGGGTCAGGGCGGGGATGTTACGCTGGTCGTCCATTCTCACCATGATTTGTGCATAGTTGCTGTACTGCCGCTGTCCGCTGTAGGTCAAAATAAATCGCATACTTCCCTGACCAATCGTCGAGACCGTAGTTTCCACACCAGGCTGGCCGTTAATGGTTTTCTCGATATCGCCAGTCATCTTCTCGGTCCAGTTAATGTCGGTCCCGTAAGGGAGCCAGAGATCGACAAAGAAAATTGGCGTACTGGATGAGGGGAAGAAGTTCTGCCGCACCGAGCCAAAGCCCCAGATGGCGGCAGCCAGCAGTGCGGCCATCACCATCAGCGTTGGCGCTTTACGCCGTAACAGTGCATTGAGCAAACCCCGGTAGATCCGATAGATGCGTTTGTCGTAGGGATCCGTTTCGTCGGCGTCTGGCGGTGCAGCGTCATGTTTAAACAGCCACCATTTAATCAGCACCGGCGTAATGGTGAGGGCTGAGAACCAGCTCAGCATCAGCGAAATCAACAGCACCTGAAACAGCGACTTACAGTATTCGCCGGTGGAATCCTGTGACAGCCCGACGGGCGCAAAAGCCAGGATGGCGATGACCGTCGCACCCAGCAGCGGCAGCGCAGAGCGGCGA
Source organism: Enterobacter cloacae complex sp. IR5428 (assembly GCF_049238585.1). Classification (NCBI taxonomy): domain Bacteria; kingdom Pseudomonadati; phylum Pseudomonadota; class Gammaproteobacteria; order Enterobacterales; family Enterobacteriaceae; genus Enterobacter; species Enterobacter cloacae complex sp. IR5428. The sequence continues at coordinate 355,222 of NZ_JBMKHV010000003.1, read as the reverse complement.
ATTATAGCGTTAATGGCGTTAAGCAGGGGCGAGCCCTGCTGCCGGGCTATCAGTACCCCTTCGACAACCACGATGGCGTTATCGACCAGCATACTGAGGGCGATGATCAGCGCCCCCAGTGAAATACGCTGTAGTTCTATGCCCCAGAGATACATGATCAGCAGCGTGCCCAGCACGTTGAGCGCGAGGGAAAAGGCGATAATGAGCCCGCTGCGTAAGCCCATAAAGATCAGCAACACACCGACGACAATCGCCAGCGCCATCAGGAAATTAATGATAAATCCGTTGACGGAATGCCCGACCTCCGCCGCCTGATCGTAAAACAGGTCGATATGGATACCTGCCGGTTTCTCGGCTGACATCTGCTCAAGCTTCGCCTCCAGGGCATGTCCCACGTCGATCACGTTAACGCCGGGGATAAAGGAGACGCCCATGGTGACGGCTTTTCTGCCGTTGGCATGGTAGATGCTGGCAGGGGACGCATCCAGCCCACGTGACAGGGTGGCAATATCCCGTAAGCGGGTAGCCGCCCCAACGCCGGGCGGGGTCACTATGAGATCGGCTAGCTCGTCAATACTTTCGAATTCTCCGGTAGGATGCAGACGAATTGACTCAGTACCGGAGGGGATCTCTCCCGCGCTGGAAACCACGTTCAGCCTGCTGAGCTGGGCAGAAAGCTGGTTAAGCGTAATCCCGCGCGCGGCCATTTTGCTCAGAGAAATGTCCACGTTAATCTGCTGGGTGAGGGCTCCGCCGATGGCCACTTTGCCCACGCCCGGCACGAGGACCAACTCCCGGCGCAGCTGCTCGGCATACCGCACCAATTCCGGATTGCTGAATTCATCGCCGGAAATGGCAAAGAAAAAGCCGAACACATCGCCAAAATCGTCATTCACAAACGGGGTCACTACCCCCGGTGGAAACTGTCGGGCGGCATCTCCCACCCGGCGACGCAGTTCATCCCAGATTTGCGGCAGCGCATTTGAGTGGTAGCGCGAGGCTATATTGACCGTGATCTGCGACAGGCCGCTGGAGGAGATGGAGCTGACGTTATCCAGGTAAGGTAACTGCTGAAGCGCGTTTTCCAGCGGCAGGGTGACCTCTTCCTCAACCTGCTGCGCCGACGCGCCCGGATAATGAGTGATTACCACCGCCGTTTTGATGGTAAACGCCGGATCTTCCAGTCTGCCGATGTTCAACAGGGCAATAATGCCACCTACGCCCAGCAGCAGAATAGTCAGCCAGACGCGAACCGGGTTGCTGATAAACTGACGAGAGATATCCATTACAGTCCCCGTTCACGCGTCCAGATACGTACCGGCTGGTTGGGATGTAACTCCCCAACGCCTGCGGCCACCACGCGTTCACCGGCCTTAAGCCCACCGACGATGACGACCCCCTCAGCGCTGACTTGCCCGACGCTGACCTTACGATCTTCCAGGTGCAACGTATCGCCTTCGCCCGTCACCACCCAGACGTGTGGCTCATTGCGCGGGCGGTTATCCGGGTTAAAGACCGCTTCAACCGGCACCACCAGCGCCTCACTGCCCACGCCCGCCGGTAGGTTGGTTAAATTGATGGTGACCGTTCCGCTGACGCCGCCCACGACGGGAAAATCATCCGGGCGGGGCATGGTTAAAATCACCTGCCAGGTCAATGTGTTGCTGTCGCTACTGCCTGAGTGCTCTTTGTACACAGCGGTAAACTCGCGACCGGGCAGGGCGTTGATCCTCACTACCGGTTTGTACTGCGCATTGCGGATATCGAAGGTGTTAAACAGGTTCTCTGGAAGGCTGAACACCACGTCCAGCAGGTCGGTACGGGTCAGGGTGACGACGGGCTGGCCGGCTGAGACGACCTGATGATTTCGCACATGTACGCTGGCCGCTGTCCCGCTAAAGGGGGCGACGAGCGTCATCTGGCTTCATTCCTCGCGAGCAATCTGTAGCGCGGCGTTTGCAGAATCGCGGTTTGCGCGCTGGACATCCATCTCGGCCTTCGACACGGCCTGGCGTCCTGCCAGGGTCTGGAAGCGGTCGAATTGCCGCTGAGCCAGGGTCGCCGCCGTTTGTCTGTCGTTCAGACGCTGCCGGGCTTCGCGATCGTTAAGACTGGCGAGCCGTTGCCCCTGTTTGACAACGGCACCCTGGCGAATGTCCAGAGTCTCAATCTGCCCGGCACGTTTGAACGCGAGATCGGTGGCGTCGCCGGATTCGATACGCGCGGGAAATACGCGCTGCTGCGCGTTGCCGGCCTTGACCACCTCTGTGACTTTTACCATTTTTGGCAGGGGTGCGGCGCGGTCGGGTTTGGGGTCGCACGCCGTCAGCAGCAATAAAACAGCAGGCAGAAGAGAGAGGTAGCGCTTCACAGTATTCCCCTGATAATAATTGTTTTATTTATTTCGTCATCAATGCTGGGGTGGCGCTATTCCGCCAGGGCCGAGACGACCACATAGGTAAATAAACCGATTGCTGTGCTGGCGATAATGGCAAGCGCAATAAACAAACCAAGGCGAATCAGGCTCAAACCGTACATGCATTCCTCCATGAGGTTGAAGGTGGCGCGGGATAATGAGAATGAACATGTTGCATGTCTGACTATGAGCATAGTCGGTGAATAAATAAATGTTAAATAACCATTATTAGTGGCGTGACATACTCAGGCGAAACAAGCGATACGATAGCGTATCCCCTTTGAATAACATCCTGATATTCCTGTGCTACGTTTAATAGCATCCATTCCTTTTTTCCGTAAAAGGCATTCACGCCTGTACCCATGGGTTTGATGCGATCTCTCCTGATTCACTCACTGTTGTGTTGGTTATAAAAAGGATGCTTGATATGTATAAAACGATTCTGGTGCCGGTGGATGTATACGAAACAGCGTTGTCTGATAAAGCGCTACAGCATGCCCAATTCCTGGCGCAAAGCGCATCGGGTAATGTCCATCTGCTGTACGTTATGCCAAAGTTCGCGGCGGAATTGACCCGCGGTTTTATTGCAGACGCGAGAAAGATGGATGAATATATGATTAATAATGCTAAAGAAAAACTGGCCGCGCTGGTAAAAAAAATCAGCCTGCCGGAAGCAAATGTCCATCTACATGTTCGGAGCGGGAATATACGTGATGAGGTAATCAAACTGGCGGATGAACTTAACGTCGGCGCGATTATTGTGGGGTCGCGCAATCCAAATATTCAAACCCATTTATTAGGGTCAGAGGCGGCGAGTATCGTTCGTTATGCACATGTTCCTGTTTTCGTTATTCGTTAATGACATGAAAGCAAGGTGATTTCTGAAAAGAACCCGAGGAAGGAACGATGATAACAGAAAAGCCTCACCATCCGTATTATCAACAGACCGTTGATGAAACCCTGACAAATATCCAATCCAGCCTGGACGGACTTACCAGTGCAGAAGCCACCGCCAGACTGGAAAAATACGGTGAAAATGCCTTACCGCAAAAACCGGGTAAACCTGGCTGGCTGCGCTTTCTGGCCCATTTCAACGATGTCCTTATTTACGTCCTTCTGGCGGCGGCGCTGCTGAAGCTGATAATGGGACACTGGGTGGATATGTTTGTCATTCTTGGGGTGGCCATCATCAACGCCCTGATTGGACATATTCAGGAGAGTAATGCGGAGAAATCGCTGCAAAGCATTCGTAATATGCTCTCCAGCGAGGCTGTGGTCATCCGGCAGGGCAACCATGAAACTATCCCGACGACAGCGCTAGTGCCGGGAGATATCGTGGTGATACGCGCCGGGGATCGCATTCCTGCCGACCTTCGCGTAATAGAGGCGCACAACCTGCGGGTGGAAGAAGCTATTCTTACCGGCGAATCCACGGTAGTGGAGAAAAGCAGCGATGCGCTCCACGGGGAGTTGCCGTTAGGCGACCGTTACAACCTGCTTTATTCTGGCACCACCGTCAGCTCCGGCGGGGGAAAAGGGCTGGTGGTGGCGACCGGTGGGGAGACCGAACTCGGCCATATCAACCAGATGATGTCGGACATTGAAAAACACCGTACCCCGTTGATGGTGCAAATGGACAAGCTCGGCAAGACCTTTTTTATCACCATTCTGGTGATGATGCTGGCGCTGTTCGTTTTCAGTCTTATCTTCCGCGATATGCCCGTTTCAGAGCTGGTGCTGTCGCTGATTAGCCTTGCGGTGGCGGCGGTGCCGGAAGGTTTACCGGCCATTATCTCTATCATCCTCTCGCTGGGCGTGCAGGCGATGGCGCGTCGCAAGGCGATTATTCGCAAGCTGCCTACCGTGGAAACGCTGGGGGCGATGACGGTGATCTGCTCGGATAAAACCGGCACCCTGACCATGAATGAGATGACGGTAAAAGCGGTGATTACCGCGGACACCACCTACCGCGTGGAGGGAGACAGCTACGAGCCGGTGGGCAATATTCACCCTGTTGACGATCCAACACCGGTAACCGTGACCCAGGGGTCTGTGCTGGAGCGCTATCTGCGCACCGTCGATCTCTGTAATGACAGCCAGCTGATCAAAGATGAGCAGGGGCTGTGGAAAATCACCGGCGGGCCTACCGAAGGCGCGCTGAAGGTGCTGGCGGCAAAAATCCCGCTTCCGCCAATTGACGCCGAATTGCGCAGTAAAATCCCATTCGATTCGCAATATAAATACATGTCCACCCTGTATCGCCTGGGCGACGAAGAGGTGATGTTAATCACCGGTGCGCCGGACGTCCTTTTCCGTCTTTGCCAGCACCAGCAGACTCAAAACGGGCTGGAGCCGTTGAACCTGCACTATTGGGAAGAGAAGATTGAAGAGTATGCGCGCGAAGGATTGCGCATGGTGGCTGCGGCCTGGAAACCGGCCGCCAGCGGGCAGCGCGAGCTGACGCATGCGGATCTGCAAGAGGGGGTCATACTGCTCGGCATTGCGGGCATGATGGATCCCCCGCGCCCGGAAGCCATTTCGGCCATTGCCGACTGCTTGCAGGCGGGCATTCGCGTGAAAATGATTACCGGGGATCATCCACAAACGGCGATGAGCATTGGTCAGATGCTGGGTATTGGCAACGCGGCGAGCGCCATTACCGGGCGCGAACTGGAGGCGATGGACGACCACCAGCTGAGCGAGGCGGCGCAAAAATACGATATCTTTGCCCGAACCAGCCCGGAAGATAAATTCCGTCTGGTGCAGGCGCTGCAAAGTAAGCAGGAAGTGGTCGGGATGACCGGGGACGGCGTGAACGATGCGCCTGCGCTGAAGCGGGCGGATGTCGGCATCGCGATGGGGATCAAAGGTACTGAAGTCACCAAAGAAGCCGCCGATATGGTGTTAACGGATGATAACTTTGCCACCATTGCCCGGGCGGTCCATGAAGGGCGTCGGGTCTACGACAACCTGAAAAAGACCATTCTGTTCGTTATCCCGAGCAACATCGCCCAGGCCCTGCTGATCATTATTGCCCTGCTGGCGGGGAACCTGATCCCGTTAACACCGGTACTGATCCTGTGGATGAACATGGCAACCTCGGCAACGCTGTCGTTTGGTCTGGCGTTTGAAGCGGGTGAGAAGGACATCATGAACCGGCCGCCGCGTAAGTCTAACCTGCACGTGATGGACGGTTACGCCATCTGGCGCGTGGTGTTTGTCGGCCTGATGATTGCCATCAGCGCCTTTGTGCTGGAGGCCTGGCTGCAACCGCGCGGTTACTCGGCGGAGTTCATCCGCACCGTGTTGCTGCAAACGCTGGTCACTGCCCAGTGGTTTTACATGCTCAACTGCCGCGTCACCGACGGCTTCTCCCTGAGTAAAGGTCTGCTGGCTAACAAGGGCATATGGATCGTGAGCGGCGTACTTCTGGCCCTTCAGCTTCTGATCGTCTATGCGCCGTTTATGCAGATGTTGTTCGGTACCGAAGCGCTGCCGTTCCGCTACTGGATCATTACCTTCCTGATCGGGTTCGCAATGTTCATGATTGTTGAAGCGGAAAAAGTCCTTACCCGGAGATGGCGCACGACGAAAGGATAACTGAATGAGTAGGCTAAGCCTGCCCACCGGCAGGCTTTCTCTTTGACCGAGTACAGAACACTATGATTCGATTTGCCGCGTTCGTTTTTACGCTTTGTATACTGGTTCCCGCTGCATCTGCTGTAACCTACCCACTCCCTCCCGAGGGGAGCCGCCTGGTGGGAGCGCCGATAACTGTCACCGTTCCTGAAGGCAATACCCTGCCGCTCGAAGCGTTTGCAGCGCAGCACGGGCAAGGGTTAAGCAATATGCTGGAAGCTAACCCGGGGGTAGATCCGTTTTTACCACGTGCCGGTACAGCGCTGGTGGTGCCGCAGCAGCTTATTCTGCCGCCAATCGTGCGTGAAGGGATTGTGGTGAACGTCGCGGAAATGCGTCTTTACTATTATCCACCCGGCAGCAACACGGTTGAGGTGCTGCCTATTGGCATTGGTCAGGCCGGGCGCGAAACGCCGCGTAACTGGGTAACCGCCGTTGAGCGCAAACAGGAAGGCCCAACCTGGTCACCCACGCCAAATACGCGACGTGCTTACGCGAAGGAGGGGAAAACGTTGCCCGCGTTCGTGCCCGCCGGGCCGGATAACCCGATGGGGCTGTATGCCCTTTATATCGGCAGGCTGTACGCGATCCACGGTACCAACTCAAATTTCGGCATTGGCCTGCGCGTCAGCCAGGGCTGCATTCGCCTGCGTAATAACGATATCAAATACCTGTTCGATAACGTTTCGGTGGGGACGCGGGTACAGCTTATCGATCAGCCCGTAAAAATGACCACCGAGCCGGATGGTAGCCGCTGGGTAGAGGTTCACGAGCCGCTTTCACGCAATCGCGCGGAATTTGAATCAACCCGAAAAGTGCCGCTGCCCATTTCGGCCGCGCAAAGGACGCAGCTGATAAGTGAAGGGGCGGGCGCTGAGCTGGAACGGCGGTCGGGGATGCCGGTGAGGCTTGCAATGCCCGGTGGCGTTGCGCTTACCGGGCCTACAGGACCGTAGGTCGGGTAAGCAGAGCGCCACCCGACAAACTTACCAAACGCAGAAAAGCAAAAAGCCTGCTTTAAAAGCAGGCTTTTCAAATTTGGCTCCTCTGACTGGACTCGAACCAGTGACATACGGATTAACAGTCCGCCGTTCTACCGACTGAACTACAGAGGAATCGTGTGAACGGGGCGCATATTATCGACCTGCGTACGCCTTGTCAAAGGATGGATCGCCGACTTTAGACTGTTTGCTGACAAAAACAGCAAACTGACGTTTTTGCCAACGGAATGCACCATTATTGTGCAGATATACCCCGAATGGGGCAGATCGGAATCCGTTGTCACTGTCTGAAAACAGGCACCAGCGATTGGCTTTCCTTATTTTCAGCCGCTTAGCAAAGATATTTATTCGCTGCCAAAACCTGGCATCCATATTGCAAAACCTGTTTAACAACACAGCCGTTACCGGCACGCTATTTTCGAACAGGGGGCAACATGAACTTAAGACGACTGAAATACTTCGTAAAAATCGTCGATATCGGCAGCCTGACCCAGGCGGCTGAAGTGCTGCATATCGCGCAGCCTGCGCTGAGCCAGCAGGTCGCGACTCTGGAAGGCGAAATGGACCAGCAACTGTTGATCCGCACCAAGCGCGGCGTAACGCCTACCGAAGCGGGAAAAATTTTATATACCCATGCCCGTACGATCCTGCGTCAGTGCGAACAGGCGCAGCTGGCCGTGCACAACGTAGGTCAGACCCTGAGCGGGAATGTCTCCATCGGCCTGGCGCCGGGAACGGCCGCATCGTCGGTAACCATGCCGCTGCTTCAGGCGGTGCGCGCGGAGCTACCGGAAGTGCTGGTTTATCTGCATGAGAACAGTGGTTCCGTGCTCAATGACAAACTGCTCAACGGTCAGCTGGATATGGCGGTGCTGTACGATCGCTCACCGGTTGCCGGGATCACCAGCCAGCCGCTGCTGAAGGAAGATCTTTATCTGGTCGGGACCCGTGATTGCCCCGGCCAGAGCATTGATTTAACCGCCGTGGCAGAGATGAACCTGTTCCTGCCGCGCGACTACAGCGCCGTGCGTGTTCGCGTTGACGAAGCGTTCTCGCTGCGCCGTCTGACGGCGAAGATTATCGGGGAGATTGATTCCATCTCCACGCTGACTGCCGCCATTGCCAGCGGCATGGGGGTAACGGTACTGCCCGAGTCTGCCGCACGTTCACTGTGCAGCGCGGCGAATGGCTGGATGGCCCGCATCACCACGCCATCCATGAGCTTACCGCTGTCGTTGAATATGTCCGCGCGCGGCTCCCTGTCACCGCAGGCGCAGGCGGTGAAAGAGATCCTGATGTCTCTGGTCAGTAAGCCGTCGCTGGAAAATCGCGAGCTGCAACTGGTCAGCTGATATTCCAAATAAGCATAAGATGCTGGTTTTTATTATTTGTTCTCCAGCCCGGCTGACTCTAACAATAGCCTTATGTCAGATGCGCCGGAGTGAATTGTGAATTTCCAGCAACTTAAAATTATTCGTGAGGCGGCCAGGCGGGATTACAACCTGACCGAGGTCGCCAACATGCTTTACACCTCCCAGTCAGGCGTCAGCCGACATATCCGCGAGCTTGAGGAGGAGTTAGGCATTGAGATTTTTATCCGTCGCGGCAAGCGCCTGCTGGGCATGACGGAGCCAGGCAAGGCATTGCTGACCATCGCTGAGCGCATTCTCAACGAGGCCAGCAACGTTCGTCGGCTGGCAGATCTCTTTACCAACGACGCGTCAGGTGTGCTGGCAATCGCCACCACCCATACGCAGGCGCGCTACAGTCTTCCGACCGTTATCAAAGCATTTCGTGAGATCTTCCCGGACGTACGTCTGGAACTGATCCAGGGCACGCCGCAGGAAATCGAAGTGCTGCTGCATAACGGTGGGGCAGATATTGGTATCGCCAGTGAACGGCTGAGCAACGACCCGCTGCTGGTGGCGTTCCCGTGGTTCCGCTGGCATCACAGCCTGCTGTTACCCGCCGATCACCCCCTGAATCAGGTTTCGCCGTTGACGCTGGAAGAGATCGTCAAATGGCCGCTGATTACCTACCGGCAGGGCATTACCGGACGCTCGCGCATTGATGAAGCGTTCAAGCGTAAAGGTCTCACACCGGACGTGGTGCTGAGCGCGCAGGATTCCGACGTGATCAAAACCTACGTCGAGTTAGGGCTGGGGATTGGCCTGGTGGCCGAGCAGTCTGGCGGAGAATATGAAGCCGGAAATCTGGTGCGCCTGGATACGCGTCATCTTTTCGACGCGAATACCGTCTGGCTGGGGCTAAAGCGCGGGCAGCTTCAGCGCAACTACGTGTGGCGGTTTATCGAGTTGTGCAATGCAGGGCTGTCCGTGGATGAGATCAAACGCCAGGTGATGGAGCCGGAAGAGGTGGCGATTGATTATCAGATTTAACTACGCGTCTGCCCGGTTGCGCTTTCCGGGCTTGTATTCCCCCTTCACCCTGTTTCTCCTTTATTTCTGAAGACGGCTTCCATATTTTGCATCCTTAACCTGCATACCAGCCAATCTGTCTGCATAATCGGCACTATAGTTTTGCATCTATATAGTTTTTGATCTATGTTGCACAAGGAGGTCCCGTGTGGGCGATTAAAACTACGGACAGGTTTGACAACGGGTTCACCTCATTAAACGATAGCGAGAGAGCCAGTGTACTGGCTGCGCTACTTGTTTTGCGGGAGAAGGGACCGGGTCTGTCCAGACCGTATTCCGATACGCTGAAAGGCTCCCGCCACAGCAACATGAAAGAGTTGCGTATCCAGAGTAAGGGTGATCCGCTGAGGGCATTTTTCGCTTTCGATCCGAACCGTACGGGTATTGTACTGTGTGCGGGCAATAAGGTCGGTAATGAAAGGCGATTTTACGATGAGATGCTCCTCGTTGCGGATCGGGAATACACTCGCTGGCTGAACACATTAAAAGAGAGGAATTAACGCGATGGGCAGAACCCTGGAGCAGCTTATTGCAGATGAAAAACCTGAGGTTGTTGCCAGCGCACAGGCAATGGCAACGGATATTTTGCTCAATATCCATCTGGCCGAGTTACGTGAAAAAGTGCAAAAAACGCAGGTAGATATGGCCAGGGCGTTGGGTATTAAACAACCTACTGTCGCCGTCATGGAAAAGGCAGGACGCGATATTAAGCTTTCTTCTTTGAAACGCTACGTTGAGGCCGCCGGAGGGAAGCTACGGCTGGATGTAGAACTGCCCGATGGTTCTCATTACGAGTTTGTGTTGTAACCCACAAAAGCAAAAAGCCTGCTTTAAAAGCAGGCTTTTCAAATTTGGCTCCTCTGACTGGACTCGAACCAGTGACATACGGATTAACAGTCCGCCGTTCTACCGACTGAACTACAGAGGAATCGTGTGAACGAGGCGCATATTATCGACCTGCGTGCGCCTTGTCAAAGGGGAAAACACCGTTTTTGTTCGTTTGCCGACAATTTCAGCAAACCGATGATTTAATAGCAAATTTGCTTTCAAATTGCACAGCAAATCGCGCCGCCCGCAGACAGGCGGCGCGCAGGATCAGAACAGAACGGAGTAGTTCAGACCAAACGTACGTCCACGGCCTTTATAAGTATAAAGACCCGGTGCACCGTAGGTTGGACTATACAGCCCCGGTGCGCGCTGGCCCCAGGCGGTGGTGTAGTCTTTGTCCAGCAGGTTCTCCACGCTGAAGCTGACTTTGCCCACCGGCAGGGCGTAGCTACCCAGGAAATCAACGGTGTTATAGCCATCAATCTTCTTACCGTCGGCGTCAGACACGTCGAAGGTTTGTGTGCTCTGCACGCGCAGGGCCCAGTCGCCCGGCGCCCAGTTCACCCATGCGCTGGCTTTCGACGGGCTGGCGCTGTCGACCGTCAGCTTCTCCCATTTCCCGTTTTCACGCGTTTCGGACTTGATGGCGTTAAAGTTCGCCCCGGTGCTCCAGTCGCTGTCGGTGAAGAAATAATCCACCTGGCCTTCAATCCCATAGATACGACGTTTGTCGTCTTCCAGGTTGATGGTCATGTCGCTCTTGTTGATGGTGATGGTTTTATCCGAGAGCGAGTAGTAGGCCGCCACCTGGGTACGCAGGTTATCGCCGGTGAAGCGCCAGCCCAGCTCGTAAGCATTGACCTTAATACCGTCCAGCGTTGAGTCGTTCACGTTCACGCTGTTTTGCAGGCGATAGTGACCATCGACCAGCTGATAGGTGCCGGAGCCGTAGTACTTCGCCAGGTCCGGAATTTCGAAGCCCTGGGAGAAGTTAAACCACAGCTGTTGCTGTTCGGTCAGACGTCCAAGGATCCCGGCGTTAAACAGGAAGTTGTTGTAGTCGGTTTTCCCGCCCGGCACCGCGTCAGCGGAGGTGGCTTTGCCCGTGGCGATTGCCTGCTGCTGGGCGTAACCGACAAAATCGTCCACCTTGTTTTCGGTGTACTGGTAGCGCACGCCGCCGCTCAGGGTGATAGCGTCAATGTCATAGCTGGCTTGCAGGAACGGCGCGAGGTTGGTAATGCTGTATCCCGGGTAACGGCCCACGTTGTAGGCGTTGTCCAGCTCCATGCCGCCGCTCGCCGCCGCTTTGCTTAAGTCGAAGAACTGCTGGTTGGCGTCGAACGTTTCGTGATCGGCATCCACACCCCAGGTGAGGGTCAGGTCATCCATCGGCTTGCTGTTCAGCGTCAGCTTGCCGCCGTAAAAATCGGTTTTCTGCTGGGACGCGCCAATGCTGGTCACCGCGCCTTTGCTCAGCGTCGGGAACGGGTAGTAGGTCAGGCTCTCATCACGGTAGTAAATCTGCGCAACCAGATCCTGCCCCCAGAAGTCGGTGTTCGAGTACTGCAGGTTGATCAGGTGACGCTCTGTGCCCGGGATACGGTCAGAGTTCAGGTTGTCTTTGTTATAGGCTTTGGCATCGCCCGTGACCGCAGCGAAATTCTCTCCGAGGAACAGGCCGTGCTTGCCGTCGGATTCGCTCTTGTAGTACTGGGTGGTTAACTGGAGCTGCTGATGATCGTCGATGTTAATGGTGCCCGTTCCCATCACGTCGATACGGTCGGAATACTGTAAGCCGGTCTGGGTGTTATCGATAATCACCTCGTCGCCGTTGCCGTCATACCAGCCGCCGTAGCGCTGATAGGAGACCGACAGACGTCCAGAGGCGTTGTCGTTGCCGCCGCTCACGGCTGCTGAGACGTTCTCATCATGGTCGTTATGGCTGTTAAACCCGCTTTTTGCCCCGGTCTGGAACTCCACTTCGGTCTCCGGCTGGCCTTTTTTGGTGACGATGTTCACCAGACCGCCGGTACTGCCGCCGCCGTACAGCGAGGTGGCGCCGGAAATGACTTCGATACGGTCAATGTTGAACGGATCGATAGAGTCGAGCTGGCGGCTGTCGCTGCGGGACGAGTTCAGACGCACGCCGTCCACCATCACCATCATCGAGCGACCGCGCAGGTTCATGCCGTAGTTGGTACGTCCCTGGCTGCTGACGTCCATGCCGGGGATCAGCTGGGCCAGCACCTCTTTAATCTCTTTCCCGCCCTGAACCTGCTGCTCAATTTCCGCCCGCTCTATAACCCAGGTGGTTTGCGCCATCTCTGCCACGCTGCGATGTGCCCGGCTGGCAGAAACCACAATATCTTCTTCCTTTTGTTCTTCCGCCCACGCAGAGGTAGAAAGCATGGCAAGCAAGCACGGATTTAAAACCCAAAGATGAGAACGTTTCATTGTTATGTTGATCCTGAATGTGTGTGTCAGTACTCGGTGGTCTTCATTAATGATTTAAAAACCTGGCTGCTCTCCGGGCTGGTGGTGCTCCGCCAGTGGATCACGCCGGGGGTGGTTGCCAGTTCAAACGGCTCGTCATCGTGAGCGCGATTCAGAATTCGCGCCGCGCGCCAGGCCATCAGGCTGAGCTGGGGTTCGGCAATACCGAGACGGTGCATCCCGGCATTGACGGCAAACAGGCGGTTGCTCTGCGGGCCGTCCCATTCAAGGGTAAAATCGTTGTTGATGCAGAAGGCTTCATCCTCATCCAGACGCAGTCGGGAAGAGAGCGGGGCGAGAAACGCGGGCTGCACGGCGCGGTAGCCGGTGGCGAAAATCACCACATCGCTCTCCAGCTGTTCGCGCCCGCCGTCCAGGTGATGCTGGATGCTGAGGCGCTGCCCGTTCTCCTGGCGCGTCAGCGCCGTCACCGAGCGGGACGGCATCAGGTGCGCCCAGGGTTTTTCCCGCAGCACTTCGAAGCGGTGATACATGGCACGATAGATGGCCAGCAGCGACTCCGTGGTGATCCCGTCGGAGGTCATCTTCTGCTCCTGCAACATCTGGCGACGGGCGTCGTCACCGAGGGTGGAGAAGCTGTCCACATACTCCGGCGTGAAATACTCGTTAGCAAACGCGGCTTCATCCAGCGCGTTGTAGTTGTTGCGACGCGAGATCCAGTTGAGGCTCAGCGGCTGGCCCCATTCCCCACGGAAGATATTCAAAAACAGATCCGCACCGCTCTGGCCGCCGCCGACGACGGTGACGCGCTTGCCTGCTAAATCCGGCGTGCGCAGCATCATTTCGCTGGCATGGAAGCAGGTGTCGTCCTGCGCGGTGACGCAGTCTGGCAGATTGATCTGCTTCCCAATCCCCACGCAGACGTGGCGCGCCAGGAAGCGATCCCGCTGGGTCACGACCTCAAACAGACCGTTTTGCTCATCAAAGCTGACCTGCTGCACCTGCTGGCTGAAGGCCAGATTAGTCAGGTTATCCGCCGCCCAGCACAGGTAGTCGGCAAACTCCTCGCGCGAGACGGTGCGCTGCTCGGTAGTGAGGAAACGGTAGAACTTTTTGCGCTGTACCAGGTAGTTCAGGAAGCTGTGGCGGTTGGTTGGCTCCACGGCGCTGACCAGATCCTTCAGGAAGCTGGTCTGCATATGGCAGTCCGGTACCATCATTCCCGGGTGCCAGGAGAAGTGCGGCTTGCGTTCAAGAAACAGCGAGCTAAAACCGTCCAGCCCCTCTGCCAGCGCGGCAATACTGAGGTTGAACGGACCGATACCAATGCCGATGAAATCATAGGTTTTCATTGCGCTGACTCCTGGGAGACCAGAAAAAGAGGGTTATCAAGATCGCAGACGTAGTTCGGCAGCATGCGGTTGCCGCCATCGTGTTCAGAGAAGGTCAGTTTGACCGGGTTGAGGATCACGCGAATAATCTGCGGCTTAAACAGGTCGAACTTCGCGAAGCGCGCCGCAAGATCCGGATGGGCGGCCATATAGCGACGTAATACCTGCGCCAGGATCTGATAGAAGCGGGTTTCGCTCACGCCAGTTTGCAGGGTGAGACGGGAAATAAAGCGCAGCACCGTGACAAAGTTGCCGGTTTGCAGGTCGTGGATGATGTAATCCGCACTGAGGCGTGCGGTGACGGCTTTTACCTGCTCCGGCAGGCTCTGCGCCTGCGGGAAATCCTCGTCCACCAGGCGCATGTCGCCCTGGAAATCCTTCAGCAGAATGCGCTGTGGGACGTAATCTTTCATCACCAGCGTGACGTTCTGGCCGTGGGCGATGAGCGCCACCCCGTAGCGGCAGAGCAGGTGATAGAAGGGGATCACCGTCGCCTCAAACAGCTTTTCCAGCCATGCGTCAGCGGTTAACCCCGAGCGTTTGATCCATGCGTCAATCAGCGGGCGCCCGTCGTTATCGGTTTCCATCAGCGCGGCCATCAGCACCGCCTGTTCGCCATCCTGTAAATAGCAGGATGGGTTCTCGCGCCAGATCACCCCCAGCATCTCCTGATAGCGGTACGGCGCCTCAGGCAATGCGGCATAACCCGGATGCGACAGATATCCGGCTGCGGGTTCGCCAAGCACCTGCGCCCCGGAGTGAATCAGCGTGGCATCGCTGGCGAACTGCTGCTGTAGCCAGCGCGAGGCCAGCGGACCGGCGGCAATATACTTGCCCGGAATACCGCGGTAGCAGGAAGTGTTGTAGATGGTCAGCGGCAGCTTGATGTCATACGGCGCGCGACGGCTGGCGTTGGTCAGCGTGCGCAGGGACTGCTGCGCCAGATACTCATCGCCGAACTCTCCCAGCTCCACCATCTCACCGCGCGCGAGCTGTGCCAGGAAATGAATGGCAATTTTTTGCTGCCACTGCCACGGATGCAGCGGCACCGGCAGCCAGCTGTCGTCCAGATCCAGTTCCTGCCATCGGGCGTCGAATCGGTTGCGCTCGGCATCATCCATGGCGCTGGCGAGCAGGGTGTTGATATCGCAATCGGCGTCACTGCTCCAGACCAGACGATCGCGTTGCACGGCGACCCAGTGCAGACGAAAACGCCCGCGATATTCCGGCGCGTAAAGGCGCAGGGCATCCAGCCCCCAGCCGCGGCGTCCCTTGTTAAAAATAAACTTCGGGTGACCGCGCATCAGGCACTGTAGTTCGTCCGGGTCGAGGTGGATCAGCGCATCGGCATCCAGCGTGTCACGCGCCTGCAACAGCTGCATGTCGCCCCGCAGCGTGGCGTAGAGATCTTCCATGTGCTCCGCCGTTTGCGCGTCGCTCATCTCCAGCACGGTGGCCAGTTGCAGCAGCGCGTTTTCCGCTTCGACCGCCGCGCCGCTGGCGGTGGTCAGGGTATCAGGATCAATATGCAGCCAGCCCCAGATCCCACGCGTGGCGCTAAACTGCCAGGTCGCGTTGCCCATACTGATGCGCCAGTAGTCCGCCGAAACCGGCTCGGCGCGCAGGGTGCGTTCATATTCCAGTTCAGCGAGGATCTTCGCCACCATCTCGCGGTTCACTTTCTGCCAGAGCGCGTTCACAGTTCCACCTCATGGAAGAAGCGGTGACGCTCGCTCATGATGAGACGGGAGCGTTTGTGCGGGAAGTCGAACTCTTTCACCGTGTCGAAACCGGCAGACGCCAGATGGCGGAACAGACGCTGGTTGTCGAAGCGCGGTTCCGCCACAATGCGCGCCGTACGCGGTTCATCGAGATACAGATAGTGGCTGAGGCCACGCAGCCAGCTGCGGATATACTGCGCCCCGCGCCAGTTCTCTTCGCCCACCAGCATATGTAGCCCGCGGTCAAACGGCTGCCAGCGGTAGTGGCGGCCAATGCGGTCTTCCGCCGCCCAGTAGAGTTCAAAATAGCCGAACGGCTGGTCGTCAAAACAGCCGATCACCGGGTAACAATAGGTCGAGTCGAGCTGACGGCGCAGGTAGTTTTCCTGCTCGGCCTGCGGGCCCGCCATCTCCCAGAAGGCGTTCACGCGTGGGGTGTTCATCCAGCGGGTAAAACGCTCGCCGTCCAGCGCCACGTCCGCCACGCGAAAGCTCAGGGTGCGCTTAATCTGCGGATCGTAACGGCGATACACTTCGCCCTGCGGACGATGAGGGCGCAGCGGGAAGTACAGCTGACGGCTTTCATCAAACTGCATTCCGCCGCTCGCCTGCGGACGTTCGCCTTTCAGCCACAGCGGCAGCTGCCAGAAAATTTCGCGCGCCAGATAATCCCCGTTTGCGAGGCTAAACAGCGCCTGCGCCTGAGGTTCATCCTGCCAGGCGGCCCACGGCAGGGTAATGCCGGTCAGGGCGGGGGAGGCTACAAACAGCTGGTCGAGGGCGTCCACCAGCCAGCCGTCCGGGAGCCCGGCCAGACGCGCAAGGACCGCGCTGCCGTCAAGACCCAGCGTCAGCGGCAGGTTTTGTTCCATGGCCGTACAGCGAAAGCCGTAGCCGGAATGGACGATGTTCGCGTTTGCCATCACGCCTTCTCCTTATAAAACGGGTTGCTAAAGTCGAAATAGATCACCGCCGGATCGACGATGGTGTTTTCGTTGCGATCGTGCAGGTAGCAGAAGAAGTTGCCTTTGCAGTTCCAGGTCGGGCTGTCGAGCACATAATCAAGGCAGCGGGTCTGCTTCGCCGTCATGCGCAGTTTGGCCAGCGCGTCACGCACGCGGGGCATCAGGTTCTCTTCGCTGTCGAAGCCGGCAGCGGCGAGCGCGGCGGTGACGGCAAGGGTAGAGTTCAGCAGCAGGTAATAAGGGAAGTAGCGCAGCAGCTGGCTCTCACCGAAGCGGTTTTCCACCTCGGTTTCGCCTGCCTCTTTCAGCCACGCGTCGGCCCCTTCGGTCCAGGCGCTGCCCTGACAATCGCGGTAGATCAGCCCAACGGGGAAATCCTGCTGCATCTCAACGAGGATATTTTGCTGGTGGGCCAGCAGGACCAGACCGTAGTCCGCCTCGGCGCTGAACAGCGGAAGCAATACACGGTCGCAGTAGGCGTCCAGCCAGCAGCGGGCGGCCTGGGCGAGCGGGAGATCCAGACGCTGGCTCAGACGGCGCACCGCTGCCGCCAGCAGGCTGTCGCCGCCGTCCGGTGCCGCCTGGGTCAGGCTCACCAGCACGTTGGTTTGGGTATCTGGCGTATCAAACAGCAGGTTGACGCGCAGGGCCATCAGGCTCTCTTCCTGAATGACGCCGCTTTCATCGCGCAGCCCGGCCCAGCCGTCTTCCTGCATCACGCGCATGGTCGGGTAGCGCGCCTGGAGTTCCTGCCAGCGTGCCGTTTTCGCCAGCCGCGCCAGGCGCATGCCGCGCTTAACTTCTTTGACCGACAGCGTGCGCACGGAGTTGGTCAGCCGCACGCTGAGGGAAAACTTAATCATGTCGCTATTGGTTTCGCTGTACAGCGAGCGGGAAGAGCTGGTAGGCAGCCACTGTGCGCCCGCCTCGCCAAGATCCCGCAGGGTGCCTTTTTCAACCAGACGCTGGCACCACGGCTGCTCCAGCAAATAGGCAGCCTGCCACGGATGCATCGGCAGCAGCCAGCGGGTGTCGGTGAAGTGGCCGAGAAGATCCGGCGCACTCTGGGCCGCGAAGCGCAGCAGACGTTCACGCAGGGAGACGTTCAGACTGTCCCCGGCAATCAGTTCATGCTCAACCGCAAACCAGCGCAGCGGGAAGCGCGAGGCGAAATCCGGCAGATAGCGGCGCGCCTCGGCCTCGTTAAACGGCTCGTGCGATTTTGGGGCAGGATGAAAAGCATGGCCGACCAGCAGCGCCTGTTCCGCTTCGGCAAAGGTCAGCGGCTTATCGCGCAGGTTTGCCCAGTTGTGGCGTAAATCAATGGCCTGCCAGGTGTGCGTATGGCTCTCCAGGACGCGCTGCTTAAAGCGGGCCAGCGTATCGGCGTCCAGAGCGCCTTTTACTGTCTCTTTTTCAAGAATGAAATCAATCAGTTGATGGAATGTGACCGTGTCACCGCCGTCGCTGTCAGCCTGAATCAGCGTGGCCGGGAAACAATACTGGTGATGCTGCGTGGGGGAGAAATAGCGTACCGGAACCCGGATGGCCTGGGTTGGGGAGAGCGGGATATGTATCTGCGATAACTCATCCGCACGGGTTGCGGGAAGATAGTGCCAGTCCTTCGTTTCGCGCAGCAGCGCGTTCAAAAAACACTGGGCCGCAACATCTGTACCGGCGGAGCGGGGCAGAGCACGCATAGATGTACCTCATTCCATGACTGATAATAATTCTCGTTATGATATTCATTCTGTTTACAGCCGCAACTATTTTTGCAATATTTGTTTTCATAAACTTCATAATTTCCACACATTTATTGACATTATCTTCACAATTCTATGCGCACCTGTACTGAGAACATCACAGACAATATGGCCCCGAAGGCAAACTGGCCCCTTGCACTGGGCGCCGGTTTATTGGGTATCGGACAAAACGGTTTGCTGGTCATGCTGCCGCAGCTGGTCTCCCTGACCGGACTGTCGCTCTCCGTCTGGGCCGGGCTGCTGATGTTCGGCTCGATGCTCTTTTTACCCGCATCGCCCTGGTGGGGACGCCAGAGCGAGCGGCACGGCTGTAAGGTCGTGATGCTGGCCTCGTTAGGCGGCTATCTGGCGAGCTTCGTCCTGATGGCGCTGGTGGTCTGGGCGATGGCCAACGGCGCGCTGAATGCCCTCTGGGGAATGGCGGGCCTGGTTCTGTCGCGCATGCTGTACGGCCTGACGGTATCGGGGCTGGTGCCTGCGGCCCAGACGTGGGCCATTCAACGCGCGGGGCTGGATAAAAGGATGGCGGCGCTGGCAACGATAAGCTCTGGCCTTAGCTGCGGGCGTCTGCTGGGACCGCCTCTGGCCGCGCTGATGCTCAGCGTCAGCCCGGTCGCACCGCTCTGGCTGATGGCGCTGGCGCCGTTTATCGCGCTGCTTCTGGTGCTGCGCGAAGCCGCCGATCCCCCGCTGCCGCCGGTGGCGCACCAGTCGACGCGGTTACAGGCCTCTATGATGCCTTTCCTGCTGCTGGCGCTGCTGCTGGCGGCGCTGGTCAGCCTGATGCAGCTTGGTTTATCGCCGCATCTTCATCCGTTATTTAATGGCGATGCCGTGCAAATCAGCCATCATGTCGCCCTGCTGCTGAGCCTGGCCGCGCTGGCGACCCTGGCGGCGCAGTTTCTGGTGGTACGCCCGCAGCATTTTAGCCCGAGGGTTTTACTCTTAATTGCCGCGGTCTTGATGGTGGCGGGGCTTGGGCTGATGTGTCTCGCCAGTTTAGCCCTGTTCTACGTGGGCATTGTCATCACCTCGCTGGGTGCCGCCATGGCCACGCCGGGATACCAGCTTTTGCTCAACGATCGGCTGACGACGGGCAAAGGGGCAGGGGTGATCGCCACCAGCCATACGCTGGGGTACGGGGCCAGTGCGCTGCTGGTACCCGTGGTGACGCGCTTTTACGGTGAGCAGTTTTTGATTACTGCCGCATGGGGAATGGCGCTGCTGTTTCTCGCGGTGAGCGTGTGGGTACGATCGACCGATCGTACCCCTGCTGAACATTAGTGGAACGGATGAGAGGAGGTGCTGGCTGCGTCCTCACTTTGCCGCAGACGCTGGAGCGGATCCTGCTGGTAAAACTGGCAGAAACGCTGCCACAGCGCCGGGAAGCGTGGGGCGAAAAGCTCAGGTGCGCTAAAGAAATACTCGGACAGCACCGCGAAGCACTCGGCGGGATCGGTCGCGGCATAGGCATCAATGCTGGCCGCGCTTTCACCCACCAGGTCTATCTCATCCTGAATGTTTTCCATCGCCGCGTGCAGGTCGTGCTCCCATCCCGCGACTTCACGCAGCGGGATCAGCGGCACGCCGCTGGCGCGATCGCCGTTGCGGGTATCCAGCTTATGCGCTACTTCGTGAATGATCAGGTTGAAGCCCGAGGCATCGAACGAGTCCTGAATATCCAGCCAGTTGAGGATGATCGGCCCTTGCTGCCAGCTCTGCCCGGACTGCACCATACGCTGGTTGTGCACCAGCCCGATGTCATCCTCCCACTCATCATCGACGATAAACGGCGCCGGGTAGATCAGCACTTCGTGGAAGCCATCCAGCCATTCGATACCCAGCTCCAGTACCGGCAAGCAGAAGAGCAGGGCGATGCGCGAATTTTTAAGCGGATCCAGTTCGAAGCCCTGTAGCGGCACAAGCCGTTTTTGCTGTAAGAAACGCTCGGCCAGCTGAATCAGCTTTGATTGCTCTTCAGGCAAGAGATTAGCCAGCACGGGGATCGCCAGAGCCTCATCCCAGGGCAGCGCCATATTTCGACCAGCTTCGTTCGTTTTCCAGGGCCACTTAATCATCGCTTTGCTCGTTACTCGCACGTGAACAAAATGGAAAGGTCAGGGGCTGTTAGCATGCCAACATACTCTGTTAAGCAGTATGACACTCCTCTTCGGCGGCATGCAGACTGGCAGCCTGTTTAAGAGGAATCCAGCCCGCATAAACTATCACTATGTGCCGTAAGGTTGATAGCGCTTTAGGGGTATCCCCTTCATTTTGTGAAGTATGTCGTACGCGGCTATGATAAATCTCTTCTTACCCTACCGTGCTTAAGGATCCCGTCAGTATGCCCGTCAATTTTGACCTCAACGATCTCTATGCCTTCCGCGCTTTACTGGAATACGGCAATTTCCGTCTTGCGGCGGAGTCTATTTGCCTTTCCCAGTCGGCGTTGAGTCGCAGAATTGAAAAGCTGGAGGCGGCACTGGGGACAAAACTGTTCGACAGAACCACCCGGCGCGTCACGCTGACCCTGTATGGACAGACCTTTGCCGACCGGTGCGGGCAACTGCTTGTCGACGTGGAGTCCATGCTTTCGGATATCGATAAGGCCAGCGAGGAGCGCACGGGATTAATCACCGTGGCGACAGTGCCGTCAGCCGCCTGTTACTTTATGCCGGATGTGATCCGCCGCTTTCAGTCTCGTTACCCCCGCGTGCGCATTAAACTTATCGACAGCAGCGCCGGAAATGTTATCGAGGCCGTCACCCGCGGACAGGCGGATTTTGGTATCAGCTTTGCCCGGAGTTTACAGCCCGATATCGAGTTTGTCCCGCTGGTGGAGGACGTCTACGTGGCCGCCTGCCGACGAGACAGCCCGCTTGCAAAAAGAAAAAGCCTGACGTGGCAGGCTTTTTATCAGCAGGATTATATCGGTCTGGATAAGACCTCCGGCAACCGCAATCTTCTCGACCAGCGGGTCGGACATATTCGGCCTGAGCGCCCCAGCATCTGCGAAACGCGGCACGTGACGACTATGCTCGGGATGGTTGAAGCCGGGATCGGCATTGCGGCCGTTCCCGCCATGTCAATGCCCCGCGCAGAGCATTCGCTGCTGACGTCGGTGCCTTTAACAGAGCCAGAGGTCAGGCGAACCGTGGGGTTGATTCGCCGCCGCGGGCGGATCCAGTCCTACATTGCTGCCGAACTCGAAACGCTGATCACCGAGCAGTATCGCGAGGTGCACTGACGGGCGTTAAGCCCGTTGCCGTAATGACGCTGGCCGCCTGTGGCGAGGAGAGAAAGGCCAGCAGCGCTTTTCCCTGTTCGGGATGGTCGGCCTTCTGCGTTACGGCTCCGGCGAAACGGGTAATGTACTGCATGTCGTCAGGCAACTTACCCACAAACGTCACGCCCGGGACCGGCAGAAGCTCGCTCACCTGCTGAAAGCCGAGATCGTATTTCCCTTTTGCCACTTCAGACGCCACCGGGATGCGCTCAACCCGGTGCGCTTTATTTTGGACCTGGCCGTCGATGCCCAGCTTACGGAACAACTGGCTCTCAACATACCGGCCGCTGGCGCTGTCGGAATAAGCCATGGAATGCGCCTTCAGCAGCGTTTGCCGCAGGGCGGGTACCGTACTGATATCCGGCACCGGCGCGCCCGCTTTGACGACCATCCCGACGGGCGAATCCGCCAGCTCGACGCGGGAGCCCGCCGCCGTCCTGCGATCCTGTTCCAGTTTCGCCAGCGCATCTCCAACCATAATCACCACGTCCGCTTTTTCGCCCCGGGCGAGCCGGGCCGGAATGGCCTGCGGTGTTTTGCCCATCGACGGGCCGGAGACCACAATGAGCCTGTCGCCGCTTTGCGCTTCGTACTGCGGCGTCAGCTTTTCCAGCGCCGCTTTGAAGCCGCCAGAAATCATCACCGTTACATCCTGCGCAAGCGTGCCCGCGCTGAGGGTGGCGAAGGTCAGGGCGGCAATCACCGTTCTGAATGTAAGCATGAGGGATCACTCCTTAACGGCGGTTTGCAGGATTAACGTGCGACGACGATAGAGATAAAGCGTTGCCAGCAGGGCGCAAATGGCGGCAAAGCTCATCCAGTAGCCCGGGGAGGCTTTGTCGCCGGTGTACTCAATTAAGGCGGTAGAAATCACCGGCGTGAAACCGCCAAAGACCGCCGTTGCCAGGCTATAAGCCAGCGAGAAGCCCACCACGCGCACCTCTGCTGGCATGATCTCCGTCAGGGCCGGGATCATCGCGCCGTTATACAGGCCGTAGAGGAAAGAGAGCCACAGCAGCACGGTCAGCATCATGGAGAAACTCGGGGCTGCCGCCAGCATCGTCAGTGCCGGATAGCTGGTCGCCAGCGCCAGCAGCGTCATGGCGATCAGCACCGGTTTGCGTCCGAAGCGGTCCGACAACGCACCGCCTATCGGTAGCCAGATGAAGTTAGAAATGGCTACCAGCAGCGTGACCAAAAGACTGTCCGAGGCGCTGAGCATCAGGACTTTTTTACCGAAGGTCGGCGCGTAAACGGTGATCAGGTAAAACGCGGTGGTGGTCATCGCCACCATCAGCATGCCCGCGATGACTACTGGCCAGTTGGCGAGCAGCGTTGTGAAGACCTGACGCATCGCCAGATGGTGGCGACGGGCGCTGAATTCCTCGGTCTCTTCGAGCTTGCGGCGCAGGAAAAAGATGAACGGCACAATCAGACAGCCAAACAGGAACGGAATACGCCACCCCCATTCGCGAATGGCACTCTCTTCCAGCACCATATTCAGCGCAAAGCCCATCGCCGCCGCGATCATAATGGCGACCTGCTGGCTACCCGACTGCCAGCTGGTGTAGAAACCCTTGCGGCCCGGCGTGGCGATCTCCGCCAGATAAACCGAAACCCCGCCCAGCTCGGCGCCTGCCGAAAAGCCCTGCAACAGGCGGCCGGTCAGCACCAGTAGCGGCGCCCACAGGCCAATGCTCTGATAAGAAGGGATCAGCACAATCAGAAAGGTTCCGGCGGCCATGATCGACAGGGTGACGATCAGCCCTTTACGGCGGCCCACTTTATCAATGTAAGCCCCCAGCACAATGGCCCCGATCGGACGCATCAGAAAGCCCGCGCCAAAGACGGCGAAGGTCATCATCAGCGACGCAAATTCACTGCTTGCCGGGAAGAACGTGTGGGCGATGTAGGTGGCATAAAAGCCGAACAGAAAGAAGTCGAATTGCTCAAGAAAGTTGCCCGACGTGACGCGGAAAATCGCGCCCGCTTTCGAACGAACCGTTGCAGGTGAGGTTGAGGAAACCATAATTATCTCCAGTTTTATAGTGACGTTATGCTCGTCTGTTTCTGAAAACTGGATCAGGAAGTGGAAATTGATAAGCGCAAATCGCGCATGGACTGATGCGTGTGGTGCATTAATGACAAAGCGTTGACCAGTATTTACATATTCAACAATAACTTAACATTTCAGTAATCTGTTATTTACCACATTTCGCTAAGTTGCTGATATATCAGTTTTGTGACACCGCGCAGGTGAGAAGCCAGGCGGGGCCTGGCTTGGGATTATCAGCGCAGCGCGTTCGCAATCGCGCTAAACATCAGCGACGCTTCCAGCGGCTGGGCGCTGAATGACGGCTCTGCCTGCGGCCAGGTGGACCACTGGACGATAACCAGATTTTCTTTCTGATTAACCACGATCATCTGACCAAAAATACCCAGCGCCCACAGGGAATCCTTCAGCGAATTTTCGACTTTCGGCTCCACGTTTGTGGCGGTGGCCGGCACTTCGTTGTTCCACCACTGGTAGCCGTACAAGCCCTTCGGATGCGCGGCGGACACCGATCCTTTGGCCTGTGTCCAGGCTGAGGAATGTTTCACCCAGCCCTCGGGGAGGATCTGCTTTCCGTCCGGCAGTGTACCGTTATGCAGGATAAACTCCCCGAAACGCCCCCAGTCTTCCAGCGTGGCGTTAAATCCATGCGCACCCACGTCGTGCTGGCCTTTGCTGTAGGCATGCCACACGCCGTCGCTCGCCATACCGTACGGCTGCCAGATGCTTTTCTCCAGATACGCCGCGAGCGTCATGCCGGTGGCGCGCTCAAGCACATCGCCTAACAGCCAGGCGCCACCCGAGGAATAGGACCAGTTTTCACCCGCCGGGTGTTCACGGTGTAATCCTTTCACCAGGGTGCGCACGCAGTCGTAGGTGCCCGGTTTCGCTTCGCATTCGGTAAGCCGGGCGAAGTCTGACTGCGGGTTAGTGTAATCTTCGTTCCACGCCACGCCCGAGGTGTGGGTGATGAGCTGTTTTAGCGTTACGCCCTCCCAGGCGGTGCCTTTTAAATCCGGTTCGTACTGGGTGATGAGGTCGTCCAGGGAGTGGATTTTACCCTCTTTTATCGCAACGCCCACCAGCGCGGAAACCACCGATTTGCCCACGGAACGCGACGTCCAGAGCGTTGAGTTGGTATTGCCTTCTCCCAGGTATTTATAGGCCACTTTGCCATTTTTCAGCACCAGCATGCCGCTGACGTTCTGGCGTTTCAGGTAATCCTGAAGATTGTAAATCTTACCCTTCACCTGATAGCGGGCATCGGTGAGCGGTTTTTCTGCGGGCAGCAGCGGCGTTGCGTTGCCGTGGCGGAACACATCGCCCGCGTAGTTGCGGTAGTCATTGCGAAAGCCCACCACGCGATCGGCCTGGCTCCAGGTGAGCATGGTATGTGCGTCCGGGAGTCTGGCATCGAAAGGCGCCGGACAGGTCGTGAGGTCGGTACCGTTGCAGGCCGCCATGACGGCGGGCGAGAGCAGGCTGCTGACAACCAGCGCCGCGAGCAGCGTGCGGTTTGTTTTGATTTTCATATTTATCTCGTTTGGCTCAGGAAGGACTTCAGTTTAAGAACCTGCGGCCTATAATAAAAAACGCGTTATGGGGGAAAATCCCCCGGAAAAATCGCGTGGAGAATGACGTGGCATCACTGATCTATTCCTTTGCCCAACTTGAAGCGTTCACCGCCGTCGCTGAGCACGGCAGCCTGATGAAGGCGGCCAGTAAACTCGGCAAAGATCGTACAACCTTGCGGGATCTGATCGATTTTCTTGAGGATGGGCTGGGCTACGCTCTGTTCCTGCGGGAGGGGCGCAGCCTGCGCCTGACGCCGGAGGGGGAGCAGCTTCAGCGGCAGGCGCACCTGCTGATGCGGCAGGTCAAAGCATTTGAGGCGTTTGCCCGATCGGTGCCGGACAGCGCCACGCAGGACATTGCACTCGTTTACGATCCGTTCACCCCCAGAGCTTTTTTACAGGCGCTGATTGCCACACTGGCGGCGAAAAAGATCCGCCTGAGCCTGACCAGCGCATCGCGCGATGAGGCGGAAGCCATGCTGGCGAACGGTCAGGCCGATCTGGGGATCTGCCAGGCGCGCAACCGCAGCGTGGGCAATGAGATGGAGTGGCGGGCGCTGGGGGCGATCGAAATGGATTTTTACGCCGCAACGGCGCTTTTTGCGGAGGTTGCGTCGCCGGTGTCGCTGCTCGATCTCTCTCTGGTTCCGCAGGTGATTATGCATGCCGCGTCAGATGAGCCGGTTGCCCGTCGCCTGCAAATTTCAGGGCACACGCTTTTCACTAACGAACTGGAGATGCTGCGCGGCCTGCTGGAGAAAGAGTGCGGCTGGGGATTTTTGCCGACGCATCTTCAGGCGGCGCGATGGCAAAACGTAAAAAGGCTGCACACCGAAGTGGGCAGCCAGGGGATCGGTCAAACGATGGTGACGATCTGGAAACCGGGCAGCGACAAGCGCGGGTTAATTAATGAAACGCTGTCGCTGCTGCCATCATTGTGGAAAGACTCAGCGCTGTGAACAGCCTTTGCACTGCTTGTTCTGGATCTGCTGGAAGAA
This sequence comes from Enterobacter cloacae complex sp. IR5428, assembly GCF_049238585.1. NCBI lineage: Bacteria > Pseudomonadati > Pseudomonadota > Gammaproteobacteria > Enterobacterales > Enterobacteriaceae > Enterobacter > Enterobacter cloacae complex sp. IR5428. Next base: position 328,692 of record NZ_JBMKHV010000003.1, on the reverse strand, counting down.
ATCGTTGCCTTTGTCATCCACCAGGATAAACGCCGGGAAGTTCTCCACTTCAATTTTCCAGATCGCTTCCATTCCCAGTTCCGGATACGCCACGCACTCCAGACTCTTGATGCTGTTTTGCGCCAGCACCGCCGCCGGGCCGCCGATGCTGCCGAGGTAGAAGCCGCCGTGTTTATGGCAGGCGTCCGTCACCTGCTGGCTGCGGTTACCTTTCGCCAGCATGATCATGCTCGCGCCGTGGGATTGCAGTAAGTCCACATAGGAGTCCATACGTCCCGCAGTGGTCGGGCCGAGTGAGCCAGACGCGTAACCTTCTGGCGTTTTGGCTGGGCCTGCATAGTAAATCGGGTGATCTTTGACGTACTGCGGCAGGGCTTCGCCGTTATCGAGCAGTTCTTTCAGCTTCGCATGGGCGATGTCGCGCGCCACAATAATGGTGCCATTCAGCGACAGGCGGGTGGAGACCGGGTGCGCGGAAAGCTGCGCCAGAATGTCGGGCATCGGCTTGTTCAGATCAATGCTTACCACGTCGCCTTCTCCCTGCTGGCGCAGGGATTCAGGAATATACTGGCCCGGATTGTGCTCCAGCTTCTCAATCCAGATCCCCTCGCGGTTAATCTTCGCCTTGATGTTGCGGTCGGCGGAGCACGAAACACCCATGCCGATCGGGCAGGAGGCACCGTGGCGCGGCAGACGGATCACGCGAATATCGTGCGCGAAGTATTTCCCGCCAAACTGCGCGCCAAGGCCGAGGTTTTGCGCTTCCTGAAGCAGTTCCTGCTCGAGCTGGACGTCGCGGAACGCCTGGCCGTGCGCATTGCCTTCGGTTGGCAGGCCATCATAGTAGCGCGCAGAGGCGAGCTTGACGGTTTTCAGCGTGGCTTCCGCTGAGGTGCCGCCGATAACGAAGGCGATATGGTAAGGCGGGCAGGCCGCGGTGCCGAGGGTCCGCATCTTCTCAACCAGATAATTTTTCAGCTTCGCCGGGGTGATCAGCGCTTTGGTTTCCTGATACAGATAAGTTTTGTTGGCGGAACCGCCGCCTTTCGCCATGCAGAGGAATTTGTACTCGTCACCATCCACGCTGTAGAGGTCGATCTGCGCGGGCAGGTTGGTGCCAGTATTCACCTCTTTATACATATCCAGCGCCGCATTCTGCGAGTAGCGCAGGTTGTCTTCAATATAGGTGTTATACACGCCCTGGCTCAGCGCGGCTTCGTCACCGCCGCCGGTCCAGACGCGTTGGCCTTTCTTACCCATAATGATTGCCGTGCCGGTATCCTGACAGGTGGGCAGCACGCCTTTCGCCGCAATCTCGGAGTTGCGCAGGAATTGCAGGGCGACGTACTTATCGTTCTCGCTGGCTTCCGGGTCGCTCAGAATAGCCGCAACCTGCTTCTGGTGAGAGGTGCGCAGCATAAACGCTGCGTCGTGGAAGGCCTGCTGGGCCAGCAGGGTCAACGCCTCTGGCTCGACTTTCAGCACTTCCTGACCGTCGAACTCGGCAACGGAAACGTGCTCTTTGGTCAGCAGATAATATTCGGTGTCGTCATGCGCGAGTGGGAAGGGGTTCTGGTAGATAAAGGGTTTGTTTGACATAGCTTGCTCCACAAAAATTTAACCGCCGGAGGAAATGTCCGGCGGTCAGAAATCAGAACATCATGGACATCCACGGGTAACCAATCAGCAGCAGAGCTGCCAGGAAAATGGCACCGAAAATGGTGCCGAGGCGCCAGTAGTCTTTGGTTGGCAGGTAGCCGCTACCGTAGTAAATCGGGCTTGGGCCAGTACCGTACGGGGTGATGATCCCCATCACGCCCAGCGAGGTCACCATCAGCAGGACGAACACTTCCATATTCATGCCCGGAATGGTGGAGGCGATGGTCAGCATCGCAGGCAGCAGCGCGGTAGTGTGCGCGGTGGTGCTGGCGAACAGGTAGTGCAGCAGGTAGAACGCCAGCAGCAGGACGATGGTGGCGACACCCGGCGAGATACCGCTCATTAGCAGGCCGCCTTCTTTACCCAGCCAGCTGATAAAGCCGGTGGAGGAGAGACCATCCGCCAGCGCCACCAGGGTGGCGAACCAGACGAAGGTATTCCACGCGGCTTTGTTGCCGGTGATGTCGTTCCACTCCAGCACGCCGGTCCACAGCATCAGGCCAACGATCAGCAGGGCAGCCATGGCCGGTTCAATCCACGCCGCGGCGAAGATCCACATCAGCAGCGCGCAGCACACGAACACCAGCAGCAGGATCTCATTGCGCGACAGTTTGCCCAGTTTTTCCAGTTCGCGGGTCGCCCACAGTGGTACTTCATTGTTTACCTTCACTTCTGGCGGGTAGAACCAGTAGGCCAGCAGCGGCATGGTCAGGATCAGCAGGATACCCAGCGGCAGGAAGGCGAGGAACCAGGTCCCCCAGGAGATATCAATTCCAACGGTGCTTTTCACCAGCGCCAGTGCCAGCAGGTTAGGTGCCAGAGCGGAAAGGAACATCGAGCTGGTGATACAAGCCGCGGTGATTGCCACCCACATCAGATAGGAACCGATTTTGCGCGCGCTTGGGTCGTTGGGTTTTGAACCGTACAACGGCGGCAGGTTAGCGATAATCGGGTAGATGGTCCCGCCGCTGCGCGCGGTGTTGGACGGGGTGAACGGGGCCAGCAGCAGGTCCGCAAACGTAATGGCGTAACCGAGCGTCAGGCTGCGACGGCCCAGGTACTTCACCAGAATCAGCGCCAGACGGCGGCCGAAGCGGGTTTTGTCGTAGCCTGCGGCAAACATAAAGGCACCGAAGATCAGCCACACGGTGGAGTTACCAAACCCGCTCACCGCCCATTTAAAGGAGGCGCCCGCCAGCTTGAATTTCGGGTCAGCCAGCTGTTCGGGGCTAAAGAGCACCCACTGGCTGCACAGCGCAATCGCCACCACGCCGGTGAGGCCGATTACGGCGCCCGGCAGAGGTTCGAAAATCAACCCGACGATGACGCCAACAAAGATGGCGAAGTAGTGCCACGCATAAGGCGGCAGACCTTCCGGAACGGGGACAAACAACAGCAGGACGGCGACAATGACGGGCAGGGCCATCATCAGCAGGCGTTTTGCTGTTCCATTTGATGCCAGATTCGCCGCAGGAGGCGTTACAGCAGTTTTTGTTTTCATAGTTTCACGTCTTAAGTTGTCAAAAATTCGTCGTACAGCGAAAACACAAATTCGATTGCTTTATTCGTTTTGCTTTTTTTAGTTATTTAAGGTGCGTTTTTGTGTTTTCAGTAATAGCGATTTAACGCATTTTTGTTTGCGCTAAATAAAAAATGATGATGTTTTTATATTGCGCCTTTGGATGCCATTACTATTGATCGCGATCAAAAAAACAGAATTGAGGACGTAATTTTATACTTTTTATAATAACCACTCTGAGTAGTGTGGTTATTCGCTATTTTTAAGCATTTTATTTATCAATTTTATAACATTATTAGTTTGGGCTGTGTTTTACCTTTTGATTTTAAAGGGTTTTTGGTGTGTGTGGTGTATTGGCTTTACCATTGTTGATTTAACTTTTTTTAAATTAATGTGAACGTATAAAACATTCGCGCTAACACCAATGTGTTATTAATGTTATCGCAGGGATTAAATAGTTTATTAACTAACGTAATGACTTTAGAAACTAAAAAAAGCTTTATATTAATGTCATGACATCGGCAAAAACACGAAATAAAAAATCCATACCGATAACGAATTCTTAATTTTTAAAGTTTGGAGTTTCTATTATGAGCACTAACGAACGTATTTTAAGCCCCTTCACATTACCGAATGGTACTGAACTGAAAAACCGTTTGTTAATGGCCCCGATGACAACCTGTACGGGGTATTACGATGGCACCGTGACCAGCGAGCTGGTGGAGTACTACCGTGCCCGCGCTGGCAGCATCGGCACCATTATCGTTGAATGCTGTTTTGTTGACGATCTCGGCCTTGCGTTCCCGGGCGCAATTGGTATTGATAACGACGAAAAAATCGCCGGACTGGCAAAAATCGCTGACGCCATTAAGTCCAAAGGTTCCAAAGCCCTTCTGCAAATTTACCACGGCGGCCGTATGGTCGACCCAAAACTGATCGGCGGCCGGACGCCGGTTGGCCCAAGCGCGGTTGCCGCGCCGCGTGACGGTGCCGCGACGCCGGTTGCTCTGACTTCAGAAGAAGTGGAAGGCATGATCGGCAAGTTCGGCGAAGCCGTACGCCGCGCAATTCAGGCCGGCTTCGATGGCGTCGAAATCCACGGGGCGAATACCTATCTGATCCAGCAGTTCTACTCCCCGAACTCTAATCAGCGCGACGACGAGTGGGGTGGCAGCCGCGATAACCGTGCGAAATTCCCGCTGGCGGTGCTGGACATTACCCATAAGATGGTGCGCCAGTACGCGGACGACGCGTTTATCATTGGCTACCGTTTCTCACCGGAAGAGCTGGAAGTCCCCGGCATTCGCTTCGAAGACACCCTGTATCTGCTGGAAAAACTGGCCGCTCGTGGGGTGGATTATCTGCACTTCTCCCTTGGCGCCGCCCTGCGTCCTTCTATCGTCGATACTCAGGACCCGACGCCACTTATCGAAAAATACTGCGCCATGCGCTCTGACACGCTGGCGCAGGTACCGGTGATGGGCGTTGGCGGCGTGGTGAATGCCACGGATGTGAATGAAGCGCTGGATCACGGTTACGACCTGATTGCCGTTGGCCGCGCCACCATCGCCTATCCGGACTGGACCGATCGCATCGCGGCGGGCGAAAGCCTGGAGCTGTTTATGGACAGTACCCGACGCGAAGAACTGAGCATCCCGGAACCGCTGTGGCGCTTCTCGCTGGTGGAAGCGATGATCCGCGACATGAGCATGGGCGAATCTAAATTCAAACCGGGCACCTTTATTGAAAAAGTGCAGGACGATGCTAACGAACTGGTGATTAACGTCAGCCTCGAAACCGACCGCATCGCCGATATCGAACTGGCCTCCGGCCCGAGTGAAGACGTCGAGTTTGTCACCAGCTTCGAAGAGATCCGTACCCGTATTCTGGATGCCAATACCCCGCACGTGGATGCTATCACCGGCGCAACCAGCCAGAGCGAGGCGGTGAAAAAAGCGGTCTCGAAGGCGATGCTGAAATCCAGCAAAGCGCTGGCGGCAGAAGAGGGCGCTGACCCGAATGAGACTAAAAGCGTGGACGTGGTGGTGGTCGGCAGCGGCGGTGCCGGTCTGGCGGCGGCGATTCAGGCTCACGACGAAGGCGCGAGCGTGCTGATCGTTGAGAAAATGCCGACTATTGGCGGGAACACCATTAAAGCCTCTGCCGGTATGAACGCGGCGGAGACCCGCTTCCAGCGCGTGAAGGGCATTCAGGACAGCAAAGAGCTGTTCTACCAGGAAAGCCTGAAAGGCGGTGGCAATAAGAACAACCCTGAACTGCTGCGTCGCTTTGTCGAGAACGCGCCGGAGGCCATCGAATGGCTGGCAACGCGCGGCATTATGCTCAACGACATCACCACCACCGGCGGGATGAGCATCGACCGTACGCACCGTCCGAAAGATGGTTCCGCGGTGGGCGGATATCTGATTAGCGGCCTGGTGCGCAATGTCAACAAACGCAACATCGAGGTGATGCTGGATACCTCCGTGAGCGACATCATCTTCGAAAACGGCGAAGTGACCGGCGTGCGTCTGACCACCGAAGAGAACGAAACCCTCACCGTGGCAACTAAAAGCGTAATTGTCGCGACGGGCGGCTTCAGCGCCAACAGCCAGATGGTGGTGAAATACCGTCCGGACCTGGAAGGGTTCGTGACGACTAACCACAAAGGCGCAACCGGCGGCGGTATCGCACTGCTGGAGCGTATTGGCGCAGGCACCGTCGATATGGGCGAAATCCAGATCCACCCAACCGTTGAGCAGAAAACGTCGTACCTGATTTCCGAATCCATCCGCGGCGGCGGGGCGATTCTGGTAAACCAGCAGGGCAACCGCTTCTATAACGAAATGTCGACCCGCGACAAAGTTTCGGCGCAAATCATCGCGCTGCCGGAGAAATACGCTTACATCGTCTTTGACGAGCATGTTCGCGCCAAAAACAAAGCCGCGGATGAGTACATCGCGAAAGGATTTGTCACCAGCGCCAGTTCGCCAAAAGCCCTGGCGGAAGCGCTGGGGATGGATCACCACCAGTTCCTGGCAACGCTGGAACGCTACAACGGCTTTGTGGAAAAACAGCATGACGATGATTTTGGCCGCACCACCGCGCTGCGTGCGCCTATCAACGAAGGGCCGTTCTATGCCATTCAGATTGCGCCGGGCGTGCACCACACCATGGGCGGTGTGACCATCAATACAGAAACCTGCGTGCTGGACAGCAACCACAACGTATTGCCGGGAGCGTTTGCTGCGGGTGAGGTTGTCGGGGGTATCCACGGCGGTAACCGCATCGGTGGTAATGCGGTGGCAGATATCATTATTTTTGGTACGCTTGCCGGACATCAGGCGGCTAAGCGTTCGAAAACACGGTAAGGCTCCTGTTTCCCCGGCGGCGCGGTGCTTGCCGGGGCTACATCTGAGGACTTATGTAATGCCTGATAGCCATCGCGTTTACAGCTACAACGCCGTTCTGATGGGCTCGCCCATCCTTCTGAAACTCTTTTCCCATGACGAAGCCCTCGCGTCCCGCGTGTTTCGCCTGATCAAACAGTACGAAGATCTCCTCACCGTCAACCGTGCGGATTCGCAGGTGATGGATGTCAACCATGCTGCCGGTCAGCATCCGGTTGTCGTCAGTCGCCCGGTGTTTGACCTGATCCGCTGCGCGAAAGCGGCCAGCCTGCCTACAGACAGTGCGTTCAACCTGGCGATAGGTCCGCTGGTCAAACGCTGGAAAATTGGCTTTAAGGGGGACGCTGTACCGCCCGCGGACGAGATCGCCGCCTTGCTGAGTATCACGGATCCTGCGAACGTGGTACTGGATGACGCCAACAGCAGCGTGTTTCTTACACGCCAGGGAATGGAGATCGATCTGGGGGCTATCGCCAAAGGTTATATCGCCGACAGGGTGCGGGATTACTTGCATAAAGAGGGCACCGAACTCGGGTTGATCAACCTTGGCGGCAACGTCCAGACGTTAGGCTCGCCGGAGGGTGGCTGGCGCGTCGGGCTGAAAAAACCGTTCGCTGGTGACGCGCTGATTAGCGCCATAACGGTAGAAAACCGATCGGTTGTGACGTCAGGCACCTATGAGCGCTACTTCGAGCAGAACGGCAAACGTTATCATCACATACTTGACCCGCGTACCGGCTACCCGCTGGATAACGAACTGGACAGCGTGACGATTATTTCGCAAGACTCCCTCGACGGCGATATCTGGACCACGCTGATCTACGGCATGGGCGTGGAGCAGGGCTGCGCCGCGCTGCGTTCGCGCCCCGATATTGAAGCCATTTTTGTTACCAAAACAAAAGAAGTGGTGATCTCCTCGATGCACCACTTCCGTTTTACCCTTCTGGACGACAGCTACCGAATTACTGGCAGTACTGTTTGAGCAGGCCGACCTGTTCCGGCTGCAAACGGTAGCGATATACCGGTCGACCGGTGGCACCGTAGTGAATGCTGGTGAACAGGATATTGATTTGCGCCAGCCAGATCAGGTATTTGCGGCAGGAGACGCGGGAAATGTTGACCGCATTCGCCAGATCGTCGGTGGAAAATTCTATCTCCGGATGGCTGTCGATCCACTGGCAAATGGTGCGCAGCGTCTGCGGCGTTAAGCCTTTCGGTAATTTTTTGCTGTCGGCCAGCTCCGGCGCGCCGCCGTGGATCAGCCTGTCGACGTCGGCCTGTTCATAATACTGATGCGAGCCCATCAGACTGCGCTTTGCCTTCCAGCCGTTCAGCGCCTCTTCAAAACGCGGGAACTGGAACGGTTTAATCAGGTAATCCACCACGCCATAGTGCATCGACGTCTGGATCGTTGCGGCGTCGGAGGCTGACGAAATCATGATAACGTCAATCGGGCGGCCCGATGCGCGGATGATGGGCAATAGATCCAGCCCGTTATCCTGCTGCATATAGACATCCAGCAGCACCAGATCGATCGGCTGGCCTGGGTTTGCGATCAATGCTTCGGCCTGGTTGAGCGTAGAAGCGACGCCGCAGCAGTTAAAACCCTCAACGCGGTTAACATACAGACGGTTGAGGTCGGCTACCATGGCGTCATCATCGACAATTAATACATTTATCACGCGATATTCCTCTCGCTATCCCAGGGGATCTGAACAAAAAATTGGGTAAATACGCCAGGCTCCGACTCGACGGTAATATCTCCGCCCAGGTTCTGGATCTGCTGACGTGCAAGGAACAGCCCAACGCCACGGTTTTCACCTTTTGTTGAGTAGCCCTTTGTAAAAATAGCCTCCAGCCGCTCGGGATCAATGCCGGGACCGTCATCGCTGACCTCACCGCTCAGCCAGCCGTTCTGATAATGCAGCAGCAGGCCGATCTCGCCTTCCGGCTGACCTTCCATCGCATCCAGGGCATTTTCGATTAAATTGCCCAGCACGGTGATCAGAACCGCAACCTGCTCTTCATTGCTGGTGTCAGGAAGCTGACTCTCCTCGGCCAGCGTCAGGGTCACTCCCGCCTCTTTGGCGCGGTTGATTTTACCCAGCAGGAAACCCGCAATGACCGGCGATTTAACCTTGCGCTGTATCGCGCCGATATCCGTCTGATAATTCTGTGCGGTCTGGATGATGTACTCTTCCAGCTTATCGTAGCGCTTCATGTGCAGCAGGCCGAGGATCACGTGTAGCTTGTTCATAAACTCATGCGTATGTGAGCGCAGGGCATCAACATAGTTGACCATACCATCGATACGCTGCATTAACTGGCTGATTTCGGTCTTATCGCGGAAGGTGCTGATTGCCCCGATGACCTGATTCTGGCTTTTCACGGGGACCATGTTGCACAGCAGTAGCCGTCCGTTACAGCCGATCTCCTGATCCTGGCGAGCAATGCCGGTTTTCGCCACTTCCCGCAGGCTAGCCAGCAGTGGTTCGCCGCTGCTCTCGGAGTGCTCACCCGAGCTCAGGAGCAAAATTTCTCTGGCGGTGTGGTTAATCATCGTCACGCGCCCGTGCATATCAACAGCCATCACGCCTTCGCGCAGGGACTGCAACATGGCTTGGCGCTGCTCAAAGAGGGCAGAGATCTCGTAAGGCTCCAGCCCGAAGAGAATACGTTTCAGAACCCGGACCAGACCCCATATCGCCACTGAGCTCATCAGAACGCTGAATAGGATAGTCCACACGGCATTGAGCCGACCGCGGGCAATCTGATCTTCAACTTTATTCAGCGAAATACCCACCACGACCACGCCGATCTGGTCGTGCCGATCGTCATAAACGGGCGTAAAGACGCGCAGTGCTTCCGCGAGTGCGCCGCGGTTCACGGAGACATTCTCTTTCCCTTCGAGGGCGGGCGTCAGATCGTCGCCAATAAAATGCAAACCTAACAGCGCTTCGTTTGGATGGGAATAGCGGATCCCACGCAGGTCGGTAACCACGGTAAACAGCAGGTCGTTGCGCTTCGTCACCGCCTGGGCAATCGGCTGGATGATGCCAGCCTGCGGCGATTCCATCAGGCCACGCTTGATCTCCGGGCTGTCGGCCAGCGTTCGGGCGATACCCAGCGCGGTATCTTTCACGTCATCGCGCGTGGCACGGGTGATCTGCACAGAGTACAGCGCGAAGACCACCAGCAGCACAGAACCGATAATGGCGCACACCATCAGCGTAACCAGCGTATTCAGCTTCATAGGGCGCTTGCGCGTCGGGGGGAAGGGCTGCAAATCGCTCATTAACACTCCGCGATGAAAAAGAAAGGGCTAATTATCGCTGATGACGGGCATTTCATAAAGCCATGTAAAGAGAGGCGTTTCGTGAGCCTTCTCTCATGTGACCTGTATAAAACACTTTATAGTGTGGGGGTACTCATAATAAGGAGGCAGTTTATGAGCATTATGCTTACCGGTACGGCCAGGGAAAGACGGCACGCCAGCACGATGAACATCGACAGATTATCTACGCTGGATATGCTTAATGTCATACACCAGGATGACGCACAAATCTCTTCTGCACTTACCCCTCACTTAAGTATGCTGGCTCGCGTGGTGGATAACGCGGCGGCGACGCTTAGTCACGGCGGACGTCTGGTGCTGATCGGCGCAGGCGCGTCCGGAGGCGTGGCGAAGCAGGCGGCAGAAGCGTTCGCGCCGGGAAAACATCCGGTCATTGCGATGACAGCAGGCGATAACGCCGGAAGCTACGCGCGCGGCGTTGCAGACCTTCAGACGATAAAATTCGGCGAGCACGACATGATGCTGGCGCTGTCCGTCAGCGGCAAAACGCCATGGGTTTGGGGCGCGATGCGTCATGCGTGGTCTCTGGGCTCAACGGTCGCGCTCATTACGGAGGATGCGCAAAGTGAAGCGGCGCAGCTGGCGAGCATGGTTATTGCCCCCGATCTGGGCGCGGATGTGGTTGCCGGGTATACCAACGCCAAAGCGGGCATTGCGCAAAGCATGATAATGCATATGGTTACCACCGGTCTGGCGATACGGACAGGACGGGTGTACAGCAACCTGCGTGTTGATCTGGAGGCAAGCAATACCAGATGGGCCGAGCGACAAATTGCCATTGTAATGGAAGCGGGGGGATGCTCCCGGGCGCAGGCGAAGGCGGCGCTGGAAAGCTGTAACCATCAGTGTAAAACGGCGGTGCTTATGGTGCTGACGGGTATGGATGCCTGGAAAGCACATGAATTACTGGCGCAGAATAACGGGTTTGTTCGCCTGGCCTTGCAGGAAGCGCCGTAATATTTCAGCGTCAAATAAAAAAAGCCCGCGTTGCGGGCTTTGCTATTTATGGGGATCAGAACTGGTAGATCATACCGATGCCAACGATGTCATCGGTTGCAATACCGTTGTCATTGTAGAAGGCATCATCTTCGTCCAGCAGGTTGATTTTATAATCAACGTAGGTGGAGAAGTTCTTGTTGAAGCTGTAGGTCATGCCCAGGTCGATGTAGTTAACCAGATCCTGGTCTACATAGTCATAACCATTGCCTGGATGATAATCGTTACCACCCAAATCGATGCCTTTTGAATAGACCCACGCCAGGGATGGACGCAGACCGAAGTCAAACTGGTACTGCGCTACGGCTTCAAAGTTCTGAGTTTTGTTGGCGATGCCATCGTTGCCGTACGGAGTCATGTTGCGGGTTTCCGCATACATCATTGCCAGGTAGACATCATTCGCATCGTATTTTGCACCGATTGTCCACGCTTCCGCACGTTCACCGCCGGCATATTTGCTGAAGCGATTATAGGTACCTGCGCCGTAAGCAACCTGGTCGTTGGTACGGTCAGACGATGAATAAGCGGCACCCAGCGACAGACCGAAATCGAAGTCATAGGTAGTTGACATACCGAAGCCGTCGCCGTTCTGGAAACGAACATCATCATGGCCGTTTTTGGTGCCTTCCTGATTTTCGTTTGCGTTAGCACCTTCATTAGCACCCTGATATTGCAGTGCAAAGTTCAGGCCGTTAACCAGACCGAAGAAGTCATTATTACGATAGGTCGCCACACCGTTAGTACGGCCAACCATATAGTTGTCGGTCCAGGTATAGGAGTCGCCACCAAATACTGGCAGCATATCGGTCCAGGCTTCAACGTCATACACGACGCCGTAATTACGGCCGTAATCGAATGAGCCATATTCGCCGTATTTCAGGCCAGCAAAGGCCAGACGGTTAAAAGAGGTGTCGCCTGCGCCTTCGGTATCGTTAGCGTAGGTTTTATATTCCCACTGGCCGTAACCAATAAGATCGTTATTAATTTGTGTTTCGCCTTTGAAACCAATCTGGACATAGGTTTCATCGCCGTCGTCGCCTGGGTTGTCGGAGAAGGTATGACGTGCATCAACTTTACCGTACAGGTCAACTTTGTTGCCGTCTTTGTTATACATTTCCGCCGCATTTGCTGCGCCAGCCATTAATAACGCGGGTACGAGAATTGCCAGAACTTTTCTTTTCATTATATATTCCCTTTAAATATAAATTGTCTGAATATATGTAATTACCCTCCGTAACTACATGGCTGATACTATTCTATGGATTATTATTTAGGTTCAAAAATAAATGTAATTAAACTGGTAAAAATATTACAAAATATTTCTTTTTATCTCTTTATTTTTCGCGTGAATTAATTCATTGAAAATATAGCGGGTAATTATTATTAAGTATTTCGAAATTCTATTTATTAAGGATTTTGATTCGGGTGTATTATAATTCACTCTCTTTTGAGCAACAGGATGGAATGATGGAACTTGCGCAGTGGCAGCACCGTTTTGAGCGCTGGCTCGCCGAAAATCATTTTACTGATGATGCGGCGCACGATATCGCCCATTTTCGCCGCGTCTGGATGACGGCGCAGGCCATTATGGCTGACGGGGATTGCGATCCGCTGGTTGTGCTGACCGCATGCTACTTCCATGACATTGTCAGCCTGCCGAAAAATCACCCGCAGCGTAGTCACTCCTCGCGGCTGGCAGCGCGAGAAACGCGCCAGATCCTGAGCCGTGATTTTCCTGATTTTCCGCCCGATCGGTATGCGGCCGTTGAGCATGCCATTGAAGCGCACAGCTTCAGTGCCGGTATCGCGCCGCAAAGCCCGGAGGCCAAAACGGTCCAGGATGCCGACCGGCTGGAGGCGTTAGGCGCCATCGGCCTTGCGCGCGTCTTTGCCGTGTCCGGTGCGCTGGGCACCGCGTTGTTTGATGCCGACGACCCGTTTGCCGGGGCGCGTGCGCTGGATGATAAAGCTTTCGCGCTCGATCACTTTCAGACCAAACTCCTGCGCCTGCCGGACACCATGCAAACCGCACGGGGACGCGAACTTGCGCGTCACAATGCCGATTTTCTGATCCAGTTTATGGCGAAGCTGAGTGCCGAATTACAGGGCGATTACCTCGGAACCGACAGCCAGATATTGACCCATTTCCGTCGCAGTGTGCGATCCTGAACTGTGGTACTCTGTTTTCTGTCTTTATTGTCCGGTTAAGAGAATGCAGGAAAATCGATCAGTGACTGTGCCCGCGCCTGAGCGGGTTGAGAAATCAACGGCAGCCGTGCAGGCACTCCTGCGTCAGCTGCTGGAAATGTATGATGCTAAAACGCTGGCAAACCAGCTGGTGGCACATGGCGAGAGCCACTGGAGCCCGGCAATACTCAAGCGGCTGCTGATAAGCGACAGGGCAGGGCACCGCCTGAGCGACGGCGAGTTCCGTTATCTGCGCAACCTGCTGCCGCGCCCGCCTGCTGCGCATCCGAATTATGCCTTTCGCTTTATCGATCTCTTTGCCGGTATTGGCGGCATTCGCCATGGCTTTGAAGCTATTGGCGGGCAGTGCGTGTTCACCAGTGAATGGAACAAACATGCCGTCCGCACCTATAAGGCGAACTGGTACTGCGACCCCGACGAGCACCAGTTTAATGCCGACATCCGCGACGTCACCCTGAGCCACAAAACCGGCGTCAGCGACGAAGAAGCCGCTGAGCACATTCGCAACACCATTCCGGCGCACGATGTGCTGCTGGCAGGCTTCCCGTGTCAGCCGTTCTCACTGGCTGGCGTGTCGAAAAAGAACGCGCTGGGACGTGCGCACGGCTTTGCCTGTGATACGCAGGGCACACTGTTCTTTGATGTTGCCCGGATTATTGATGCCCGCCGCCCGGCAATTTTTGTGCTGGAGAACGTCAAGAATTTAAAGAGTCATGACGGCGGCAAAACCTTCCGCATTATCATGCAAACGCTGGATGAACTGGGTTACGACGTGGCGGATGCAGAGGACATGGGGCCGGACGATCCGAAAATTATCGACGGCAAACACTTCCTGCCACAGCACCGCGAACGCATCGTGCTGGTGGGATTCCGCCGCGATCTCAATCTGAAAGGCGATTTTACGCTGCGCGATTTGCCCTCGCTGTATCCGGCGCGCCGTCCGACAGTGGCCGATCTGCTGGAGCCCGCCGTCGATGCGAAATTCATTCTGACGCCAGTGCTGTGGAAATACCTCTATCGCTATGCCAAAAAGCATCAGGCCAAAGGCAATGGCTTTGGGTTTGGCATGGTCAATCCGCTTAATCCTGACAGCGTGACGCGTACGCTGTCGGCGCGCTATTACAAAGATGGCGCGGAAATTCTTATCGATCGGGGCTGGGATAAGGCGCTGGGCGAAAAAGATTTCGACGACCCTCAGAATCAACAGCACCGACCGCGGCGCTTAACGCCGCGCGAGTGCGCCCGCTTAATGGGCTTTGAGGCGCCGCAGGGCTACAGTTTTCGCATTCCGGTGTCGGATACACAAGCCTATCGTCAGTTTGGCAACTCGGTGGTGGTGCCAGCCTTTGCCGCCGTCGCAAAACTGCTGGCCTCACGCATCAGCAAGGCCGTTCAGCTGCGTCAGAGTGAGGCCGTCAATGGCGGACGTTCACAATAAGGCCACGCGGAGTAAAAACATGCGTGCCATCGGCACGCGTGATACCGCGATCGAAAAACGGATCGCTGGCCTCCTGACCTCCATCGGGTTTGAATTCAGGGTTCAGGATGCCACGCTTGCCGGGCGTCCTGATTTCGTGATCGATGCGTATCAATGCATCATCTTTACCCACGGCTGTTTCTGGCATCATCACGACTGCTATCTGTTTAAAGTCCCGGCGACACGCACCGACTTCTGGCTGGAGAAGATTGGCAGGAACGTCGAGCGTGATAAACGCGATGTTTCGCAGCTTTACGCCCAGGGCTGGCGGGTGCTGATTGTCTGGGAGTGCGCACTGCGCGGAAGAATGAAGCTGAATGACGTGGAACTGACGGAGCGGCTGGAAGAGTGGATCTGCGGCGGCGGTCAGGCCGCGCAGATCGATACCCAGGGCATTCACCCGATCACGGTTTCTCCACCTCACACGCCGTGACAATGGGTTTCGCGGGCAGTAAATATTTACCCAGCGTGACCAGCACCACGGCAAAGACAATCACGCCCAGCGCCAGCCATTCAATCGTCGACAGCACTTCGCCCGCAAAACCGGTACCCAGAAGCACGGCAACCACCGGGTTAACGTAGGCGTAGCTGGTGGCAACCGCCGGTGAGACGTTGCGGATCAGGTACATATAGGCGTTGATGGCAATAATCGAGCCAAACAGCGCCAGATACCCGACGGCCAGGAAACCTGAGAGATCTGGCATTGCCGTCAGTTTTTCACCCGTCAACGCCGAGGCAATCAGCAGCACGATGCCTGCCGCGAGCATTTCAATGGCACCCGCCATCATCCCGGAGGGCAGCTCAATGCGGGAGCCGTAGACCGAGCCGAAGGCCCAGCTCATCGAGCCGATCATGATCATAACGGCAGCCCAGGGGTTTCCGCTCAGGTTTCCGCCGCTGTTCAGCATGATAATACCTACAAGCCCAATCGCGATGCCCAGCCATTCGAGCTTACGGGTGCGGATCCCGAACAGACGACTAAAGCAGAGCGTAAACAGCGGCACGGTCGCGACGACCACGGCGGCGATGCCCGACGGCACGTTCTGGTGTTCGGCGACGGTTACTGCACCATTGCCCACCGCCAGCAGCAGCAGGCCGATCAGGGCGGCGTTAAGCAAGGGACGCAGCGGCGGTAGCCTGTGGCCGCGCAGCAATAAAAACGCCATCAGCAGCACGCCAGCCATAAGGAAACGAATACCGGCCATCATCAGCGGGGGCCAGCTTTCCACGCCAATACGAATGACAAAGTAGGTGGATCCCCAGATGATATACAGGGAAAAAAGTGCTCCAATGAGCGGTAATAAATGCCGAAAACGCATAGTCCCTCACGACGAAATAAAAAGTTCGCTCATAGTTAACGCCAAAACTATCGGGCTGGCGAGTGCTTTAATTGTGTTGTTAATGTGAAATTTTTGTTGACGTGAGGTGCCTGTTTCCGGGCGCTGAGTTTTGTTCCATACTATTCACTTAATTAGCAAAAAAAGAAGGATAGAGATTTTGGCAGGAAGTAGCTTATTAACATTACTGGACGATATCGCCACCTTGCTGGATGACATTTCAGTCATGGGGAAACTGGCGGCGAAAAAAACCGCCGGGGTACTGGGGGATGACTTGTCACTTAACGCGCAGCAGGTCAGCGGCGTGCGGGCGAACCGTGAGCTGCCGGTGGTGTGGGGCGTAGCGAAAGGGTCCTTTATTAACAAGGTGATCCTTGTTCCGCTGGCGCTTCTGATTAGCGCCTTTATACCCTGGGCCATTACGCCATTGCTGATGATTGGCGGGGCGTTCCTGTGCTTCGAGGGTGCCGAAAAAGTGTTGCATATGTTTGCCGCACGCAAAGAGAAAGACACCCCGGAAATGCGCCAGCAGCGTCTGGAAGCGCTGGCCGCGCAGGATCCAAAAACGTTCGAGCGCGATAAGGTCAAAGGTGCGATCCGTACTGACTTCATCCTTTCGGCCGAGATTGTGGCGATTACGCTTGGGATCGTATCCGAAGCACCGCTGATGAATCAGGTCATGGTGCTTTCGTTGATTGCCATTCTTGTAACGGTTGGGGTGTATGGGCTGGTCGGTCTGATCGTCAAGCTGGATGATATCGGCTTCTGGCTGGAAAAAAAATCCAGCGCCATTGCCCGCATTATCGGCAAAAGCCTGCTGGTGCTGGCACCGTGGCTGATGAAAAGTTTGTCGATAGTGGGAACTCTGGCGATGTTCCTGGTCGGCGGCGGTATTATCGTGCACGGCGTTGCTTCGCTGCATCATGCAATTGAACATCTGGCGTCGGGACATGGTTCGGTGATCGCCGCCATTCTGCCGACGCTGCTTAACCTTGTGTTGGGCTTTATCGTAGGTGTCATTGTGGTGGCAGTGGTCAAGCTGGTAGAAAAAGTACGCGGAAAATCGCATTAATTTTTGCTGACCCCGGATGCAAAAAGACCATTCCTCGTCTAAATTGAAAACGTTTCACCCTGATACAGGAGGCAGGTATGGTCTTTTTGGTCAGTGATGAAGTTAAGCCAAAGAATGGTGGTCCATGCATGATTGTCACCGGTTATTCCAGTGGAATGGTGGAGTGCCGGTGGCATGACGGATACGGCATTAAGCGGGAGGCTTTTCGTGAAGATGAGCTTCAGCCTGGTGATAAAAGGCAAAAACGCGATAAGGCTTAATCACACAACGCCCGGCCTTGCCGGGCGTTTTTACTGGCAGAAGACTTATCATATCGGATGGTGAGCGACACTCAGGGAGTGCGTGTGCAGCACAATACCTTTGTTGTAAAACAATCTTTTTTGCAGTGGCTGCATAAGCGTAGCAATCCCCGTTTGGTTGTTAACCTCTGTTTTATCGTTGTCCTGATCTTTTCCACCCTCCTGACCTGGCGCGAAGTTGTGGTACTGGAAGATGCCTATATCTCCAGTCAGCGTAACCATCTGGAAACGGTTGCCAGTGCGCTGGACAGACAACTCCAGTTCAGCGTCGATAAAATGCTGTTTTTTCGCCACAGCATGCGTGATGCGCTGGAAACGCCGCTGGCGTTTGGCGTGCTGCATGATGCGGTAAAGCGTTTTGCCCGTTTGCGCGCATCCCCCACCTGGCAAATTGAGGTTGATAAACAGCGCACATTGCCGATCAACGGTGTGTCTGATGCCTTCGTTGAAAAGACCACCCTTCTGAATCGCGATGATGAGTTTCTTGATAATGAACTGTCCGCCGCGCTTGAAGTGGGGTATTTATTGCGTCTGGCATCCAGTTCTTCCGGCAACGAAGAGCGCGTGATTTATGTCTCTCGCGCCGGATTCTTTCTGGAAACGGATACGCCGGAAAATGCCAGCGATATCGTGCAGCGTTACTACTATCTGGTCACTCAGCCCTGGTTTACCCAACAGTCCGAGCGTGAGAACCGTGCGCGTGCCGTGCGCTGGTTTATCTCGCCTCCTTCCTCCTTTGTGGGCAAAAAGCCGCTGATCACCGCCAGTGTGCCTGTTTATTACAATCACGTCTGGTATGGTGTGGTGGCGATGGATTTCACCTTTGCCACCCTGCGTCGTCTGCTGGTGGAGGCCGTAGGCGATAACCCGGAAGGGGAATACCAGCTGTATGACAGTCGTCTCACCCTGCTTGCGACGTCTGGATCATCTGCTGCGGACGTTAATTATTTTGACGCGCCCGAACTAGCGCAGATAGCGCACGCAATAGAATCGGATTCCGAAGGCGGCATTCGCCTGGGGAGTCGTTTTGTCAGCTGGGAGCGTCTCGACCACTTTGATGGCATCGTCCTGCGCGTGCACACTCTGGAAGAAGGGGTGCGCGGCGATTTCGGCAGCATCAGTATTGTGCTGGCATTGCTTTGGGCGCTGTTCACCGCGATGCTGCTCATCTCATGGCTGGTGATCCGGCGCATGGTCAGTAATATGTATTCGTTGCAGAATTCGCTGCAATGGCAGGCCTGGCACGACCCTCTGACCCGGTTGAATAATCGTGGGGCGCTGTTTGAGCGGGCGAAAATACTGGCGAAGCAGTGTGAACAGCAGGCGCTGCCTTTCTCTGTCATCCAGATCGATCTTGACTGCTTTAAGAGCATTAATGACCGGTTCGGGCACCAGGCGGGTGATAAGGTGTTGTCCCATGCTGCGGGGCTGATTGCCAGTACCCTGCGCACTAAAGATATTGCCGGGCGCGTCGGCGGCGAAGAGTTCTGTGTGGTACTGCCCGGCATGACGCTTGAAGAGGCGGCGGAAGTTGCAGAGCAGATCCGTGAGCGTATCGACAGCAAAGAGATCCTGATTAAGAAAAGTACTACCCTGCGCGTGAGCGCGTCGTTTGGCGTCTCTGGCGCGCAGGAGAAGGGCAATTATCACTTCGAAAATCTGCAATCCACCGCCGATGCGCGTCTGTATGAGGCGAAACAGCGCGGGCGTAACCGGGTCATCTGGCAGGATCACGTTAAAAAGTAATCAAGCCCCTCGCGCCAGCCGGCCGGTCCGGTGTGCTGAGTGCGATAAACCCGTGTGGGATCGTTGTTCTTAAGGCTGACCCCCTCCCGGTTGAAGCCTTTCACCACCACGGCGAAGGCTACGCTGTCCAGCAGAGGGGCATCATTGGGGCCGTCGCCCAGGCCCAGCGTTGTCGGGTCAAATCCGTCGTGCAGGCGATACTGTTCCACAAGCCAGTGCACCGCCACGTCTTTGCCACAGCTCGTGTCCAGAATATGCCAGAAGCGAGCACCCGGGACGATCTTCAGCCCCTGCCGGGCCAGTTCGGCTGCGAAGCGTTTCATTTGTTCATCACTGTCACGCCAGATCAGCGTCACGGAAGCCTCGTGTTTACGTGCAAGCGCCGCACGGGGACGGCTTAGCCCGGTCCATTCGGCGACCACGCGCTCATCCACATCGTCGAAGGTGGTGAATTTCAGATGCATCTCGTGGCGTACCCGGGCAATAAACTGCCAGATATCGTCATGCTTCTTTTCTGAGATGAACCGTACGGCGTTTTCCCACCGTACGTCAGGCTGGATCACCGCGCCGTTTTCCGCAATGTAGGGCAGCCCGCCAAGGCCAAGTTCCTGCTGGATGTCACGCATTTCGGACGCGGTTTTGCTGCTGCACAGAATGACTGGTACCTGTTCATCCTGTAATCTCTTCAGCCAGGAAGCGGCAGGCTGCCAGTCGAGAGTGTGAAAATCCAGCAGCGTACCGTCGAGATCGGTAAAGACGAGCAGAGTCTCCTTTAGCGAAGGCATAACGTCTCCTGAATAATGATGTTCATCTAAGAAAAGTCTTAAAAAAACTCAGCATTGATGTCCCGTTGAAGTGGAAACGATCCCGATAAACCCACACGCGGCGCATGTTTATACTCATAACCAAAATTCACATGTATAAAATATAATATTCGCTAAGAGAATATATGCTTGTAAGACAAATCTGTTGGGGATAATGTCTTACCTGCATCAGATTTCCTGGTGTAACGAATTTATAAGTGCTTCTTGCATAAGCAAGTTTGATCCCGGTCATCCCCATGACCGGGATTTTTTTCGCCTTAGCGGTTCGTTTCCGAGACGCTAAAGTCATGGATATCCAGCTCGAATGCTTCAGCCAGTTCACGGTAGGTATGGTAATCACGACCATTGACCACGACACGGTCTGAATTATCCTCCGCGCGATGAACTTCGGACTCACTGATTTCATTAATGGCGGCAAGCAGGGCATCGACATCCACTTCCACCTCACGCTTAATGGTGTCGCTGTACTCTTTGTCAGTCTTCATGGCGGGCTCCTCATTTAACCGTCTCAACAGCTAAGTATAGACCGCACACAAAAACGCCATTCGCGTCAGGCGGCGATGCCAGCCAGGGTAATTTGTTCTACACTGGCTCAAAACCACAGGAGGAATGTATGAAGGTCAACGATCGGGTAACCGTCAAAACGGACGGTGGGCCGCGCCGCCCGGGCGTGGTGCTGGCAATAGAAGAGTTTAATGAAGGCACAATGTATCTGGTGTCGCTGGAAGATTACCCGCTCGGCATCTGGTTCTTCAACGAACTGGGGCACCCGGATGGGATCTTTGTGGAAACGGCGGAATAGGTCGGCGTCGGGGGCGTCTTCTCCCCGGCCCGGCTGCTGAAAAGCAAAATCTCTGGCCAGGCCAGAGATCAAGGTAGGGTACAACATGGCCGTGCAAATTAGCGCATATTAACGAAAATCCCATTCGTCACATTATCTGTCAGGCGTACGACATGGTATATCACTTGCTTATTATGCGTTTTAATTTTCCTTTTAATATTTCCTTTGTGTGACGATACTGTTTTTGCCTTGATATTCATCTGGTCTGAGATCTGAATTGTCCCTTGTCCAGCCATCCACATTCTTAGCATACTTGATTCAGTTCTGCTTAATGATAGGGTGGGTAAGTTAACCGCCCCTACATTCTTAACTTCTTTATTCAAATAATCGCCCAGAATGTCATCAAGCGACTCTGGTTTAATCGATTTCGAACTGATTAATAAGTTTTTACGCACCAACAAATACTCATCGAAATGAATATTGGCGATCGCCATAAAAACAATAAACAGGGTTCTGGGATGCTGATTAATGATCTGCTTAATGTGCTGACTGTTAGCGGGGTCGTGAATGAAACAGTCCTCATTAATAAACACCACGCCGGGCTTGTGAGTCTCACAAGCGGCTGCGAGTTCTTCAACGGTGTGTGCATCGTTGATGTCTCTCTTTCTAACCCCTCTGCTTGCTAAGTACCCGGTTAACCCTAGCCGGGTGTAGCTGCATAAATCCATAATGATCGTTGACATGGCATACCCTCACTCAATGCGTAACGATAATTCACCACCTGCCTGAGAGCTCATAAACAGCCATACGGGATGGAAAAAATCTAATAAAACCTGTGAGCATGACAAAGACTTTCAGGCGAACTCACTATCCCGTAAAGTTACGTATAATTTGCCAGGAATCATCTTAAAGTAAAGTAAATATTAAGTATTGTGAGGTGGTTAGAAACATTTAAACCGCGTCAGATATATCCTGGTAGATGTTTTTCAAGATTATTTTTAGGAATATCCTCAGAAAGACATTGCAAACACTGCGGGTTATTATTTGCGTGGAAGTTCGCTGACAATATCCGCTAAGAGATTGAATATCTCGCTGAATAAATGCTCGCAGAAGGGGGCGATAAGTGGCATCAATAATGACATTAATAAAAGGCCAACCGTCAACGTCACCGGAAAGCCGATGACGAATACCGACAGCTGCGGGGCCATTCGGTTGAGTAAACCCAATGCGAGGTTAACGGTGAGCAACAGGGTTATGACAGGCAGCGCCAGCATCAGCCCGTTGAGGAAGATCAGCCCGGCAGCCCGCACCAGCGCCAGAAAAGCGTTACTGTTCACCGGGTTGTCGCCAATCGGCAGCGTGTGGAAGGTGTCCACCAGCATAGAGATGAGCCACAGGTGGCCGTTGAACGAGAGAAACAACAGCATCGCCAGCAGGTCGATAATACGCGCCAGCACGGGCATATTCAGATGGCTGCCCGGGTCAACGAACGTCGCGAAAGACAGACCCATCTGCAAACCGATCAGTTCGCCCGCCGTTCGTACCGCGGCGAAGGCGAGCTGCATCGTAAACCCGACCGCCACGCCAATCATCACCTGTTGCAGGGCAATCCATATCGCATTCGGGGAAAAAATCGGAATATCCACCGCCGGCAGGGAAGGGGCAACGATAATGGTGATAACCATGCCCAACCCAATTTTGATGCGTTTAGGCACCGACTTTTCACTGAGTATGGGGGCGGTGGAGATCAGCGCCATGATGCGCAGCATCGGCCAGAAATAGATCCCGAGCCACTGAACAAACTGATCGCTGGTGAATTGCAGCATCGTCCGTCAGCCGATGATGTAAGGCAGATTGGTGAACAGGTTGCGCATGTAGTCCAGCAGCAAATTGAGCATCCAGGGCCCGGCAACGATAATCGCCACGAAGACGGCGATGATCTTCGGGATGAACGACAGGGTCATTTCGTTAATCTGCGTGGCGGCCTGAAGAATACTGATAATCAGACCGGTTACCAGCGCAACCAGAAGCAGGGGCGCGGCGACGGCAATCGCGACTTTCATCGCTTCCGTGCCCATCATCATGACCGACTCAGGCGTCATTGCGCGCTCCTCAACTGTAGAAACTCTGCGCCAGCGAGCTGACCAGCAGCTGCCAGCCGTCGACCAGCACGAACAGCATGATCTTAAAGGGCAGGGCAATGGTTGCGGGCGGGACCATCATCATCCCGAGCGCCATCAGGACGCTGGCGATCACCAGGTCAATAATCAGGAACGGAATGAAAATGGTGAAGCCAATCTGGAACGCCGTTTTCAGCTCACTGGTCACATACGCTGGCAGCAGAATGCGCATCGGCACCGCTTCCGGTCCCTGTAACTCGCCCGTGTTAGCGAGACGGGCAAACAGGGCCAAATCCGCTTCGCGCGTCTGGCGAAGCATAAATTCACGTAATGGCTGAGCCCCCTTTTCCAGGGCAACCTGCATGGAAATTTTATCTTCGCTGAACGGCTGGTACGCCTCGGTGTAAATCTTGTCGATAACCGGCGACATAATGAAAAAGGTCAGGAACAGGGCTAAACCCAGCAGCACCTGATTGGGCGGCGCGGACGGCGTGCCGAGCGCATTTCGCAGCAGACCAAACACAATGATGATGCGGGTGAAACTGGTCATCATCAGCAGGATCGCCGGGATAAAGGTCAGTGAGGTGATGAACACCAGCGTCTGCACGGAGAGGGACCAGCTTTGTCCCCCGTTCGCCAGCGGCGTAGAAACCAGCCCCGGCAGCTGCGCATACACAGAAGGCGCGAACAGGCCCAGACCTGCCAGCGTAAGCAATAACAAACGGCGCATCAGGATCTCCCGGAACGCTTGAGCAAACTCTTCATAACGGACTGAAAATCCGCAGGGGCCGGGGCGTTAGCCTCCACCGTGACAGGCGAAGGGGGCAGCGTGTGAAGAACATTAATGCTGGAGGCAGTCACGCCCAGCACCAGTCGCGCATCTTCCACTTCCACAATGACCACGCGCTCGCGTGGGCCGAGTGTGGTGCTGGCGCTGACCTTCAGTCCGCGCGTGCCGGCCGTTTTCCCCGCCAGCCCGAAACGCTTTGCCAGCCAGGCGGCGATAAGGATAAAGGCAATAATACCGAACAGCGCGCCGCTCACCTGAAGCAGCGGGGAGCCGGGTACGGCGGAGGGCGCGGACAGTGTTGCCTGGGTTTTCATACTTAACGGCTCAGGCGACGCATACGTTCGGAAGGGGTAATGATGTCGGTGATACGTACGCCGTATTTATCGGCCACCACCACAACTTCGCCCTGTGCAATCAGGTAGCCGTTGATCAGAATATCCAGTGGCTCACCCGCTAAACCGTCCAAGGCTACAACGGAACCCTGCGTCAGGCGCAGCAGCTCTTTAATAGTCATGCGGGTGCGGCCCAGCTCAACGGTCAGCTTGACCGGAATGTCCATAATCAGGTCGATGTCCTGTAACGTCCCGCTGACGTCGCCGCCGCCTAACTGCTGGAAGACCGCGTCTGCCGCGCTTTTCGTCGGCGTCGTTTTTTGCTCGTTTAACGCGTCAGCCCACAGATCGTCCAGTGCTCCGCTGTTTTCATCGGACGGATTGTTCATGTCACTCATTTGGGCTGTTCCTCATTCAGCGAATTCAAAATCGGGTTGATCAAGTGCTCAACGCGTAACGCATACTGGCCGTTAATTGTGCCGTACTGGCTTGTCAGCACGGGTACGCCATCCACATGGGCAATAATGCGGTCGGGTTTATCTATCGGCAAAACGTCGCCGGGTTGTAATTTCAGGATCTGCGATAACCGCATGGAGATGTCGGCAAAGTTAGCCACCAGCTCCAGCTGCGAGTGCTGAACCTGGCGCACCAGGTTCTCACGCCAGTTCTGATCTTCATGGCGTGAGTTCTCCAGCGGCGGGTTCACCAGCAGTTCGCGCAGCGGTTCAATCATGCTGAACGGCAGGCAGATGTTGAACTCGCCCGTCAGGTTGCCGATCTCGACGTGGAACGGGGTGTTCACCACGATGTCATTCGGTGAGGTGGTGATGTTGGTAAACTTCACCTGCATCTCGGAACGCACGTACTCCACTTCCAGCGGGTTAATCGCTTTCCACGCGTCGCTGTAGGATTCCAGCGCCAGCTTCAGCATGCGGTTAATCACGCGCTGTTCGGTATGGGTAAACTCGCGGCCTTCCACTTTGGTCGGGAAACGGCCATCGCCACCGAACAGGTTATCCACCGCGATGAACACCAGGCTTGGCGAGAACACCACCAGGCCGGTACCGCGCAGCGGTTTCAGATGGATCAGGTTAAGGTTGGTTGGCACCGGCAGATTGCGGGCAAACTCATGATACGGCTGAATGCGGATCGCACCGACGGTGATATCCGGGCTACGACGCAGCAGGTTAAACAGCCCCATTCGGAACTGACGTGCGAAACGTTCGTTGATGATCTCCAGCGCCTGTAAACGCTCGCGCACCACGCGACGCTGGGTATTGGGATCGTAGGGACGAATATTATCGTCGCCGGTCAGACCCGGCTTCGGATCGTCACTCTTATCGCTGTCGCCATTGAGCAGCGCATCGATTTCTGCCTGAGAAAGAATACTGTCGCCCATGTCGTTACCGCAGAATGAAGGCTGTATACAGAACGTCAGTGACTTCCTGCTTAGGTTGGCCGTTGACCAGCGGGGTCGCCAGCGTCTGTTTGATCGCATCGACCAGCTTTTGCTTGCCCACATCGGTGGCGAGCGCGGAGGCATCCTGACGAGAAAACAGCAACAGCAGACGGCTACGCACTTCTGGCAGGTAGTCGTTCAGACGTGCACGGGTCGCTTCATCTTTCAGACGCAGCGTAATGCCCACGTAAAGCACGCGATCCGCATCGCCGAGGTTCACGGTGAACGTATCCAGCGGGTAGAAGACCGGCGCCGGTGGAGGCGGCGCTTCAGCTTTGGCGGCTGCGCTGGAGGGTTCCTGCTGCATACGCCAGTAACTGTAGCCTGCGGTGGCGCAGGCCGCGAGGGTAATCAACACCAGCAGCGGGATCCAGATGGAACGCTTGCTTTTTTTGGTGATAGCGGAGTCTGTCATCTGATACGAGCTTCCTGTTTCGGTACAGCTTAATACGGTGATTATCCCGTGTCCGGCTTAGGTCAAAGCGTGGAAAAGACGGGGATAATCACGTTACCTCTGGCGTTTAGGCAAAGATGTCTACGGCACGGCTGCCGCGCGCGGCGGATTGCAGGGCGGCAGGGGTTGGCAATAACTCTTCGCTCTCCTCGTTAAACCCGCCATGCTGGCCTGAACGCGAAGCGTGCTGTTGTTGCCCGGATGAAGATTGCTGCTGCCCGGCAAAGCCTTCGCTGCTGACGCTGCTTTGGGAAAGCTGTATGCCGTTTTCCGCAAGCTGCGTGCGCAGGATCGGCAGGGCCGCTTCCAGCGCCGCACGAACGTGGCTGTGGGGCGAAACCATCTGCAACTGCGCCTGGTTGTCATCCAGCTTAAGCGAAATTTGCACCTGACCCAGATCTTCCGGGTGCAGGCGTAGCTCTGCGGTCTGTTGGCCCTGTCTGGTGAACAGGGTGATGTGCTGGCTTAGATTCTGCTGCCATTCGTGCGTGCCCAGCGGCTGGCTTAACACCGGCGCGGTCGCAACGGTAGCGGCAGGCTGGGGGGTTGCCAGGTGACTGATGATCGGTGCCAGCGTCGCGGTTGGGCTGGCGGCAGACGACGCCGTGCTCACTACGTCCTGCTTCTCCGCGACGGCGGCAACAGCTGGCGTAACGGCTGCAGTGGCGGGCAGCGACGTGTCGCTGTCCTGAACCGACGTTTTTTCCTGACCCGTTAACGCATGGCTAAGCGGCTGATGCTGGCCGTTGTCCGTCTGGGCTAGCGCAGAGGGGAGGGCGGCACGGGGGGCGACCTCCCCGGTGCTTGCTGGCTGCGTCGCCATTGGGGTGGTAGTCTGCTGGTGCGGTAACATCGCCATCAGCGCGCTTAACCCGGCCAGCTCCTCTTCTTCAGTCGTGGTCTCGCTGTTTGCTTTCGCGTCCGTCCGGGTCAGCGCCTTCAGCGCATCCGTATTCGCTGCGGGTTTCAGGCCGGAGACGAGGCTTTGCAGGGAGACGGCGGTATCTTCATCAGTCAGGGTCTCCTGGCGGGAGAGCAGCTCGGCGATTTTGGCCTGGAGCGTGGTATCACCGTTTTTTTCCTGTGCCGCTGTCGACAGCTTGCTTCCCGCCGCTTTCAGATCGGCCAGCGTCAGCGGAGCATCTTTGCCTTTGCCGGTGGTCTCGGTCAGCGCGCCCGCCAGCAGAGAGAGAAAATCTTGCGCGCCCTCAGCGCCTTTTCCGGTCAGCGTGCCGCCGGACGGGTCGCTGTCGGTCATCAGCAGTTGTTGCAGTGTGATCATTCTGGTTTCCTCATTGATGCGCGCTGGGCAAACTCATCCATTTTTTTCTGATCCAGACGGTTTTCCGCCAGGGTCGAGGCTGCAATCTGCCGGTCCTGTAAGGTTTGCCAGGCCTGCAACCGCTGTTTTTTCTCGCGCCAGAAATTCAGCGCGGTATCGACTTTTTGCGTCCACTGGTTAAGCTGCTGGCGATGCTGCTCAATCGCCTTTTCCAGCGTCTGGATAAACTGCTGATAGTTAATCCAGCGCTGGCTACCAATGCCCTGCGTCATGTCGGTGTTAAGATTGGTGCGATATTCATGCTGATAGTCGATTAACATCTTCAACTGTTCTTCAGCCTGTTGGCACCCGCGTCGCATTGCGCCAAGTTGCAATGCGGCATCATCAACTTCTTTTTCAGCCAGATCTTTCAGCGTTGATAACGCGCTGTTCTGCGCCATGACCTTCGCCCTCCACCTGTGTTACACCTGCGGGAAAATCAGCTCCAGTGCCTGGAGGGAATCTTCCCAGTCGGCGCGTTCAAAAATACCCTGTTGCAGAAATGCCTCCAGCTGCGGCCAGAGGGCAATCGCTTTATCGAGCATCGGGTCGCTGCCTTTAGCGTACGCCCCGACGCTTACCAGATCGCGGTTGCGCTGGAAGCTGGAGAGCAGTTGTTTGAAGTTACGCACGCGGGCGTAGTGTTGCTCAGTGATCAGGGCCGTCATCGCACGGCTGATCGAGGCTTCAATATCAATCGCCGGGTAGTGCCCGGCTTCGGCCAGACGGCGCGACAGCACGATATGGCCGTCGAGGATCGCGCGCGCGGAGTCGGCAATCGGGTCCTGCTGGTCATCGCCTTCGGTCAGTACCGTATAGAACGCGGTGATGGAGCCTCCGCCGCTGATGCCGTTCCCCGCGCGCTCAACCAACGCCGGGAGCTTGGCGAAGACCGACGGCGGGTAACCTTTGGTGGCGGGCGGCTCGCCGATGGCCAGCGCAATCTCACGCTGCGCCATCGCGTAGCGGGTCAGGGAGTCCATAATCAGCAGCACGTGTTGGCCCCGGTCGCGGAAATCTTCCGCGATACGCGTGGCGTAGGCGGCACCCTGCATACGCAGCAGCGGCGACACGTCCGCCGGGGCGGCGATCACCACCGAGCGGGCGCGACCCTCCGCACCAAGAATGTTTTCGATGAAATCTTTGACTTCGCGACCACGCTCACCAATCAGGCCGACGACGATAACGTCCGCCTGGGTATAACGCGCCATCATGCCGAGCAGGACCGATTTACCCACGCCGGAGCCGGCAAACAGCCCCATACGCTGGCCGCGTCCCACGGTGAGCAGGGCGTTAATCGGCCGCACGCCGGTATCCAGTACGTGCTCGATTGGCGTGCGTTGCAGCGGGTTAAAGGGTTGGGTGATCAGCGCGCCGGTTTCGGTGGTATCAGGGGAGGGCAGGCCATCGAGCGGTTTGCCGCTCCCGTCCAGCACGCGGCCCAGCAGCGCCGGACCGAGCGGGAGCTGTTTGCCGCTTTGCAGGCCGTCACCGCTGATGTTTTTTGCGTAGACGCGGGCGCCGGGCAAAATCCCTTCCACTTCCTCAAGGGGCATCAGAAACAGTCGCTGGCCGTTAAACCCGACCACTTCACTTTCCACTTCACGCGTCTCACTCCCGTCCTGACGCTCAATCACGCAGGTGGCGCCGAGCGGAAGTTGCAGACCCGTGGCTTCCAGGACCAGACCGGTGGCACGCGTCAGGCGTCCATAACGACGAACGGATGGCAGCTGCGCCATCTTCGTTTCAAAATTATCGAGCGTGTTAAGCCAGCGCGTAAGGCGAGCGGTCATCAGACGACTCCCGGTGCCGCCAGGCGGCACAGTTCCTGCCAGCGGGTCGCGACGCTGGCATCCAGATCGCCCTCATCCGCCGAGACCTTACAGCCTCCGTGATGGAGCGACGGATCGCCGCGCAGCCGCCAGCCGTGCAGGCTCAGCGTCGCGCCGAGGCTCTCTTCCACGCGCTGCAAATCATCAGGATGCACGCGCAGCTGCGGTTTGCCGCTGAACAGCGGCTCCTGCTGGAGCAGCCCCTGGATTTGCTTAATCAGCGCGGCGTTATCCACGACCGGCGTCTGGCCGATCACCTGACGGGCCGCCTCCAGCGCCATCTGCATCAGGCGCGAAGCAATCACGCTGTCGAGCGCATCCAGCGTGTGCTGAAACTCGCTCACCAGCTGCTGCATGCGGGCATGCAGCGGCGCCTGCTGCTGGCGCGCCTGCTCAATGCCCTGCTCTAAACCTTTCGCCAGCCCTTCCTGATAACCCTGTGCGTGCCCGGTCTGACGGCCTTCGTTCATCCCGGCGTTGAAGCCCTGCTCGTGCGCCTGCATTTGCATCTGGGCCAGCATCTGGGCGCGCTGTTCCTCTTCACTCAGCTCGGGCACGCCCGCCCCGGCGTCGCCCTCATCGGACGACACTATGGCAGGGGTGAACTCTGCGGTGGGAGGGGAGAGGTCGTCAGGCGTCCAGCGCTTCCACGACAGTTCATCAGACATAGGTGTCGTCTCCGCTGCCAATCACCATCTCGCCGGTTTCTGCCAGACGACGAACAATAAGCAGGATCGCTTTCTGTTCGTTCTCCACCTGAGACAAACGCACCGGGCCACGGTTGGCCAGGTCGTCGCGCAGGATATCGGCCGCACGCTGGGACATGTTGCGCAGGAACTTCTCGCGCAGCGGCTGCTCGGCGCCTTTGAGGGCGATAAGCAGGGACTCCGAATCCACTTCCTGAAGCAGGCGCTGGATGCTGCGATCGTCCACTTCGACCAGGTTTTCGAACAGGAACATCTCGTCGATAATTTTCTGTGCCAGTTCGCCGTCGAACTCGCGCACCGCCGTAATAACCGCCTCTTCCTGCTGCGTTTTCATCAGGTTGATGATTTCCGCTGCCGTTCTCACGCCGCCCATTTTGCTGCGCTTGAGGTTCTGGCCGTCGAGCAGGTTGTTCAGCACTTCGGTCAGCTCCGCCAGCGCGGCTGGCTGGACGCCGCCGAAGGTGGCGATACGCAGCATCACGTCGTGGCGCAGGCGCTCGTCGAACAGCGCCAGAATATCGGCCGCCTGGCCCCGTTTGAGGTGGACCAGAATGGTGGCGATAATCTGCGGGTGCTCGTCGCGAATAAGATCGGCGGCGCTTTGCGGCTCCATAAAGTTGAGCGTTTCGATCCCGCTGGCGGTGTCGCGCGTTTCGAGAATATCTTCCAGCAGGCTGGCGGCGCGCTCTTCGCCCAGCGCCTTAACCAGCACGGAGCGCAGGTATTCGTTGGCGTTGACGTTGAGCGCAGCAAACTGCTCGGCTTCCTGCTCAAACTCCGCCAGCACTTCGGTCAGCTGCTTGTTGGAGATCTGGCGCACGTTGGCCATCGCCGCGCTGAGGATCTGCACTTCTCGCTGAGAGAGGTGTTTAAACACCTCCGCCGCGCGATCTTCGCCAATGGTCATCAGCAGGATGACGCTCTTATCGGTGCCTGTAAGCGTATTACTCATGTTCGTTACCCATCCAACCGCGGATGACCAGCGCGACGACGCGCGGATCGTTATCTGACATTTCGCGAATGCGCTGGCTCATCACCTCTGCGCCCATACGCTGGTTAGCACGGCGCTGCTGCATCTGTTCATCTTTGCTGAGACGAACTTCAACCGCTTCTTCCTCGTCCGGACGCGCGTTCTTCTGTTCCAGCGCGGCTTTTTCGGCTTCAGCGCGACGCTGAAGCTGAGGACGGACACCCTTACGCCACAGCAGCCACGCGACAATCAGCACCAGCAGCCAGCGGCCTGCGGACATCAGCTGATCGAAGAACGCCTGCTGTTGCCAGAACGGCAGTTCGCCACCGGTCTCATCCACCGGGTTGAACGGTGAGTTCACAACGTTGAGGGTATCGCCACGTTTTTCAGAGAAGCCCATCGCTTCGCGGGTCAAATCTTCGATCTGCTTCATCTGCTCTGCCGTGAGCGGCAGCGGTTTACCGTCCGGCAGCGTTTTGTAGTTCACCACCACGGCAACAGAGAGACGCTGAATATCGCCCGTGTTCAGTTTGGTATGGCGGATAGTCCGGTCGACTTCGTAGTTGGTCGTTTCGTTACGGCTGCTGTTACGCGGGCCGGCACTGTTCGCGGTCGAGGTCGTCTGCTGATTCGTTTGCTGACCGTTCTGCGGGTTGGCCGGCGGCGTGGAGATTGGCGCGGTGTTGGCAGGCGCAGGCTGGTTAGAGAGCGCACCCGGCACACCGCCAGGATACTGGCCACCGACCTGTTCCGTCTCATTGATCTGACGCGAGCGTAACACGGCGCGAGAAGCATCCCCGTTCGGGGCGTACTGCTCTTCGGTCTGTTCTTTATTCGAGAAATCAATCTGCGCGGTGACCTGAGCATGCACGTTGCTGTTGCCCACCACCGGGCCCAGAATCGCTTCGATGCGACGCTGGAGACGGCCTTCCACGTCGGCGGCGTATTTCAGCTGGGCGTCGTTGAGATCGCGCCCGGCGGTGTTGGACTGCGTCAGCAGGTGACCGCTCTGATCCACCAGCGTAACGTTACCCGGCGGCAGACCGGCTACCGCACTGGAGACCAGGTGCGTGACGGCGCTGATCTGCCCTTCATCCAGCGCACGGCCAGGTTCGAGGTTAACCGTCACAGAGGCAGAAGGGGACTTTTGTTCGCGGACAAACAGGGACGGCTTAGGCATCGCCAGGTGCACGCGGGCACTTTTCACCGGGCCTAAGGTTTCAATCGTACGGGCCAGCTCACCTTCCAGCGCGCGCTGGTAGTTAACCTGCTCGCTGAACTGGCTGATGCCGAATTTTTCCTGATCCAGCAGTTCAAACCCAACCGCGCCGCCTTTCGGCAGCCCCTGCTGGGCGAGACGCAGGCGAAGCTCGTGCACTTTATCTGCCGGCACTTCAAGCGCACCGCCGTTATCGGCAAAGCGATACGGGATGTTCATCTGGGTCAGCTGGGTGACGATGGCACCGCCATCCTGGTCGGAAAGGTTGCTGTAGAGCGTGCGGTAATCCGGGCTTTTTGCCCATAAGACCATCGCGACAACGATCGCAATGGCGGCAGCGCCTGCCACAATCAACGGGATCTTAGGGTTGGCGCGAAGGCGGTTCATCCACTCGAGTGATTTATTCTGCGGCGCTGTCGATGCTGCTGTCGCACTCATTGCGCACCTCTTAAATCCTGGTGGTTTACGTTATTCGTGTAGAGAAACAAAACTGACTCCCGGGTCGGCAAACACGACAAAAGTTCCATACTGATGGCCCTGCCATTATTTGATGAATCGGGATTTTCTATGCGTCAAATAACCTGGTTTTTTAACGCTATTTACCGCCATTATCTTATTGACAAGCTGTTAGTCTTGACCTCGTAAAAAACCATCCAGGGGAGAGTCATGGCTATACAGGGCATTGAAGGGGTACTCAGTCAGTTACAGGCAACGGCGATGACCGCCCGTAATCAGAGCGTGGCTGACCAGCCGCAGGGCATTAGCTTCGCGGGTCAACTGCATGCGGCGCTGGACCGGATCAGCGATAAGCAAAACGCGGCCCGTACCCAGGCTGAGAGATTTACCCTCGGTGAACCCGGCGTGGCGCTCAACGATGTGATGGCCGATCTGCAAAAAGCGTCGGTGTCATTGCAGATGGGGTTGCAGGTGCGTAACAAGCTGGTGTCGGCGTATCAGGACGTGATGTCCATGCAGGTGTGAAACCTTCCAATCTTACGCTGGCAGCCTGATGGCTTTAATGCCACAATATTTTTTTCTTCGCATGCAGGAAAGATGATGAAAAAAGTAGCAATTGTGGCTGCAATGCTGACGTTAGCGGGATGCGTTCAGGTCGAAAACTATCAGGAAGTGGTTAAGCATCCGGCACCTTCGCATCTGGCAGGTTACTGGCAGTCGAAAGGGCCGCAGAGCGCGATGGTGAGCCCGGAGGCGATTGCCACGCTGGTGGTGACGCCAGAGGGTGATACCCTGGACTGCCGTCAGTGGCAGCGCGTTATCGCGGTGCCGGGTAAGATCATGCTGCGTTCAGATGATTATTATAACGTGACCGAAAAACGAGACGTCTATCCGCTCGATCGTGATGGGGCGGCGCTGGAGTATGACGGCATGGAACTGTACAAGGTTGACCGCCCAACGGTGGAATGCGCAGATTACCTGAGCAAGAATCCGCTGGAGAGTAAGCTTCCGTAACCGTTTTGGAGTTTGCGCCCTCTACCCGTGGTCTGAGGGATCTCCACAAAATAATGCCTTCACCGTCGGCCCCCTCTCCCTGGAGGGAGAGGGCTGGGGTGAGGGGGAACATACGGCTCTGGTGGTCATTCCGTTCACTTTATGTTCCTTGCTACTCTGTAGCGACATGAGCGGTGAACGTGCCAGGGTGGCTCAGTCGCCACCACCCTGGCGACCCGGGCTCCCGGCGGAAAATCGCCGCTTCGCGGTACCCTCAGCTTTTTCCTTCAGGCTATCGGGTCGGGCATGAGCCTGCATCCATGCAGGCCACGCCCTCTCGGCGCTTCCCTGCGCCTCGCCCCGGCCTTACGGAAACGCTTCGGCGATTTACAGCCGGACCAGGGCATCGCTGAAAGTCCTCAGTTATTATGAAGGCAACGTTATTGCTTCTGCTTTCAAATTACTGGAGATATCTCTCCCTGTGGGAAAGGGTCGGGGTGAGGGCATCAGGCCGCACCTTTCCCGTACTACAGCGCGTCTTCAATCACCCAGACGCTGACGCTTCCCCCGTTACAGAAGAACGTCCCTTCGCCATCCGCCGCCGTGGTCACGGTTTCCTCGCGGTTGCCTAAAAAATCCCGCCAGGTCTTATTGCCGTAATTCTCGCCGAGGCAGATCGTCTTCTCACCGTTATCACCATTCGACAGCACCACCACACAGCCCGGGTGCTCCTCTGTCCCGCTGCGGCTAAACGCAATGCAGTTTGGATGATCGAAAAAGAGGGTTTGCACGCCGTGGGCAAAACGCTGCCGGGCGAGGATCAGCTCGTGGAGCTGTTCAATCACCGGCATATCAATGTGATACGTCTCACCATCCCCGCCAGTGTCGTCATAGCTGGCGCCAAAAAGATCCGGGTAGAACACGCTCGGCACGCCGTTTTCACGCAGCAGGATGAGCGCGTAGGCCAGCGGTTTGAACCAGGCTTCAACCGGGGCTTCCAGCGCCTGCAAGGGCTGGGTGTCATGGTTGGCCACCAGCGTTACGGCATGGAACGGATCGGCTTCCACCAGCGTACCGGTGAAAATCTGGCTCATATCGTAGTCGCGTCCCTGGCGTGACGCTTCGTGAAATTTCATTTGCAGCGGCGCGTCAAACAACATGGTTTTGCCGTCCACCTGATTGATGTATTGCTGCAATTTATCCACTTCGTGAGACCAGTATTCCGCCACAATAAATAGCGGCTGCGGGGCCACCTCTTGGACATGTTCAATCCACTCTTTATAGAACCAGGCCGGAATGTGTTTTACCGCGTCCAGGCGGAAGCCGTCGCAGTGGGTTTGCTCCATCACCCAGCGCGCCCAGTATTTGATCTCCTCCGTCACCGCGTGGTTGCGAAAATCAATATTTTCACCCATCAGGTAATCGAAATTGCCCATCTCGTCGTCGACCTGATCGTTCCAGCCTTCGCCGGTGTAGTCGTTAACGATTTTGAAGATACCGTCCTCACTGGGATTTTCAATGTGGTCGATACCGCTAAAGCATTTGTAATCCCAGATGAACTGCGAATACTGCCCGGCCCGAACGGGGAAGGTGTAGCGCGTCCAGGCTTCACATTCGATGATCTCATCGCTGATTTGGGTGCGATCCTGAGCATCCACGCGTTGCACGCGGACGGGTTCCTTTTCATCGGCCCCCATTTTATGGTTGACCACCACGTCCAGAAGCACCGCAATCTGGTTGCTTTTTAAGGCGTTGATGGCCTCCAGCAGCTGGGCTTTATCGCCGTATTTGGTGGCGACGCTGCCTTTCTGGTCAAACTCACCGAGGTCGAAAAGGTCATAAGAGTCATACCCGACGGAATAGCCGCCGGATGCGCCTTTGTAGGCCGGGGGTAACCAGACCATATTGATGCCGATTTCGTTCAGGTTGGGTACTAATGCCGTGACTTCTCGCCACAATTCACCGCCGGTGGGGTAGTACCAGTGAAAACATTGTAAAAGTGTTGGGTTGCGCATGCACCATCTCCATGAGGTCGCGAAACTCAAGTATGGAGCAGGTTTGGCAGAAATGCCTGGCGAACGAAACGGTTAACGCTTGCCCGCCAGTTAAATGGCTAATTAATATCGCTATTACTTTGCGGAACAAGGACATGACCGCCCTGGTTACCGTAGGTGGAGAGAACGGTTTTCTGGATGGAGGATTGCCCAACCAGCTTCGCCAGCTCATCCATTCTGGCTTGCAGCAATGTTTTTACCTGGCCTTCGTTGTCCAGGATCACCCGCAGCGTCGGGCGAAGCTGCTCCTGAATCTGCATCGAAGGTTCACTTTCCTGAGTGAGACGAGCCAGTGAGTGCACCGCATTAACATAGTCGGTTTCACAGATGATTAGATCATCCCATAGTCCCTGCCGCGCCAGTCGCAACATCAACTGGCTCTGCTCAAGGAGTTGCTGATAAAGGGCATAAAGTTGCGGTGCGTTACTCATTAGACGGCGTCCTGCATCAGTTGTGGCGTACCGGCAACCTCCTTCCACCCGTCAGCGATATTGCGCAGCAGGTTTTCCACCTCTTCGATGGCGCTGGCGTCGTTATTCACGTTGGCGTGCAGGAGGCGACGTACCATATAGGCATAAAGGGCAATCAGGTTTTGCGTAAGCTCATCACCGTTATTTTCCACCAGGCCAACCTTCAGCCCGTTTTCGATAATGTTGATGGCTTTTGAGAGCGCCAGCCCTTTAGCAGGAATATTACCGTCTGCCAGGAACAGACGCGCGCGTACCAGCGCGCTGAGGGCTCCATCAAATAGCATGATTACCAGCTGCTGCTGGCTGGCGCTCATCACCGCGCTTTCAACTTCTATCTTTGCGTAGGCCTGCGTGCCTTTTGCGCCGTACATGTTATCCCCCTCGGGTCTGATTAGCGTTTACTACTTGTTGCTGGACGTATTTTCGAACTGCTGCGTCAGGTAGCTGCTGGTAGAGTTCAGCGAGTTCATCATGACGTCTAATTGCGTAAACTGTTCTTTATAACGCGCTACCATGGTGTCGATACGCTCGCTGGCCGCGTTATATTGCTTAGTTAAATTGTTCAGGGTTTTACTGACACCATCTTTGGCAGCCTGAATGATGCCGGTGCTGGAGAGCCAACCTGTGAGGTTTGTTCCAACGGTGGTGGTGATACCGGATGTTTTCCCGTCACCGATCAGCAGGTCTTTGATACCAGCCGCGCTGTTTTTCATTGCCGCGCTAAGCTTGTCATCATCCACTTCCAGTTTACCGGTGCTTGGGTCGGTAGTGATGCCAGCTTGAGCCAGGGTCTTGATATTGGAACTGGTGTGAGGATTATTCAGCACGCTTCTCAACTGAGTCTGAATAGTGCGTAGCGTACTGTCGCCTAATAACGCGCCGTTACTGGTATTCTGAGCGTCTGAACCCGCATCCACAGCAGTATATTTTGTGAGGCTGCTGAAAGTATCTTGCAGGGAGTTATACGCCGTCACCCAGTCGTTTATCGCTTTGGTCGCTTTAGTGTTATCGGTAGTGATCGTTAAGGTCTGATTACCGGTTGTCACGTCGTTCAGGTTGAGAGTGATATCTTCCAGCGCATCACTGATTGTATTGCTGCTGTTTTCAATATCAACGTTATTAACTTTCAATAGCGCATTTTGGGCCGTAACGCTTTCCATCATGCCGTTAGTGGTATCTGCGCTATTACCGTTGTAGCCCATGAAGGACTGAAGTGCCGTATCGCCGCTGACACTAATAGTCATGGCATTGTCTTTACCGGTATCTTTTGACGTAATGGACAGACGATACTCACCATTACCGACGTTAATAATACTGGCACTTACGCCAGCATCAGCTTTGTTGATCGCATCTCGGATACCACTCAGAGATGAGTTTTCCGCACTGATATCAATAGTGACAGGTTTCTTGTCACCACCTTGCTGAATGGTGATGGTGCTGTCCGCCGTCGCAATCGCCGTTTTATTATCACTTTGCGTTTTAGCTGTTGTCAGGGTTTGCGCCTGCGCAAGCTGCGATACGTTAATGGTGTATTTACCCGCAATCGCGCTGCCGGTGGTTGTGGCACTGAAGGCTGTGCTGCTGCTGGCGGTGGTAGTCGCTGTAAACAGATCGGCTTTGCTAAGTGCAGTATTTGCCGTCTGGAAGGATTCCAATGCACTTTTCAGCGTGCCGTAGGCACTAAGTTTTGCTGTATAGGAAGTCTGCTGCTTAGAGATCGGCGTCAGTTGTGCTTTTTGTGCAGCGGTCAGACTGTCCAAAATGTCGCCTAACTGCAAACCTGATCCGACTCCCAACGTAGAAATACTTGCCATATTTATTCCTTAATGTAACGACACGTAGAACGAATAGTGGGGTTATCGGCCTCAACTCAGGAAAGTTTACGGTTAGGTTCAAATTTTTAATGGCGAGAATAACGCTATTGGAGAAGAGTATTTCTGTGGCTAAAAAAAATGATGCGATCCTGAAAAAAAATCTAAAGGTTGGTTTGGACCAGACGATAACACCATTGACGGCGATGAAGCCGAAGGGTGGAAACCCAAATCTAACCCACAGATTTGATGAACAACAGGAAACGTAATCATGGCACAAGTCATTAATACCAACAGCCTCTCGCTGATCACTCAGAACAACATCAACAAGAACCAGTCTTCAATGTCTACCGCCATTGAGCGTCTGTCATCTGGTCTGCGTATCAACAGCGCAAAAGATGATGCTGCTGGCCAGGCGATTGCTAACCGCTTCACCTCCAACATCAAAGGTCTGACTCAGGCTGCACGTAACGCTAACGACGGCATCTCTGTTGCACAGACTACTGAAGGCGCACTGTCTGAAATCAACAACAACTTACAGCGTATTCGTGAGCTGACCGTTCAGTCTTCTACCGGTACTAACTCCCAGTCTGACCTGGACTCAATTCAGGATGAAATCAAATCCCGTCTGGACGAAATTGACCGCGTATCTGGTCAGACCCAGTTCAACGGCGTGAACGTGCTGGCAAAAGACGGCTCCATGAAAATTCAGGTTGGCGCGAACGATGGCCAGACCATCACCATCGACCTGAAAAAAATCGACTCTGATACTCTGGGTCTGAACGGCTTCAATGTAAATGGTAAGGGTACTATTGCTAATAAGGCAGCAACTGTTAGTGATTTGACTTCCGCTGGGGCAAAACTGAATGCCACTACCGGGAATTATGATCTGACCACCACAAATAAAGATCTTACTACTGATGTTGCTTTCAGTAAGTTGAAAACAGGCGATACCGTTACAACTAACGGTGCTACTTATACTTATGACGCGAAAGCAGGTAACTTCACTACTACTAAGTCAACCGCTGGTGCTGACGAAGCAGCTAAAACTGCAAACCGTGATGCATTAGCTGCTACCTTAAAAGCGGATCCTGGTCAGACAGTAAGCGGTACTTATACCACTAAAGACGGTACCGTCAACTTTGATACCGACTCTGCCGGTAATATTACTATTGGCGGTAAAGCAGCTTACGTTGATGCTTCAGGTAACCTGACCACCAACAATGCTGGCGGCGCAGCAGACGCTACGATGAAAGCACTGCTTAAGACAGCTAGTGAAAATACTGACGGTGCGACCTTAAACTTCAAAGGTACTGAGTATACTGTTGCGCCAGGTGTTGATGCCACCGATACTGGAGTTGTGAGCTACAAAGCTACCGTTAGCTCCGATGTAGTTTTAGCTGAAACTAAAGCTAATGCTACCAATATCTCCATGAACTCAGGTGTTCTGACTAAAAACTTAGCCTTCGACGCGACAGGTGCTTCCACTGATAATACTTTTGTCGATGACGCAGGCAATATCACTAGCGTTGAAGACTACACAGTGTCTTATGCAGTTAATAAAGACAATGGAAATGTTACTGTTGCAGCTTATTCATCAGCGACAGATACGAACAAAACCTATTCTCCAACAATTGGAGCAGCAGTAAATGTTACCTCAACCGGTAAAATCACTACGGAAGCAACTAGCGTAGGTACTGCTACAACTGATCCTCTGGCATCACTGGACGACGCCATCAGTTCAATCGATAAATTCCGTTCTTCACTGGGTGCGGTACAGAACCGTCTGAGCTCTGCGGTAACCAACCTGAACAACACCACCACCAACCTGTCTGAAGCGCAGTCCCGTATTCAGGACGCCGACTATGCGACCGAAGTGTCAAATATGTCTAAAGCGCAGATCATCCAGCAGGCCGGTAACTCCGTGTTGGCCAAGGCTAACCAGGTTCCTCAGCAGGTTCTGTCTCTGCTGCAAGGCTAATTACCTGATTAGGCTCAAACCCCGCTTCGGCGGGGTTTTTTCTATCCATGCACAAGCGTAACCCCCCAAATAACCCCTCATTTCACCCACTATTCACCCGATTAAAACCCCTCCAGAATCGGATAATCATGCCGATAACTCAACTAACGCAGGGCTGTTTATCGTGAATTCACTCTATACCGCTGAAGGTGTAATGGATAAACACTCGCTGTGGCAGCGTTATGTTCCGCTGGTGCGTCACGAAGCATTGCGCCTCCAGGTGCGTTTGCCGGCGAGCGTGGAACTGGACGATCTGCTACAGGCGGGCGGTATCGGGTTATTGAATGCAGTTGACCGGTACGATGCTCTGCAAGGAACGGCATTTACGACTTACGCAGTGCAGCGTATTCGTGGTGCGATGCTGGACGAGCTGCGCAGCCGCGACTGGGTGCCGCGCAGCGTTCGCCGCAACGCGCGCGAAGTGGCGCATGCGATGGGGCAGCTGGAACAGGAGCTGGGGCGCAACGCGACGGAAACCGAAGTGGCGGAACGTCTGGGCATTCCTGTTGAAGAATATCGTCAGATGTTGCTCGATACCAATAACAGCCAACTCTTCTCTTATGATGAGTGGCGCGAAGAGCATGGCGATAGCATCGAGCTGGTGACGGATGAACATCAGCAAGAAAACCCGTTACACCACTTACTGGAAGGGAATTTACGCCAGCGCGTGATGGAAGCGATTGAAGCTTTACCGGAACGTGAGCAACTGGTGTTAACCCTCTATTACCAGGAAGAGCTCAATCTCAAAGAGATTGGCGCTGTGCTGGAGGTGGGCGAGTCACGGGTGAGCCAGCTGCACAGCCAGGCCATTAAACGCCTGCGCACAAAACTGGGTAAGTTATAGGTGAGTTATTCGCCTTGGAAATGCCGCACAACGTATTGACAACCAGGAGTTATCATG
This sequence comes from Enterobacter cloacae complex sp. IR5428, assembly GCF_049238585.1. Classification (NCBI taxonomy): domain Bacteria; kingdom Pseudomonadati; phylum Pseudomonadota; class Gammaproteobacteria; order Enterobacterales; family Enterobacteriaceae; genus Enterobacter; species Enterobacter cloacae complex sp. IR5428. Next base: position 288,100 of record NZ_JBMKHV010000003.1, on the reverse strand, counting down.
ACGGTGCAGCAATCTAAAAGACGGCCTTTAAGCCGCTACCTGAAAGACTTTAAACACAGCCAGACGCATTGCGCCCACTGTAAAAAATTACTCGACCGCATCACGTTGGTTCGTCGCGGTGAAATCGTGAATAAGATTGCGATTTCCCGCCTCGACACGCTGATGGACGAAGCCGCCTGGCTTGAAGAGCAAAAAGAGTGGGTAGCGCTTTGCCGTTTCTGTGGCGATCTCCATTGCAAAGAGCAAAGCGACTTCTTCGATATTATCGGCTTCAAGCAATTCCTGTTTGAACAAACGGAGATGAGTCACGGCACCGTGCGTGAATACGTGGTTCGCCTGCGCCGCCTGGGTCAGCATTTGACCATGCAAAATATCTCCCGCGATCTGCTGACGACCGGATACCTGGATGAAAATCTGGAACCCTGGTTGCCCGCCACCAGTACCAATAATTACCGCATCGCGCTGCGAAAGTACGCGCAATATAAAGTCCAGATGCCGGGCGTCATAAAGCAGAAAGTCCGCGCCGGAACAACTTCTGATATATATTAAAAAAGAATAAGATGTAGCGCAGCCGCCTTTGACGTTGCAGGCGATTTCTCTACACTACTCAAAAATTCCACTGTATCGGGGTACTTATGAAATTAGCACTTCTGGGTCGTCAGGCGCTGATGGGGATGATGGCCGTTGCGCTGGTCGCGGGGATGAGCGTGAAAACGTTCGCGGCAGAGAATCTGCTCAACAAAGTTAAAGAGCGCGGCACGCTGCTGGTTGGGCTGGAAGGAACCTATCCTCCGTTCAGCTTCCAGGGCGACGACGGTAAACTGACCGGTTTTGAAGTGGAGTTTGCGCAGGAGCTGGCGAAACACCTCGGCGTTAAAGCCTCCCTGAAACCCACCAAATGGGACGGGATGCTGGCGTCACTGGATTCCAAACGTATTGACGTGGTGATTAACCAGGTAACCATTTCTGACGAGCGTAAGAAGAAGTATGACTTCTCCACGCCGTACACCGTGTCCGGTATTCAGGCGCTGGTGAAGAAAGGTAACGAAGGCAGTATCAAATCCGCATCGGATCTGAAAGGTAAGAAAGTCGGCGTCGGTCTGGGCACCAACTACGAAGAGTGGCTGCGCCAGAACGTGCAGGGCGTGGACATCCGTACCTACGATGATGACCCGACGAAATACCAGGATCTACGCGTAGGCCGTATTGACGCCATTCTGGTTGACCGCCTGGCAGCGCTGGATCTGGTGAAGAAAACCAACAATACCCTGGCTGTCGCGGGTGATGCGTTCTCCCGTCAGGAGTCCGGCGTGGCGGTGCGTAAAGGTAACGAGGATCTGCTGAAAGCCATTGATGCTGCCATTGCTGAAATGCAGAAAGACGGCAGCCTGAAGGCGCTTTCTGAGAAGTGGTTCGGCGCAGACGTGACGAAATAAGTCTCTGACTGACAAAAAAAGGCGCTTTTAAAAGCGCCTTTTTTATTTCTCGCGCGTCTGCGTGCATAATGAAATAACAATTGTTTGCGTGACCGGAGGAACCATGTCACTACAGAATTTAACGCGCTTTCCCCGTCTGGAATTTATCGGCGCACCCACGCCGCTGGAGTATCTGCCGCGATTTTCTGACTACCTGGGGCGCGATATTTTCATTAAGCGTGACGATGTGACGCCCATGGCGATGGGCGGAAATAAGCTGCGCAAGCTGGAATTTCTCGCCGCCGATGCCCTGCGCGAAGGCGCGGACACGCTGATCACCGCCGGGGCAATTCAGTCTAACCACGTTCGCCAGACGGCGGCAGTGGCGGCGAAGCTGGGACTCCACTGCGTTGCCCTGCTGGAGAACCCGATCGGGACGCAGGCAGAGAATTACCTGACTAACGGTAACCGTTTGCTGCTGGATCTGTTCAACGTGCAGGTTGAAATGGTCGACGAGTTGACCGACCCGGCTGCACAGCTCGACGAGCTGGCGACGCGTCTGGAAGCGCAGGGTTTTCGTCCGTACGTCATCCCGGTTGGCGGCTCGAATGCGCTGGGTGCCCTCGGCTATGTTGAGAGCGCGCTGGAAATCGCTCAGCAGTGCGAAGGCGCGGTGAGTTTATCCTCGGTGGTGGTGGCGTCCGGCAGTGCGGGGACCCATGCTGGTTTAGCGGTCGGGCTTGAGCAACTGATGCCGGAGGTCGAGCTGATTGGCGTGACGGTTTCCAGAAGCGTTGCGGACCAGAAGCCGAAAGTCGTCACCCTGCAACAGGCGGTGGCTGAACAGCTTGCGCTTCAGGCGAAGGCGGAGATACTGCTGTGGGATGACTATTTCGCGCCGGGCTATGGCACCCCCAATGATGAAGGGATGGAGGCCGTTAAGCTGCTGGCCCGTCTCGAAGGTATTCTGCTCGACCCGGTCTATACCGGCAAGGCAATGGCGGGCCTGATCGACGGCATCGCCCGCAAGCGCTTTAAGGATGAAGGACCCATTTTGTTTGTTCATACTGGCGGGGCGCCTGCGCTGTTTGCCTATCATCCTCATGTCTAAAAATCAGGTAGAAAAATAATAATGCAAGAAAGTATTCAACTGGTTATTGATTCGCTGCCGTTCTTGCTTAAGGGCGCGGTGTTTACTTTACAGCTCAGTATCGGCGGGATGTTCTTCGGGCTGGTGCTCGGGTTTGTGCTGGCACTGATGCGCATGTCGAACGTCTGGCCGGTGCGGTGGCTGGCGCGGTTTTACATCTCCGTGTTTCGCGGAACGCCGCTTATCGCCCAGCTGTTTATGATTTACTACGGGCTGCCCCAGTTCGGTATCGAGCTGGATCCGATCCCGGCGGCGATGATTGGCCTGTCGCTGAATACGGCGGCGTACACCTCTGAAACGCTGCGTGCGGCGATCTCGTCCATCGATAAAGGACAGTGGGAAGCGGCGGCCAGTATCGGGATGACCCCGTGGCAGACGCTGCGCCGGGCGATCCTGCCCCAGGCGGCGCGCGTGGCGCTACCTCCGCTGAGCAACAGCTTTATCAGCCTGGTGAAAGACACCTCGCTTGCGGCGACCATTCAGGTGCCGGAGCTGTTCCGTCAGGCGCAGCTGATCACCTCGCGCACGCTGGAAGTGTTTACCATGTATCTGGCGGCCTCGCTGATTTACTGGGTGATGGCGACGGTGCTGTCCGCCCTGCAAAACTATTTTGAAAACCAGCTTAACCGCCAGGAGCGAGATCCAAAATGAGTGCAATTGACGTCAAAAACCTGGTGAAAAAATTCCACGGGCAAACGGTGCTGCACGGCATCGACCTTGAGGTTGAGCAGGGCGAAGTGGTGGCAATTATCGGCCCGAGTGGGTCAGGGAAAACCACGCTGTTGCGCAGCATTAATTTGCTTGAGCAGCCCGAAGGTGGGACGATCCGCGTGGGCGATATCACCATTGATACCGGGAAACCCATCAGCCAGCAAAAAGGGCTGATTCGCCGCCTGCGTCAGCATGTTGGCTTCGTATTCCAGAGCTTTAATCTCTTTCCGCACCGTACGGTGCTGGAAAATATTATCGAAGGTCCGGTCATCGTAAAGGGTGAACCAAAGGAAGACGCGACGGCCCGCGCCCGCGAGCTGCTGGCAAAGGTTGGCCTGGCCGGGAAGGAGACGAGCTATCCGCGTCGGTTATCTGGCGGGCAGCAGCAGCGTGTCGCCATTGCGCGCGCGCTGGCGATGCGCCCGGATGTGATCCTGTTCGACGAACCCACATCCGCACTCGATCCTGAGCTGGTCGGGGAAGTGCTTAACACTATCCGACAGCTGGCGCAGGAAAAACGCACGATGGTGATTGTGACGCATGAAATGAGCTTCGCTCGCGACGTTGCCGATCGGGCAATTTTCATGGATCAGGGGCGAATAGTAGAGCAGGGGCCAGCTAAGGCGCTGTTTGCCAATCCTCAGCAGCCTCGAACCCGCCAGTTCCTTGAAAAATTCTTAATGCAGTAGCATTTTCACGCTCAATTTGCTCCAGATGTCACTTCTGGAGCAAATTATCCTCCCATAAATTCAGTTTTGTTGATTTTTTATTCCACCCGATGTGGATAAGCCATCGCCAAATTAAAGATAATCCGTCTGTGGTCGATATTTTATATAAATGATCCTGCTTTATGTGTTAGGTTATATTCACCATAATAATGATTATCTTTATCAGAGGCTTCATTCGGCAAGTATGAGGGATATAGACTTTTTCACCTGGCGACGGGAATGCGTCCTCCGGTTTCAGGAAATGACCTGTGCTGACGAGGTATATCAGGAACTTCAGCGACAAACGCAGGCGCTTGAATTCGATTATTATGCGCTTTGTGTTCGACACCCTGTGCCATTTACCCGCCCGCGAACATCCGTCCATTCCAGTTATCCGCAACAATGGATGGCGCAATATCAATCCGAGAATTATTTCGCCATTGACCCGGTACTGAAGCCGGAGAATTTCATTCAGGGTCATTTGCCCTGGACGGATGAATTATTCACGGATGCCCAGCAATTATGGGACGGCGCGCGGGACCACGGTTTACGTAAGGGAATAACCCAGTGTCTGATGCTGCCAAATCATGCGCTCGGCTTCCTCTCCGTGTCATGTACTAGCTTACAGGCACACTCGATATCCAGTGAAGAAATTGAGCTGCGTTTACAAATGCTGGTTCAGATGGCGCTCACTACACTGTTGCGCTTTGAACATGAGACGGTGATGCCGCCGGAAATGAAATTCAGCAAGCGTGAACGGGAAATTCTGAAGTGGACCGCAGAAGGGAAGACGTCGGCAGAAATTGCCATCATTCTTTCCATCTCGGAAAATACAGTCAACTTCCATCAGAAGAATATGCAGAAGAAATTCAACGCGCCGAATAAGATCCAGATAGCGTGTTATGCCGCGGCGACTGGGCTTATTTGAATGATATCACGTTCTGCGTGTCAGACGAGGAAAAGGCTGAATGCACTGCATCCAGCCTTTTTTGTTACTGGCGGTAGGCTTGTTTAATTTGCTTAACTGTATTGGCAAAAACAGCGGATTCCGCCTGATCTTCCATCTGCGCGATCTGTTTTTCCATTTTAATGATCACACGTCCAGCATCAGCCTGGCCCATCGCCTGTAGCATAAGCGTCAGCAGCGACTTCAGGCAGTTTACTTCCTGTGCCAGTTCCTGGTTATTCTCGGCAGTGGCAAATTCAGGTGTGCTCATTTTTTTTCCTCATTATAAAACAGCGCATGAGCGCGACGATGAAAGTTAAGGCGGCGGAGTATACCACAAGCTGCGGCAAAAAATGCAGTGGTTGTTTTTTATACTTTTACGCGTATTGATTATTGGCCGGTGCGGATTATGAAGGTAATCTGCCCAATATGTTAGCGACAATTAAATGTTTATCGCCGGTACGCCATCCGTTAATTGTTGTTACAAAAAAATGAGAGCATTTTTTAGTTTACGTTAACAAATGTTTTGGTGGCTTTTTGAATGCTGGTGCTAAAAAAATAGCGGTAAAGCCCAGTACACATGGGTTTTCTTTCCACTTACTGTACAGCCTAATTTCCAAAAACGAGACCCGAATCGTATAGCCGATTTTTTAGCGTTTTAATCTTGCATGGAAAACCGTTAATATAAACCTAATTAGCAGTCAGTAGCGTTATCCCTATTCTGGAGACATTTCCTTTGATCAACGTCCTTCTTGTTGATGACCACGAACTGGTGCGCGCAGGGATACGACGCATTCTTGAAGATATAAAGGGTATTAAAGTTGCCGGCGAGGCGTGCTGTGGCGAAGATGCCGTCAAATGGTGTCGCGCGAACTCCGCAGACGTGGTGCTGATGGATATGAACATGCCCGGTATTGGCGGGCTTGAAGCCACGCGCAAAATCGCGCGCATGTTCGTTGATACCAAAGTCATCATGCTGACCGTCCATACCGAAAATCCGCTGCCCGCCAGGGTCATGCAGGCGGGGGCTGCGGGGTATCTCAGTAAAGGCGCTGCGCCGCAGGAAGTCGTCAATGCGATCCGCACCGTTCACGCAGGGCAGCGCTATATCGCTTCTGATATTGCTCAACAGATGGCGTTGAGTCAGATTGAACCGGAAAAAACGGAATCTCCGTTTGCCAGTTTGTCTGAGCGCGAATTGCAGATTATGCTGATGATCACTAAAGGTCAGAAGGTGAATGAGATTTCTGAGCAGTTGAATCTCAGCCCGAAAACGGTCAACAGCTATCGCTATCGGATGTTCAGTAAACTGAACATTCACGGTGATGTCGAACTGACTCACCTGGCCATTCGCCATGGTTTGTGCAATGCGGAGTCGTTAATAAGTCAGTGAGTGAAGCGTTCGATTCAAAAGCATTTCTGAAAACCGTCACCAGCCAGCCAGGCGTCTACCGGATGTATGATGCTGGCGGTACGGTTATCTATGTCGGTAAGGCGAAAGATCTGAAGAAACGCCTTTCAAGTTATTTCCGCAGCAACCTTGCCTCCCGTAAAACCGAAGCGCTGGTCGCACTTATACACAACATTGATGTCACCGTAACGCACACGGAAACGGAAGCGCTGCTCCTTGAGCACAACTACATTAAGTTGTATCAGCCGCGCTACAACGTTCTGCTGCGTGATGACAAGTCCTATCCGTTTATCTTCCTGAGCGGCGACACGCACCCGCGGCTGGCGATGCATCGTGGCGCTAAGCATGCGAAAGGTGAATATTTCGGCCCCTTCCCGAATGGTTATGCCGTGCGGGAAACGCTGGCGCTTTTGCAAAAAATCTTCCCTGTTCGCCAGTGCGAAAACAGCGTTTATCGCAACCGCTCCCGGCCATGCCTGCAATATCAGATTGGCCGCTGCCTGGGACCATGCGTTGAAGGGCTGGTGAGCGAAGAAGAGTACGCGCAGCAGGTGGAATATGTCCGCCTGTTTTTAGCCGGGAAAGACGATCAGGTGCTGACGCAACTGATTACCCGCATGGAAAAAGCCAGCGCGGCGCTGGAATTTGAGGAGGCCGCACGCATCCGCGACCAGATCCAGGCGGTGCGCAGGGTGACCGAGAAGCAGTTTGTTTCCAATACGGGCGACGACCTCGATGTCATCGGCGTTGCCTTTGACGCCGGCCTGGCCTGCGTTCACGTGCTGTTTATTCGTCAGGGCAAAGTGCTCGGCAGCCGCAGTTACTTCCCGAAAGTGCCGGGCGGGACTGAGATGGGTGAAGTGGTGGAGACCTTTGTCGGCCAGTTTTATTTGCAGGGCAGCCAGATGCGTACGCTGCCCTCGGAGATCCTGCTCGACTTCACGCTGGACGATAAAACCCTGCTGGCGGACTCACTTTCAGAGCTGGCAGGTCGCCGGGTGAATGTCCAGACGAAACCGCGCGGCGATCGTGCGCGTTATCTGAAGCTGGCGCGAACCAATGCCGCCACGGCGCTGACCACCAAACTTTCCCAGCAATCGACCGTCAGCCAACGTTTAACCGCCCTTGCTACGCTGCTCAAGCTGCCGGAAGTGAAACGCATGGAATGCTTCGACATCAGCCATACGATGGGTGAGCAGACCGTGGCGTCGTGTGTGGTCTTTGATGCCAATGGCCCACTGCGGGCAGAGTATCGTCGCTATAACATCACCGGCATTACGCCCGGTGACGATTATGCTGCCATGAATCAGGTGCTGCGTCGTCGCTATGGTAAAGCGATTGAAGAGAGTAAAATCCCGGACGTTATCCTTATCGACGGCGGGAAAGGGCAGTTGGGGCAGGCGAAGGCGGTATTCGAATCGCTCGACGTGGAGTGGGATAAGAACCATCCGCTGCTGTTAGGGGTAGCGAAAGGGGCAGATCGTAAGGCTGGCCTGGAAACGCTGTTCTTTGAGCCGGAAGGCGAGGGCTTTAGCCTGCCGCCAGATTCCCCTGCACTGCACGTGATCCAGCACATCCGAGATGAGTCGCACGATCATGCCATTAGCGGACACCGCAAAAAACGGGCGAAAGTGAAAAATACCAGTACCCTTGAGACGATTGAAGGCGTCGGGCCAAAACGTCGCCAGATGCTGTTGAAGTATATGGGCGGATTGCAAGGATTACTCAACGCCAGTATGGAAGAAATTGCAAAAGTGCCGGGTATTTCGCAAGGGCTGGCAGAAAAGATCTACTACTCGTTGAAACATTGAGGGCTCTGTAGCAACATAGAGCTAAATTTTACTGACAACAGACAGTTACCGTCATCATGCGATTTAATATCCCTACGTTGCTTACTCTCTTTCGCGTTGTGCTCATTCCGTTCTTCGTCCTGGCATTTTACCTGCCGGTCGTCTGGGCGCCTTTTGCCTGTGCGCTTATTTTCCTGATTGCCGCCGTGACGGACTGGTTTGACGGTTATCTGGCGCGTCGCTGGAACCAGAGTACCCGCTTTGGCGCGTTCCTCGATCCGGTTGCGGATAAGGTGATGGTGGCAATCGCGATGGTGCTGGTGGCGGAACATTATCATACCTGGTGGGTGACGCTGCCTGCCGCGACGATGATTGGCCGTGAGATTATTATCTCTGCCCTGCGCGAGTGGATGGCGGAGCTGGGTAAACGCAGCAGCGTGGCGGTGTCCTGGATCGGTAAAGTTAAAACCACTGCGCAGATGGCGGCGCTGGTGTGGATGCTGTGGCGTCCGAATGCTTGGGTAGAGTGGGCCGGCATTGGTCTGCTGTGGGTTGCGGCGGTGCTGACATTGTGGTCAATGCTGCAATATTTGAACGCTGCGCGCGGTGATTTGCTTGAACAGTGATCGTTTCGGCTTAATTTTCAGCAAACGATCCTGAGATGCAAAAAATAACGTTGACTCATAACGTCATATCAGTAGAATGCAACGCATCGAACGGCGGCACAGTAAGCCGGACGATAATGAAATCAAGTGCTTAGCAAGTCGTTAAATAGTTACTTGATAACATGCGGGAATAGCTCAGTTGGTAGAGCACGACCTTGCCAAGGTCGGGGTCGCGAGTTCGAGTCTCGTTTCCCGCTCCAGATTAATGCATCGGCAGTTTGCGGGTGCAGGTCGAAAGACAAAAGATTTAAGGCGCGTTAGCAAAGCGGTTATGTAGCGGATTGCAAATCCGTCTAGTCCGGTTCGACTCCGGAACGCGCCTCCACTTTCTTCCCTGGCCGGATGGTGGAATCGGTAGACACAAGGGATTTAAAATCCCTCGGCGTTCGCGCTGTGTGGGTTCAAGTCCCACTCCGGCTACCATGGGAAAAGTAGAATAAAATCAATGATAAGCAGTGTCGTGTAAACCACCGAAAGGTGGTTTTTTATTGCCTAACTTTCGCCATTCGCCATTCTTTCTCCATTCGGCTTCACCATAAAAAGAGGGCATTACTGCCCTCCGACTACCGGAACTATAGGAATTTTTCTATCATAACGTGCTGTCTGTGACGCGTTTTTATGACCAGCGATTCCCTGTTTTTCGTTAAGCGTGCCTTCCAGATCCGATATCCCTTAAGATTTGCTGCTACGAAGTTAGGTTATGGTAATAACGAGGCTGACTTAGTCTATGGCGTCGTTGATCTCTCTTTATCGGCATATGGTGCGGGCAGAAAAGTTTTGGGTCCCAGAGAGAGGTCCTGGAGTTTATTCCACGATTATATCAGAGGTTGGCAAGAGGCATCTAAAACCGCAATGGCGCTGGATTTGACCAGTGGGAGTATTACGGGGTGGCAGATGTACCAGATAGCAAAAGAGAATTGATTATGTCTCAAGAGTTAGAATTTTCGCTTCATCCACCTGTTTGGCCTGCCGTGGCCTATTTCATTGTATCTATTGCAATTTTTCTCTTGCTTTATCTCGGCAAACTAAAAGTTAACAGGCTGCATAAATACCCGCTATTTATCGCGTATAGGGTGTTTGTAATCGCTATTGCAGCCGTTCAGATAAACATCTTTGCCAATGGCTACGAGTTTGTCAGCAGCTTTTTGCATATAGATTTTGACCCCTATCGCTATGACTCGGTATATTGGGGCTCATTGTTTTTCTCCATAATTTACTTGCTGGCATTGCCCCGGAACAAGTTTTAGCATAATGAAATTTTCATTTAAGGGACGCTATGTCTTTACCGCCATTGTATGCACTGCGTGCGTTTGAAGTTGCTGCGCGGTTGAACTCCTTCAGTAAAGCCGCTGAAACGCTCAATATTACGCCGGGCGCGGTCAGCAGACATGTCCGTACCCTTGAACTGTGGTTCGACTGCGAGCTTTTCAAAAGGCAAGGTCCTCGCGTGGAGGTCACTGAAGCCGGGCGAGTGCTTGCCGGACAGCTGAACGAAAGCTTCACGAGCATTGAATGGGCCTGCCGGGCATTTCGCAGTGAAAACCATCTGCTGCGGTTAAAAACACCCAGCACCCTGACCATGAGATGGCTTCTCGACGTGCTGCGATCTTTTCGCAACAACCATCCAAAACCGCAGGTGGAGATTGCCAGCGTCTGGATGGACATTGACACCGTTGATTTCAATCTTGAGCCATACGACTGCGCCATCCTTCTCGGTAATGGCCGTTTTGGTGAGACAACGGAAAGCCAGCTGCTTTTTCATGAATGGCTTATCCCGGTTTGCACCCCATCGCTTATCGAACCGGCCCGGCAGCGGCTTCCGCAATGCGATTTGATCCATCCTTCACCGGACAGACGTGACTGGCGGCGCTGGCTGCGAAGAACAGGATTGTTTCCGGGGCTCGATATGAGCAGCGGCATGGTGTTTGATACCCTTGACAGGGAAGTATCGCCGCGATGAACGGGCACGGCATCGCTATCGCCGACCTGCATCTCACGCTTGATGCCCTGAAAAGCGGCCTGCTGGGCCTGCCGTTCAGGGAAGCTATCGCGACGGGAGATGGTTACTACCTCGTCTGGCCAAAAAATTCGCTCAAAAGAGAGAGCATCCAGCACCTTCTGGGCTGGCTGCAAAACCATACCCCGGTCGTTCCGGCTCTGGATATCGATTACCTGGAATACGATGAAAGCCGGGTTTATTAATACCGTTATGAGTAAGAGATGTTTGCCATCTTTTTATAGCGTTCTGGCAAAGCGCTGTTCAGGCTGAGTACCTTATCCAGAATATAAAATGCTGGCGTGTTTTTCTGCTGCTCAGCGTCAATAATTGCACCGCGTAATATCGTGGCGGCAGACGAAATCCTGTGAAAATATTCTTCAGTCTCAGGCGTCTGTAATTCACCCGACGTGGCGTAGCGCACGTGCGGCCAGCCGGAGAAGTCGAGCAGCGGAAGGGGCTTTCCTGCTTCAGGATGACAGGCTGAAATCAGCGCAGCCGCTTGCTTAGGGTCGCGATGGGCAACGGACAGCATGTATACGCGCTGCGAAAACGGTGACAGAGCCTCTGAGTGATGTTTCTTAGCCATAAGCATGGCCATAAAATCCTGTAAATCATCGGCTGAATTGGTGTCAGGTGGTAATACAGTTTTCATTAACTGATATAACGCATCAAGTGTCATATTTGCCCCGGATCCTCTTATCATTATTATTCAGTTTGCGGCTGAACGTTTTATCGACCCGCGCAAAGGCGGGTCGTAAAGATGATATTTGAATGCGGTCGCATCAGAAAAACGATTAATAATGGCAATCACTGTGAGTTTTTCTCACTATAGCCTCCAGGCTTCACACGCCGCCCAGGTACGCCTTCCTCACCTCCGGATCCTTTAGCAACGCCTCGCCGCTGCCGCTTAACCGAATCTGCCCGTTAACCATCACATAGCCGCGGTCGGACAACTTCAGCGCGTGGTGGGCATTCTGCTCGACCAGAAAAATCGTCATTCCGTTACGGGCCAGTTCGCGCAGCGTCTGGAAGATCTGTTTAACCACGATTGGTGCGAGGCCGAGGCTGGGTTCATCCAGCAGCAGAAGTTTAGGACGGCTCATCAGCGCCCGGGCAATAGCCAGCATCTGCTGTTCACCGCCGGAAAGCGTCATCGCCCGCTGGTTACGCCGCTCCTTGAGGCGAGGGAAGAGGTCGAACATACTTTGCATATCTTCAGCTGCATGCTGATTGCCGACGGGGATTGTCCCCATCAGCAGGTTCTCTTCTACAGACATATCCGGGAAAATGCGTCGTCCCTCAGGTGCCTGCGCGATGCCGCCGGTGGCAACATAGTGGGTGGATTTGTGGCTGATATCCTCGCCGCAGAAGAGGATCTGCCCGTTGCGGATCCGGGGATGACCAAAGACAGACATCAGTAATGTTGACTTCCCCGCGCCATTAGCGCCAATCAGGGCCACGGTTTCCCCTTTGTTTACCTCAAGTGAAACCTGCTTCAACGCCTGGATCACCCCGTAAAAAACGTCCACATTATGAAATTGAAGCATCGGTGCGCTCACAGATTTACCTCGCTTTCGTCGGTGCCCAGATACGCGGCAATCACTTTTTCATTGTGCTGGATCTCAGCCGGTTTACCTCTGGCAATCACATCGCCGTGATCGAGCACAATGATGTCATCAGAAATGCCCATCACCATCCCCATATCATGCTCGATCAGCAAAACCGTGATGTCGTGGTGGTCGCGCAGGAACCGGATGATCTCGCTCAGCTTGTGCGTCTCCACCGGGTTCAGGCCGGCAGCAGGTTCATCGAGACAAATCATCTCCGGGCCGGTGCACATGGCGCGGGCGATTTCGAGGCGTCGTTGCTGGCCATAGGACATTTCCCCGGCCAGACGGTTCGCGCAATCTACCAGATCCACCACCTCCAGCCAGTAAAACGCCCGGTCCAGCGCCTCGTTCTCTGCCCGACGATACGCAGGGGTGTTCAGCACCCCCGCCAGCAGATTGCGGTTGACGCGCATGTGCTGTGCCACCAGCAGGTTTTCCACAACGGACATCTCGCGGAACAGGCGGATGTTCTGAAACGTACGCGCAAGACCCGCGCGGTTCACCAGATGCGTGCCGCCAAACATCTTATAGAACAGGCGTTGACCAAGCTGCGCCGGGCTGAGCCAGTCGCCCGGCTGGAGTTTCTGGCCGAGCACCTGAATGACATTGGTGGTTTTATTTCGTGCATTGAACAGAATGTTGCCGCCGGAGGCCCGGTAGAAACCGGTCAGGCAGTTAAAGACGGTTGTTTTTCCCGCGCCGTTAGGCCCAATGAGTGCAGTAATAGAGCCGCGCTGCACCTCAAGATTGACGTCGTTTAAGGCCTTGATCCCGCCGAAGTGCATCATCAGATGTTCTACACGCAAAATCGTTGCGTTCATGGCGCCACTCCTTTACGCACGGCAAATCCGCTGCGGTTGATGCGGATCAGACCGCGAGGACGCCAGATCATCATCATCACCATCAGCATGCCAAACAGCAGCACGCGGTATTCCGCAAAGCTGCGCAGCAGTTCCGGCGTGACGGTCAGCACAAAGGCGGCCAGTACGACGCCGACGGTGGAGCCCATCCCGCCCAGGACCACAATCGCGAGGATGAGGGCCGATTCAAAAAAGGTGAAAGAGGTGGGGTTAACAAACCCCTGCCAGGTGGCAAAAAACACCCCGGCGATACCTGCCGTCGATGCGCCCAGGGTGAAGGCCGAGAGTTTGACCAGAACGTGGTTGAGCCCCATGGAACGGCAGGCAATCTCATCCTCACGGAGCGCTTCCCACGCCCGTCCAATGGGCATTCGGGTCAGCCTGTGTTTAATGTACAGCACCAGCATGACTACCAGGAAAAGTACCGCATAGATGAAAATAAACTTCATGTTGGGGTTATAGGTCAGGCCGAAGAACTCGTGGAAAGGGACGCCGCCTTCTTTGGCGCGTCGGCCAAACTCCAGGCCAAAAAAGGTCGGGGCAGGGGCTGAAACGCCGTTAGGCCCGCCGGTGAATGTAAGCCAGTTGTTCAGCACCAGACGGATGATCTCGCCAAACCCGAGCGTGACGATGGCGAGATAATCCCCGTGCATGCGCAACACCGGAAAGCCGAGCAGGGCGCCCGCGCCCGCAGCCATTAGCGCCGCCAGCGGCAGCATGCTCCAGAACCCAAGCCCCAGATACTGATACCCGAGCGCCAGCCCGTAAGCGCCGATGGCATAGAAGGCGACATAACCCAGATCCAGCAGCCCTGCCAGGCCAACGACAATGTTCAGCCCAAGACCGAGCAGGACGTAGATCAGTCCGAGTATAGCGACCGTCAGAACGTATTTTGTGGCCACAAACGGGAAGCAGATCGCCAGCGTGACAATCAGCGGAATGATCCAGCGCATGCGGCTTTTATACGCCGGTGGCCGGACATACACCCCCGCATTGTCGGATTCAAACCGCGCCTGTAAACGTCCTCCGGCCGCCGTAGCTGAAAAGGCGCTCAGCAAAAAGCGTCCCAGCATCACCGTGCCTACAATCCACGCCAGCCGCTGGCCGTCAAAGGTAAAGCTGTAACCATCCAGTATGACGCCCGCAATCGGGCCGAAAATAATCAGGGCGATCATTCCGGAAAAAATCGCGTCCAGAATGCAGCGCTTCAGGGAAAAGCCGTCAGAGGTCATCGCGTTGTTCCTTACACTTTAGCCACGACAGGGCGGCCCAGCAGCCCCTGAGGACGGAAGATCAGGATTAATACCAGCAATCCAAACGAGAACACGTCTTTATAATCCGAGTTCACCATCCCGGAGAATTGCGCTTCTGCGACGCCCAGAATCAGCCCGCCAAGCATCGCACCGGGCAGAGAGCCGATGCCGCCCAGCACCGCTGCCGTAAAGGCCTTGATGCCGATAACGAACCCGACGTAAAAATCAAAGGTGCCGTAATTCATGGTGATCAGCACGCCCGCCAGCCCGGCCATGGCTGCGCCGATAACAAACACCAGCGAAATAATTCTGTCGGTGTTGATACCCAAAATGGAGGCCATCTTACGATCCTGCTGCACCGCACGGCACATGCGCCCTAAGCGGGTACGGTTGATAATCCAGGTCAGCACCAGCATGCCCGCGAACGAGGCGATGAGAATAAAGACTTTGGTATAGGTTATCTGGACAAACCCTTCGCCGAGGTGAAAACGCAGCACACCATCCAGCATGGTCGGTACGCCCTGCTGCCGTGGGCCCTGGCTGAGCTGGACGTAGTTTTGCAGTATCAACGACATCCCGATGGCCGAAATCAGCGGCGCCAGACGCGTCGAATTGCGTAGCGGCTTATAGGCGATGCGCTCAATCGTCCAGCCATAAACGCCGGTGACCACGATGGTGAAAACCAGGGTTCCCAGGATCAGCAGCGGAAAGGAGTGGAGTCCAAAAAACGCCAGCAGGGCCAGGCCAATGGCCGAGAGATAGGCGGAGATCATATACACTTCGCCGTGGGCGAAATTGATCATACCGATGATGCCGTACACCATGGTGTAGCCGATGGCGATAAGACCATAGACCGAACCCAGCGTTAAGCCATTAATTAATTGTTGCAGGAAGAATGTACTCATGGTCGCGCACCTGAATAAAGGGTTACGCCGACAGTCAGACCTGCCGGCGTTGAGCAGATTCCGTCCCGTTATGGCACTTCTTTATATTTGCCTTTGTCGTCCCACTGGTAGACCACGTAGTCAGACACTTTGAGGTCACCTTTGCTGTCCCAGGCTTTTTTACCCATCACCGTGTCGACAGGATTGGCCTTCAGCCACTCGCTGGCTTTTGCGGAATCCGTCCCTTTCGTGGCCTTGAATGCCGCTGCGATAGCCTGCACAGACGCGTAGGCGTAGAGGGTGTATCCTTCTGGTTCAAATTTACCGGCGCGGAATTTCTCGATGACGGCTTTTCCGTCCGGGATCAGGCGCGGGTCTTTACCGAAGGTCATGTAAATACCGTTGGTGTACTGCGCCCCACCGGCGGCGGTGACCATCTCTTCATTGACGATACAGTCTCCCGAGAAGAACTTCGCCTGCACGCCCTGTTCACGCATCTGGCGAACCAGCGGGCCCGCTTCCGGGTGACAGCCCCCGAAGAACACCACGTCTGGTTTTTGTGCGCCAATTTTGGTCACCAGCGCGTTAAAGTCTTTCTCCCCGCGGGACAACCCTTCGTACATCACTTCCTTAACGCCGCGTTTCGCCAGCGCCGCTTTAGTGGCGTCCGCCAGCCCCTGACCGTAGGTGTCTTTATCGTGGATGATGACGACCCGTTTGGCTTTAAGCTTATCAAGAATAAAATCGCTGGCGACCTGGCCCTGCTGGTCGTCACGTCCGCACATGCGGAACATATCGCTCATGCCCCGCTCGGTAATAAGCGGGTTCGTTGAGCCGGGGGTGATGGAGAGGATCCCGGCATCGCTATAGACCTCGGAGGCGGGCATGGTCGACGAGGAGCAGAAGTGGCCGACGACCGCTTTCACTTTATCCTGATCGACTAAGCGGTTGGCGACGGCAACGGCCTGTTTGGGTTCGCAGGCGTCATCGCCCTGAACCAGTTTGATTTTCTCACCGTTGATCCCGCCAGCGGCGTTAATGTCTTCCGCCGCCTGCGTAGCGCCATGCCAGTATTGATCGCCATAGGTTGCGTTCGGGCCTGTGAACGGCCCGGCCACGCCGATCACGATATCGGCCTGTGCAGAAAAGGCCGTCACCAGACAACCGGCCAGCAACAGGGAGAGGGGAGTTTTGGTAAATTTCAGCGACATTATTATGTTCCTTAGCAAAGAGGTTTTTGCACCAGGTATAAACCCGAACGCCTGATGGCATCGTAAATCCAAAAACAAGAGCGAGAACAAAATGCACTTTAGAAGCAATCTCGTGCTTAATACGGCGAGGATCCCACGCACCGCGAAGCGCGCAGAACATTAAGCAAAAAGGTTGCCAGAATGGTTAATCCCTTGACCGGGTCACAACACGTTGAGTATAGAGCGCCGTTTTATGCGCCTTTGCGGGATGAGATGAATTTACAGCGGAGATCACATCTCCTTAACAACAAAGCCCATAAGTTGTGCAACGGTCACGATTTGCACGTTTTTGCAGCAATAAAGACCTAAACTTCAGATAGGCATGCGCGGCGATATATGTCAGGATCGTTTTTTTTATCAGGAGTATCAGCAATGGCTGAAGGCCCATTAAATGAAAGCGAGATGGCGTGGCTGGAAGAGACATTAATCTCTTACGGACACGACGATGCATCCGTGATTGACGTGTCCGAACTGGACGGCATGCTTACCGCAGTACTTTCCGGTCCCGTTGTGGGGGAGCCCGACACCTGGCTGGTGGCGGTATGGGGTGGCGAGAAGTATATTCCGCGCTGGAAAAACGATCGTGAGATGAACCGTTTTATCGATCTCTGCTTTAAGCACATGAACGATATTGCCGAGCGCCTGAGCGAATACCCGGATCAGTTTGAACCGCTGTTTGGCTATAACGACGTTGACGGTCAGAGCTATACCGTAGTGGAAGAGTGGTGCTATGGCTACATGCGCGGCGTGGCGCTGACGGACTGGTCATCCCTGCCGGAAGCGCTGGAAGCGGATCTGGCGGTGATTGCCCTGCACGGAACGGAAGAGAACAGCGAGAAGCTGGAAGCGCTGACCGAAGAGGAGTATATGGCCAGCATCGAGAGCATTCAGCCTGCGGCGCTGCGTTTGTACAACTACTGGGTGGCTAATCCGCAGCAGCCGGAAGCGAAAAAGCCGATCGTGAACGGGTCGAAGGTGGGACGTAACGATCCGTGTCCGTGCGGGAGCGGTAAGAAGTTTAAGAGTTGCTGTCTGCACTGAAAAAAGGGGCTATTCATAGCCCCTTTTTTTATCCCACTTCCGGCAGCATCCCCGCTGCAATCAAAATCTGCACCAGAATAATCACCACCCCACAACCAAACACCACGCACAGCAGCGGCTTACCACCCGCCACGCGGTATCCTTGCTGCGGATGTTGCTGGCGGCTCTTCCACGCCAGCAGGGAAGGCAGCAGCAGGGCCAGTACCGATAACGCCACGCCAGCATATCCTAGCGCCATCACAAACCCGCGCGGATAAAAGAGCGCGAAGGCCAGCGGCGGCAGGAAGGTCATCGCCCCCGTCTGTAAGCGTCCGGCAACGGTATTGCGACGCTGGAACAGATCCGCCATATAGTCAAACAGGCCAAGCGCTACGCCGAGGAAGGAGGTTGCCAGCGCCAGGTCTGCAAACAGATGTACCGCCAGCTCCACGTGTGAAGAGGCCACCACGTTACGCAGGGCAACCAGGAATCCATTCAGACCAGAATGCTCTGCCATCAGGCCGATAAAGGTGGTGGAATCAATACTGCCCAGCGTCACCAGCTGCCAGAACAGGTAAGCAATCAACGGAATGGCGCTGCCGATCACAAAGACGCGGCGCAGCTTGCGAATATCCCCGTTCATATAGCTCACGATGCTCGGCACGCTGCCATGAAAACCGAAAGAGGTGAAAATCACCGGGATGGCCGAAAGCGCCAGACCTTTCTCCAGCGGGAGGGAGAGCAGGTTAACCTTGTGCACATGCGGTGCCAGCAGCACCAGCATCACAACAAGGAAGAGAATTTTGGCGCTGAACAAAAAACGGTTAAACAGATCGACCAGCGACGTGCCCGCACAAACCACGCCGCCACCGATCAGCGTAAAGACAATGGCGCCTGTTTCCGGTGAAAGCGACGCACCGAAGCCGTCATTGATGCTTGACGCAATTAGCTCCCCGGCGCCGCTGATGTAGGCGGCGGTCAGCGCGTACATCAGGAACATCATGCTGAAACCGGTGATCCACTGCCCGTAGCGTCCAAGATAGCGTGCAGCCAGGGAGCCTAAGCCGGTATCGGCAGGGACATGTTGATAAACCTCCAGCAATAATAGCGCGGTGTAACACATCAGGGCCCAAAGACCACCCAGCAGCACTACGATAACCCCAAACCCGACGCCGGCGGCAGCCAACGGCATGGCCAACATTCCTGCGCCAATTGTCGTTCCGGCGACGATAAAAATACTTCCCAGAGTTCTGTTCTTCACGCTTTCCTCTACAACGCTTCCATACCGCGACTCATTCTGCGGCGCAGAGTAAGGGAAAAGCACCATCTCGTCAAATCACCGTTACATAGGGTGTAATGATTAATTTACAAAAAGAAAGGGGGAACCTGCGCCAGCGCAAAGCGTGTCGTGGAGGGAGCATTTAGTCTGCTTTTTATTTGCGAGAGGTAATGATGTCAATTCACGGACACGACGTGCTGAATATGATGATTGAGTCAGGTGAGCGTTATACGAAGGAGAGTCTGGTTGAGGCGATACATGCCCGCTTTGGCGAAGCGGCGCGTTTCCATACCTGTTCAGCTTCGGAAATGACAGCCGCGGAGCTGGTGGCGTTTCTGGCGGCGCGCGGAAAATTCATTCCGGCAGCAGACGGATTTTCCACGCACGAAAGTAAAATTTGCCGTCATTGAATAAAGCGGTGCTGAAAACTCAGCACCGCTTTTCTATTAATTCTGCGTGTCGAGCGTCGACAGCTCTTTATCAATGAAGTACAGACCTTCCCCGGATTTACCTGCCAGAGATAATTTATCCAGCACGGATTTAAACAGCTTCTCTTCTTCGTGCTGTTCAGCCACATACCACTGAAGGAAATTAAAGGTTGGATAATCCTGACTGGTCATGGCGGCATGAGCCAGTTCATTTATTTTCTGGGTGATCAGCTGTTCGTGCTCATAGGTGGCACGGAACAGTTCATCAAGAGAGCCGTACTCGGCGAAAGGCGATACCACGTTATCAATGCGCGGCAGGCTGCCGGTGTCCGTCAGGTAATCAAACAGACGCTGCATGTGCGTCATCTCTTCCTGGGCATGACGACGCAGGAAGGCGGCAGCCCCTTCAAAGCTGTGATAGCTGCACCAGGCGCTCATCTGCTGATAAAGCAGGGAAGAAAATAGCTCAAGATTCATTTGCGCATTGAGCTTGTCGATCATTTCAGTTTTTAACATGGTGCAGCTCCGGTTTATTAATTCTGGTTCACGATGAGCGACACTATAATTTGTTATTTAATTATTTGCAAAAAGTAAAATAAATATTTATTTATTAAAAATACGAATGGGAATAAAACGCATTGCCGCCATTTATATTTATTAATGAGAATTATTTTTGTTCTTATTAAATAAACTGCCAGCGTGACTGGCAGTCGCGGTTAATACCACGGATTCTGGCTGGAAGAGGTAACGGCATATCCCTGACATTTATACTGAATGGTCACACTTTCGTTCAGACAGAGTGAACCGCTGATCAGGGTGCAGGTTTTAATCGGCTGCCCGTAGGCTGACGCGGAGGCGTAGCCCATACGTTGGCAGGCCTTTGTTGCCATACCGTTATTAACATAGTCATCAGACCAGGCGTTTTGCAGCATGGTCTGGCCATAGTCGAGGCGCACAATTCCGTTTGGGGCATCCGTACTACTGACTTCTGCCTGACGGTTGATGCTGCAACCGGCGAGCAACAGGATCGTTCCGGCTATGATTACACGTTTCATGTTTCACTCTGCGTGACGGGAAATACGCCATTGTAACCAACGCGACGGGACGCAATGGCCGGAATAGCCGGAGGATCTGCCCTTTCACTGTACAACGAGCCGGGCCACCGCGCGAAATTGTGAGCGCATCTTTGTTTTTTAAAACAAGTTTTCACTTAATTTGAAAGTGCGTTTGTTTGATAGTAAGGTTAAGTTGAAAAGGTATCCACAGCGGGATCGCCCGCCATGCATTCAGGAGAGACAAGATGAAAATTGCACTGATGATGGAAAACAGCCAGGCCGCTAAGAATCCCATCATCCTTAATGAGCTGAAAGCCGTTGCTGATGAGAAAGGTTTCCCGGTCTATAACGTCGGTATGAGTGATGAGAACGATCATCATCTCACTTATATTCACCTGGGCATCATGGCGAGCATTCTGCTTAACGCTAAAGCCGTTGATTTTGTTGTCACCGGCTGCGGTACCGGGCAGGGCGCGTTAATGTCCCTGAACATCCATCCGGGTGTGATTTGCGGTTACTGCATCGATCCTGCGGATGCTTTCCTGTTTGCGCAAATCAACAACGGTAACGCGCTTTCTCTGCCGTTTGCGAAGGGCTTCGGCTGGGGGGCAGAACTGAACGTACGCTTTATCTTTGAGAAAGCGTTTACCGGACGCAATGGCGAAGGCTATCCACCAGAGCGTAAGGAGCCGCAGGTGCGTAACGCCGGTATTCTGAACCAGGTGAAAGCGGCGGTGGTAAGAGAAAACTATCTGGATACCCTGCGTGCAATCGATCCTGAGCTGGTTAAAACCGCCGTCTCAGGCCAGCGCTTCCAGCAGTGCTTCTTCGAGAACTGCCAGGACAAAGAGATCGAAGCCTTCGTGCGCGGTATTGTTGGCTGATTTCCTTTGCCGGGCGGTGCGTTGCCCGCCCGGCACAGAGCCTTACTTTTTCGATGATACCGCGCTGCCTGCATATTTGGTCAGACGCAGCGTGTCAACCATTCCCACCAGGCAGATCAGCGCGATCGCCACAAATGCCAGCCGGAAGCTCATTCCCGGCATGCCGGCAATCCCCATCGTCTCACTGACTTTTTCCCCGATACGAATACCAATGGCCCCGAGCGTGATCCCAAGTCCCACGGCAAGCTGCGTTGCGGTTGAAAACAGCGTATTGGCATAGCTCATCTGCGCAGAGGGTACATCCGCAAAGGCCAGCGTACTGATGGCTGTAAACTGGATCGAACGAAAAACGCCACCCAGATAGAGGATCAGCATGACGAGCCACACAGGAGTCTGCGGCGTAAGAAAGGCGCAGGCCAGCAGCGCCAGGACATTAAGTGAACCGTTAATCAGCAACAGCCGCTTAAACCCCAGGCTGCGGATCAGGGGCGTCGTCGCCGGTTTAATGGTGAGATTGCCTACGAAAACGGCCAGCACCAGCAGGCCAGAATGGAACGCGTCCATGCCAAAGCCGACCTGGAACATCAGCGGTAACAGGAACGGAACCGCGCTGATGGAGGCGCGAAACAGCGATCCGCCGTACAGGGTGACGCGAAACGTCGGCACTTGCATCGCATCGAGCCTGATCATCGGCCAGGTTGCCCGCTTAAAGTGGCGCAGCGCCAGGCTCAACGCGGCGACACCGACGATAAACAGCGTGGCGGTTAATCCTGTCCGCAGAGGCTCTGCGCCCATCAACTCCATCGCATAAACCAGGCTCACCATGGCAAGGGTGGTGACCACAAAACCCGGTAAATCAAACGGTCGGCGCGTATCTTCATGCAGGTCTGGAATGATTCGCAGTGCCAGCAAAATGGCGATTATCCCCAGCGGCACGTTAATAAAGAAGATCCAGCGCCAGTCGGCATAGCTTGTAATGAACCCGCCCAGCGGCGGGCCGATGATCGGCGCGACCAGCGCAGGCCACGTCAGGGTGGCGATTGCCGTGATGAGCTGATGCTTTGGCGTTGTACGTAACACGGCCAGGCGACCCACAGGCACCATCAGCGCGCCACCCATGCCCTGGAAGACGCGCATTGCGACAAACTCCTCGAGCGTGGTGGACAGGCCGCAAAATACCGAGGCCAGCGTGAAGATCGCCAGCGCGAGGGCAAATACTTTTCGCGCGCCGAAGCGGTCGGCGATCCAGCCGCTGGCGGGGATCAGCACGGCAAGGGTGATCAGGTAGGCGCTGATGCCGATATTCAGATCCACGGCCTGTACGCCGAAGCTTTTTGACATATCCGGCAATGCGGTGGCGATCACCGTCCCGTCCAGAAACTCCATAAAGAAAGCACCGGCCACCAGCAGTGCCGCAGGCGATAATCCACGGCTCTCTTTGCCGGATACGTTTTCACTCATTCTCTTCCTGCCCGCTCAAAAAATTTTATAAAAATTTACTGGAATTTATAAGTCTGTAACGTGCGGATTTATCGTGCCTTTTTTTAACAAACCGGCAGCACTGAGGGTTTGTTAACCGTGATGCAGGTCACAAAATGGTTGATTTTTGTGATGGCGGTCATATTATAAGCGTATTGATAATAACACCTGCATAACACGTTACTGGAGCAACATAATGAAACTGCGCAAAATCCTGAAAAGCATGTGGGCTAACTACTGCACAACGTTTAAAGACGTCCCACCGGGTGCGATGTTCTGATAAAAAAACCTGCTTCGGCAGGTTTTTTTATGTCTGCGGACGACGAGAGGGAGATGGAAGGGCGTCTGTTTTGCTACTATGGCGGCCTTTGAATAAGGAGAACCCCATGTCACAAAACCTGAGCGCCGATCAGGAACTGGTATCTGACGTCGTCGCCTGCCAGCTGGTTATCAAACAAATCCTTGATGTGATTGACGTTATCGCGCCGGTTGAGGTACGCGAAAAGATGTCGACCCAGCTAAAAAACATCGATTTCACCAATCATCCTGCTGCGGCGGACCCGGTTACGCTCCGCGCGATCCAGAAAGCGATCGCGCTGATTGAACTGCGCTTCACGCCGCAGGGTGAGTCACATTAAAATAAACCGATGTTTTAAAATTAGAAACCGTTTTCTGATTTTACGTCGAAGGGCGACAGAGTCTGTCGCCCACAGAAGGCTCAAAAGAACGTCTGCACCAGCAGATAGCTCACCACGCAGGCACAGCTGACGCCAATCAGACCCGGCAGAATAAAGCTGTGGTTGATGATGAATTTACCGATGCGGGTGGTGCCGGAGCGATCGAATCCAATACAGGCCAGATCGCTCGGATAGGTGGGCAGCACAAAGTAGCCGTAGGAGGCCGGGAAGAAGGCCACCAGCATTTTCGGATCGATGCCTAACATCAACCCCATCGGGGCGACTGCGGTTAAGGCCGCGGCCTGGCTGTTGACCAGTTTCGACACCAGAAACAACACGATGGCATACGTCCAGGGATGACTCTTCACTACCCCCTCCAGTGCCATTTTCAGTTCGTCGAGATGCGCCTGGAAAAAGGTATCGCTCATCCATGCCACGCCAAACACCGAGAAGATGGCGACCATCCCCGCCTTAAATACCGCTCCGTTTGAAATGGCCGACGCATTAACCTTACAGGTCATCAGCATGATGGCCCCGGCAATAAGCATCATCATTTGAATGACAAGGTTCATCGACAGGGCCGTCATTTTGCCTTTGATTTCAAACGCCGGACGCAACTCGGGCAACGCACCCAGCAGGACCACAACGGCAATCCCGGCGAAGAAGATCCACGTTGACCAGTAGGCCTGTTTAGGGAAACGCTGATCCATCAACGTCTCCGTTCCCCCATAGATAAACTCCCGCTGTTTCGGATCTTTCAGCTTTTCCTGAAATTCAGGATCGTCTGCGAGGTTTTTCCCCCGGCGCAGGCTCCACAGTGCCGCAATGGCGACGCCTGACAGTGAGGCCGGTACGGAAACGGCGAGTATTTCGAGGATCCCCCACGCGTGGCCGATACCGTGCTGCGCACCCAGAATTGAGACCAGCGAAACGACGGCCACGGAAACGGGGGAGGCGGTGATCGCCATCTGTGAGGCCACCGAGGCCACCGCCATCGGCCGTTCCGGGCGAATGCCTTTTTTCAGGGCGATATCCGCGATAATGGGAAACATAGTGTAGACGACGTGGCCGGTCCCGCAGAGAAAGGTCAACATCCAGGTGGTAAACGGCGCGAGAAGGGTGATGTGCTGGGGATGTTTACGCAGCAGGCGCTCTGCGAATTGCATCATCACGTTCAGGCCACCGGCGGTTTGTAGCGTGGCCGCGCAGCCGATGACGGCGAGGATCGTTAGCATCACGTCAACCGGCGGTTTACCGGGTTGCAGACCAAAGACAAAACTCAAAATAAACAGGCCGATGCCGCTTATCAGCCCCAGGCCCATCCCGCCGAAGCGGGTACCTACCAGCAGGCAGAGGATAATGACAATAAACTCAATGGTGATCATGATGCTCCCTCGTTAATGAATGTAATTAAACAAATCATTACACGATGTGGGGTTATTCATTGGGAGCAAGATCTGATTTGTTAAATGTCAGCAAAAGCAGGGAGTTGGCACCCACTCCCTGACGGGCTGAGGGATCCCCAGTAATTTGAAAGCAAAAGCGATAACGTTGCCTTCAGAATAACTGAAGGCTTTCAGCGATGCCTCGGTCCGGCTGTAAATCGCTGAGGCGTTTCCTGTAGGCCGGGGCGAGGCGCAGGGATGCGCCGAGAGGGCGGGCTTTACAGGGATGTTACCTCCGCCCGTCCCCGATAAGCCGGAAGGAATAAGCCGAAGGTACCGCGAAGCGGCGATTTTCCGCCGGAAGCCCGGGTCGCCAGGGTGGTGGCGACTGAGCCACCCTGGCACGTTCACCGGTTATGCCGTGACAGAGTAGCAAGGAACATAAAGTGAACGGAATGACCACCAGAGCCGTATGTTCCCCCTCACCCCAGCCCTCTCCCTCAAGGGAGAGGGGGCCGTCTGTGCAGGCATTATTTTGTGGGGAACTCTCAGCCCTGACGGGAGCGGGTGAAGGAACTTAGTGGTGTTGCACGGTAGCTATGTCGAGAAGATGGCGGTCCGTCTGCTCCAGACAGATCCCTGCGCGTTTCGCGTTGCGGATTTCGTCTGCGAGCGTTTTCAGCAGCATGCCATCCTGCTGCTGCTCTCTGTCCATATCACGTAAAAACTTGAGGGTAATGATGTCCTGTTGCGCTTTGGCTTCATCGGCCAGCTTGTTCAGCTTCGTACAGCGTTGCTCATACTCTTCAAGCGTTTTCTGGAACAGTTCCTCCAGAGAGGAGTAATTATCTTCAATCGTTTCAAGCTCTTTGACTGTGGGATTGGCGCCGATGGCTTTCAAAAAGTTAAAGACACGCATCATGTGCGTGACGTTACTTTGCGCCTGAGTACGAAAGAAGGTGGCAGTGCCGTTGAGGCTTTTTCTGGAACACCAGGCGCTCAAATGCAGATGCAGATTTGAAGCATAAAACTCCAGGTTCATCTGGGCATTCAGTTTTTGCATCATCGTTTGGGTAGTCATACTCATATCCTTATTGACTGTGGGACTTGATGTCCGCTACTAAACCTGACCCGGCAGGTACTGACGATTGAATAACAGAAAAAGATTTCTGCAAGGTAAACAAACTCGAAAATTCACGTCCTGTGTTCGATTTAAATAAGCATACGCTTCTCTTTGAATTAAGAAAACTCTTAGTTGGGCTGTGTTTACCATACATTACAAATTTAAATATAGCGCAGAACAGAAAACAGGTGACGAGATCTAATATTTTTTATCTATATGATTTTAATGATATTAAAATCAGTTCTTCCCATTTTTATCGTTTCAGGAAACCTTCTGTGGCGGGAAATTCTGTGAAAGTGTTAAATCAGAAATAATAACTGCAAATATATCCTGCTGTAGCAAATTTGAGCTAAATCAATTTTCCCGCAATATACGGTTCTGTGATCGCGTCGTAAGATTGTTATCTAACAAATCTGGAAAATGAAACGATGTTTTATATCTTTTCACTTGTAGGGGTTTATGATGACAAAAGTTGCGGTGCTGCTGGCACCTGGTTTTGAAGAAGCAGAAGCGATTATCACAGTTGATATCCTGCGTCGCTTGCAGATTGAGGTGGAAACGCTGGCCTGCGCGGAGTCCCGTGCGGTAGTGAGTTACCACAATATCCCCATGGTGGCTGACAGTACCTTAACGGAACGTATTAATACGCTGTATGACGCGGTCGTGTTACCCGGTGGGCCGCAGGGGAGTATCAATCTTGCGGCTAACCAGGAGGTGATACGCTTTGTTTCCGCGCATGACGAGCACGGCAAACTCATCTGCCCGATCTGCTCTGCGGCTGCGCGGGTGCTGGGCGCAAACGGGCTACTGAAGGGGCGGCGCTACGTCTGTTCCGGCGATCTTTGGCAGACCGTTGATGATGGAGTATATGTAGATGCGCCGGTGGTGGAGGATAACAACCTCATCAGCGGCAAGGGGCTGGGGCACGCTTTTGACTTTGCGCTGACGCTCTCTGCGCGTCTGTTGGGCGACGATGCCCCCGTGCGCGATCATGCTGAACACATCTATTACCGCTGGTAAATTTTCTGCCGGACGCTAAGGCGTCCGGGTTACAGGGATTTCTTAGCTGACCTTATGGATAATCCTGCTTAACTCCTTTCCATTTGTAGGACAATTACGTCCTTTTTTATGTCATTTTTCGCTGAATTTATGTACGCAATTACTGTAATTCTGCGGTGTGATGTCGCTCTCTTATGGATGATTAATTTCCCGCTAAAACTATCTCCAGCAATAACGCTTATAACGAGGTAAGCGCTAATGCCTTGTTTTAAGTCCGATTAAATAAGTTGTTCGCCATTATTCCCTACAGATAAGAATGCTAAAGCTGGAGTTTACCATGCACAAATTTACTAAAGCGCTGGCGGCCATCGGCCTGGCTGCCGTTATGTCACAATCCGCTATCGCTGAAAATTTAAAGCTCGGTTTTCTGGTTAAACAGCCGGAAGAACCGTGGTTCCAGACCGAATGGAAATTTGCTGATAAAGCCGGAAAAGATTTGGGATTTGAGGTAATTAAAATCGCCGTACCTGACGGCGAGAAAACGCTTAACGCCATTGATAGCCTGGCGGCGAGCGGCGCGAAAGGTTTCGTTATCTGTACGCCGGATCCAAAGCTGGGTTCAGCGATTGCCGCGAAAGCGCGCGGTTATGACATGAAAGTGATTGCGGTGGACGATCAGTTCGTGAATGCCAAAGGCAAACCGATGGATACCGTTCCGCTGGTGATGATGGCGGCCACCAAAATCGGCGAGCGTCAGGGCCAGGAGCTCTATAAAGAGATGCAAAAACGCGGCTGGGATGTAAAAGAGACCGCCGTGATGGCCATTACCGCTGACGAGCTGGATACCGCCCGTCGTCGTACCACGGGCTCCATGGACGCGCTAAAAGCGGCTGGCTTCCCGGAAAAACAAATCTACAAAGTCCCGACCAAATCCAACGATATCCCGGGTGCCTTTGATGCGGCGAACTCCATGCTCGTCCAGCATCCGGAGGTGAAACACTGGTTGGTGGTGGGGATGAACGATAACACCGTGCTGGGCGGCGTGCGTGCAACGGAAGGCCAGGGCTTTAAAGCACCGGACATTATCGGGATCGGCATCAACGGCGTGGACGCCGTGAGCGAACTGTCTAAAGCGCAGGCGACCGGCTTCTACGGCTCTCTGCTGCCGAGCCCGGATGTCCACGGCTATAAATCCAGCGAAATGCTTTACAACTGGGTGACCAAGGGGGTTGAGCCGCCGAAATTCACCGAAGTAACTGATGTGGTGCTGATCACCCGCGATAATTTCAAAGAGGAGCTGGCGAAAAAAGGACTGGGCGGTAAGTAATACGCTGTGATTGCGCCCCTCACACGCCGTGAGGGGCCTGACGTACACACTACAGGAATCACGGAGTCGTTATGCAACAGTCTGATCCGTATCTCTCTTTCCGCGGCATCGGTAAAACATTCCCCGGCGTAAACGCGCTGACCGATATCAGCTTCGACTGCTATGCCGGTCAGGTTCATGCCCTGATGGGGGAGAACGGCGCGGGAAAATCCACGCTGCTAAAAATTCTCAGCGGCAACTACACGCCCACCACCGGCACGCTGGCCATTCGCGGCGAAGAGGTGGCCTTTGCCGATACCACGGCAGCGTTAAACGCGGGCGTCGCCATCATCTATCAGGAGCTGCATCTCATTCCTGAAATGACCGTGGCGGAGAACATCTACCTGGGCCAGCTTCCGCATAAAAGCGGCGTGGTCAACCGCTCGCTGCTCAACTATGAAGCGGGCTTGCAGCTCAGGCACCTTGGGCTGGATGTCGATCCGCAAACGCCCCTTAAGTATCTCTCCATCGGTCAGTGGCAGATGGTGGAAATTGCCAAAGCGCTGGCGCGTAACGCCAAGATCATCGCTTTTGACGAGCCAACCAGCTCGCTCTCGGCGCGTGAAATTGAAAACCTCTTTCGCGTGATCCGCGAGCTGCGCAAAGAGGGCCGCATCATTCTGTACGTCTCCCACCGTATGGAAGAGATTTTTGCCTTAAGCGATGCCATCACCGTGTTTAAGGATGGCCGCTACGTGCGCACCTTCACCGATATGCAGCAGGTCAATCATGACCAGCTGGTGCAGGCGATGGTCGGGCGCGATCTGGGGGATATTTACCACTGGAAGCCGCGCGAGTACGGCCCTGAGCGTCTGCGTCTGGATAGCGTTAAAGCCCCAGGCGTGCGCACACCTATTTCACTCTCGGTGCGCAGCGGCGAAATCGTCGGGCTGTTTGGCCTTGTGGGGGCAGGGCGCAGCGAGCTGATGAAAGGGCTGTTTGGCGGGACGCGTATTACCCAGGGCCAGGTCTTCGTCGACGGGAAAAAGGTCGATATACAGAAGCCTGCGCAGGCGATTAACGCGGGCATCATGCTCTGTCCGGAGGATCGAAAGGCCGAAGGCATTATTCCGGTGCACTCGGTGCGCGACAACATCAACATCTCTGCCCGGCGCAAGTTCATCCGCGCGGGATGTCTGATTAACGACGGGTGGGAGGCGCGCAACGCTGATCACCATATCCGTTCGCTGAACATCAAAACTCCCGGGGCTGAACAGCTGATCATGAATTTGTCCGGCGGCAACCAGCAAAAAGCCATTCTGGGGCGCTGGCTGTCGGAAGACATGAAGGTCATTTTGCTGGATGAACCAACGCGCGGTATCGACGTGGGGGCGAAACACGAAATCTATAACGTCATCTATGAGCTGGCAAAACGCGGCGTGGCGGTGCTGTTCGCCTCCAGCGATCTGCCCGAGGTGCTGGGCGTTGCCGACCGCATTGTTGTGATGCGCGAAGGTGAAATTGCCGGTGAATTGCTGCATGAACAGGCGAATGAACAACAGGCGTTGAGTCTCGCCATGCCTAAAGTTAGCCAGGCTGTCGCCTGAGTAAGGAGTCAATGATGTCCTCTGTTACTACATCCGGAGCGCCGAAGTCGGCTTTCAGTTTTGGCCGCATCTGGGACCAGTACGGCATGTTGGTGGTTTTTGCCGCCCTGTTCGTTGCGTGCGCGATTTTTGTGCCAAACTTTGCGACCTTCATCAACATGAAGGGGCTGGGGCTGGCTATCTCCATGTCCGGCATGGTGGCCTGCGGAATGCTATTCTGCCTGGCCTCCGGCGATTTTGACTTGTCGGTCGCCTCGGTGATTGCCTGTGCCGGGGTCACCACTGCCGTGGTGATCAATATGACCGAAAGCCTGTGGATCGGCGTGCTGGCGGGGCTGATGCTCGGCGTGCTGAGCGGTCTGGTGAACGGCTTTGTGATTGCGCGCCTGAAGATTAACGCCCTGATCACGACGCTTGCGACCATGCAAATCGTGCGCGGTCTGGCCTATATCATCTCCGACGGTAAGGCGGTGGGGATTGAAGACGAGCGCTTCTTTACGCTGGGCTATGCCAACTGGCTGGGCTTGCCTGCGCCTATCTGGCTGACGGTAGCCTGTCTGATCCTGTTTGGTTTCCTGCTTAACCGCACCACCTTTGGACGTAATACCCTGGCGATTGGCGGGAACGAGGAAGCGGCGCGTCTGGCGGGTGTCCCGGTCGTACGGACCAAGATCATTATCTTTGTGCTTTCCGGGCTGGTGTCGGCAGCGGCGGGGATTATTCTGGCGTCGCGTATGACCAGCGGCCAGCCAATGACCTCTATCGGTTATGAGCTGATTGTCATTTCCGCCTGCGTATTGGGGGGCGTATCCCTCAAGGGCGGCATCGGAAAAATCTCATATGTGGTGGCGGGGATCCTGATTCTGGGGACCGTGGAGAACGCCATGAACCTGCTTAATATTTCTCCGTTCTCTCAGTACGTCGTACGCGGCCTGATCCTGCTGGCAGCAGTGATCTTCGACCGTTACAAGCAAAAAGCTAAGCGTACCGTCTGATTTATTTTTAGCCACTTATCTGCTCAACTATTAACCATAGTTGACCCCCTGACCGGCCCGCCAGTTATGCTGACAGGCCGGTTGCTAAATGGCGAGCGCCGTCACACTGTCTATACTTACATGGCTGTTTTGTTCACTGTAAGGAGGATTAGGGTGGCTGACTTGTTAACCGCACCGCCTGTACTGCCCGGAAAATTTGCTTTCTTTTTTGACCTCGACGGGACGCTCGCCGGGATTGAACCGCATCCTGACGACGTTGTTGTACCGGATTTGGTGTTAGAGAATTTGCAGCAGCTCTCCCGACAGAACGAGGGGGCACTGGCATTGATTTCAGGGCGCTCAATGGCCGAGCTGGATGTGCTCGCCAGTCCTTATCACTTTCCGCTGGCCGGTGTGCACGGAGCGGAGCGCCGCGATATCCATGATCAACTGCATATAGTTTCACTCCCCGATACGCTGGTTCAGGCGCTGCATGCGCAACTCTCTTCTGCTCTGGAACTGCTTCCCGGTACGGAACTGGAAGCCAAAGGCATGGCCTTTGCGCTGCACTACCGTCAGGCGCCTCACCATGAGGCGGCGATCTTTTCGGTAGCAAGAAGCGTGGCGGAAGCCCATCCGGAGCTGGCGTTACAGCCCGGTAAATGTGTGGTCGAGATTAAACCAGCAGGAATTAATAAAGGCGCTGCCATTGCAGCGTTTATGGCGGAAGCGCCGTTTAAAGGGCGTACGCCAGTATTTTTTGGGGATGACCTGACCGACGAGGCCGGGTTCAGCGTGGTAAACCAGGCCAGTGGCATGTCTGTCAAGGTAGGGCCGGGTGAAACCGTTGCCGGATGGCGGCTGGAAAACGTCGCCAGCGTCTGGCAGTGGATATCTGATGTCGCTAACCAGCAACAACAACAAATAGCGCAAAACAACGGGAGAAATCATTATGGGTCGCTTAGTCGTCGTCTCTAATCGCATCGCACCGCCGGATGATAAAAAAGCCAGTGCCGGTGGCCTGGCGGTCGGGGTATTAGGTGCCCTCAAAGCCGCGGGTGGTCTCTGGTTTGGCTGGAGCGGGGAAATCAGTAATGATGAGAAACCGCTTAAAAAGGTGTCACGGGGCAATATCACGTGGGCTTCCTTCGCACTCAGTGAGAAGGACTATGATGAATATTATTCCGAGTTCTCAAACGCCGTGCTGTGGCCAGCGTTTCACTATCGTCTGGACCTGGTGAAATTCCAGCGTGAATCCTATGAAGGCTATATGCGCGTTAATGCGCTGCTGGCAGATAAACTGCTGCCGCTAATCGAAGAAGACGATATTTTATGGATCCACGATTACCATCTGCTGCCTTTCGCCAGAGAGCTGCGAAAACGTGGTGTGAATAACCGAATCGGTTTTTTCCTACACATTCCTTTCCCGACGCCGGAGATTTTCACGGCACTGCCGCAGCATGAAGAGATCCTTGAGGCGCTGTCTGATTACGACCTGCTCGGTTTCCAGACGGAAAACGACAGGCTGGCCTTCCTCGACAGCGTGTCCGGTAAAACCCGACTGGTTACTCACGGCGGCAAATCTCACACCGCGTGGGGACGTAATTTCCATACCGAGGTCTACCCGATTGGTATTGAGCCAGACGAAATTGCCGAGCAGGCCTCCGGTCCATTGCCTCCGAAGCTTGCCCAGCTTAAGGATGAACTCAAGCACGTTAAGAATATCTTTTCGGTTGAACGACTTGATTATTCCAAAGGTTTGCCGGAGCGATTCCTCGCGTACGAAACCCTGCTGGAAAAATTCCCGCAGCATCACGGCAAGATTCGTTATACCCAGATAGCGCCGACCTCGCGCGGTGAGGTTCAGGCCTATCAGGATATCCGTCACCAGCTTGAGACCGAGGCAGGGCGCATCAACGGGCGCTACGGGCAGCTTGGCTGGACTCCACTTTTCTATTTGAATCAGCACTTTGAGCGCAAAATTCTGATGAAAGTGTTCCGCTATGCGGACGTCGGGCTGGTCACGCCCCTGCGCGACGGGATGAATCTGGTGGCAAAAGAGTATGTTGCAGCACAAGATCCTGCTGACCCGGGTGTGCTGGTGCTGTCTCAATTTGCCGGTGCGGCAAACGAGTTAACCTCAGCGCTGATTGTAAACCCTTACGATCGCGATGACGTGGCAAATGCCCTGAACCGTGCGTTAACTATGCCGCTTGCGGAACGTATTTCACGCCATTCGGAAATGATGGAGACCATCATGAAGAATGATATTAACCGCTGGCAGGCGCGTTTTATTGACGATTTGCGCGCGATCCAGCCGCAAAGTCAGGAAGGTGATCTGCAAAAAAAGATCGCGACCTTCCCTAAACTCGCCTGATTTTCTCCGGGGGCATTAATTGCCCCCAAGAGGCACCAGCAGGACATCAACCTGGCTTGACGAAACGATAGATTTTGCCGAGCATGCCGCACGAGAAAAAAAACTCTGGTTATGATTTCCGCAAATAACCAGGTCAATATTCTCTTTCTGACAGATGTCGAGTATATGCGCGCTTAATTCACCGGTCGCGATAACGGTCTGATGAATCGGATAGTCTGCCCTCTCCACTAACTCTTGCAGGAATTGGTGCGTTTCCTCCTGCAATACCTCACGTATATCTTCCAGCATCGGCGCAGCCAGCTGATTATACATTTCGGGTTCTGCAGCCAGCGTGATGAGGCTGATGCGGGCATTGGCGGGGCGGGCGATGGATACGGCTCGGGCGACAAGCTGGTGGCTTTCGGGAGAAACAGCAACTGAAACAAGCAGATGGGAGTAACTCATCACGCACTCCTTTGATGTCAGAATGACAAGTTTCCCCAGCTTTACCGCGAAACTGCCATTACTGCAAGAGGTGAATGCGTCATTAGTGTGAAGCTTATCATAATTATTCATTAATTATTCTTATAAGAAGAATAACTGAAAAGATGGCCTAAATGAAAAAAATTAACAGCTTAACGTAAATTACACATTTTCCCTTCCGGGTGGTTAACTCGCCTTAACTCATCATCAACCCGGCGTAGATCGTTACGCAACGAAACTGATTTTTGTGTTGCCAGCGTTAACCTCCTGTTTTTACTTTATTAATTAATGGTAGTTTCAACGTGAAGTTTTCCCCATAGCAGATCAATGCGGATTTGCCCTGTCTTTACATTTCCCAGACCCAATTCCCCCGTCCGGATGCATGAGTATTCGTTCCTGAAGAATATAAACAAGCTTGGGTTGGATAAAAAACACCCAAATTACAAGTCACGCTGATGGATTTATGGGTTACATTCGCGTAAATTATGTGACGCAGATCACATTTTTTTTAAATTCCAGGGGGGGGCTGCATTGTATGTGTCAAAACTGACGAGTAGAGTTTGCGTCGAATTAGGAAAAATCTTAGTTATTTGTAAGAAAAGATAAAATGTGTAACCGACATTTTGGCCATGTTAACCGGTCACGCGCTTTACGACGTACAAACCTAAATTCAACTATGCATTTGGCCTTTTCTTTTTATACCGGGTGATTTCCCGGCGACATCACGGGGTGCGGTCTTTCCGCATAAAAATAATAGTTGGTTATTCGGGATGGGAAAAATGCATACATCCGAGTTGCTAAAACATATTTACGACATCAATTTGTCGTATTTATTGCTCGCGCAGCGTTTGATTAGTCAGGACAAACCGTCAGCGATGTTTCGTCTGGGTGTTAACGAAGAGATGGCAACCATGCTGGGGGGATTAACACTTCCGCAGATGGTCAAGCTGGCTGAAACCAATCAGCTTGTCTGCCAGTTCCGTTTCGATAACCCGCAGACCATTACGCGTCTGACTCAGGAATCCCGCGTGGACGATCTGCAACAGATCCACACCGGTATTCTTCTCTCCACCCGCCTGCTCAACGAAATCAGCCAGCCTGACGACGTAGCCCGGAAGAAAAGGGCTTAACAATGAGCGAAAAAAGCATTGTTCAGGAAGCCCGTGATATCCAGCTGGCAATGGAACTCATCACGCTGGGTGCGCGTTTACAAATGCTGGAAAGCGAGACGCAACTGAGCCGTGGTCGTTTGATCAAGCTGTACAAAGAATTGCGTGGTAGCCCACCGCCAAAAGGCATGCTGCCGTTTTCGACTGACTGGTTCATGACCTGGGAGCAGAACATCCATGCTTCCATGTTCTGTAACGCCTGGCAGTACCTGCTTAAAACGGGCTTATGCAGCGGCGTGGATGCCGTGATTAAAGCCTACAAACTTTACCTTGAGCAATGCCCGCAGCAGGAACAGGGACCCCTGCTGGCGCTGACCCGCGCCTGGACGCTGGTGCGTTTTGTTGAAAGCGGAATGCTTGAATTGTCGCGCTGCAACTGCTGTGACGGCAATTTTATTACCCACGCGCACCAGCCTGCGGGCAGCTTCGCCTGTAGTTTATGCCAGCCTCCATCCCGAGCCGTAAAAAGACGTAAACTTTCCCGGGATGCTGCCGATATTATTCCACAACTGCTGGATGAACAGATCGAACACGCTGTTTAACCCGAACCTGTGGGCAAGATTCCAGCAGCGGTAAGCGATTACCGCTGCTTTTTTTTACCCTGCGTTCAGGTCACGCGCTCGAAATGAACGTCCTGCCATAGTCACTAGCGGAAGGATGATGTCGTGCTTATCTTATTAGGTTACCTGGTAGTTCTCGGTACAGTTTTCGGCGGTTACATGATGACCGGCGGGCACCTTGGAGCACTCTATCAACCGGCTGAACTTGTCATCATCGGCGGTGCAGGGGTAGGGGCTTTTATCGTTGGTAACAACGGTAAATCGATCAAGGGCACGCTGAAGGCGATTCCGCTGCTGTTTCGTCGCTCGAAATACACCAAAAGCATGTATATGGATCTTCTGGCGCTGCTCTATCGCCTGATGGCGAAGTCACGTCAGCAAGGAATGTTCTCGCTGGAGCGGGACATTGAAAACCCGAAAGAGAGCGAAATTTTCGCCAGCTACCCGCGTATTCTGGCTGACGCGATGATGCTCGATTTTATCGTCGATTACCTGCGACTGATCATCAGCGGCAACATGAACACCTTCGAAATTGAAGCCCTGATGGACGAAGAGATCGAAACCCACGAGAGCGAATCCGAAGTTCCGGCCAACAGCCTGGCGCTGGTGGGCGACTCGCTTCCGGCGTTCGGTATAGTGGCGGCGGTCATGGGCGTCGTTCATGCCCTGGCCTCGGCGGATCGCCCGGCGGCTGAACTGGGCGCCCTGATTGCCCACGCGATGGTGGGGACGTTCCTTGGTATTTTACTGGCATACGGCTTTATCTCCCCGCTGGCGAGCGTGCTGCGCCAGAAGAGCGCTGAAACCACCAAAATGATGCAGTGCGTGAAAATTACGCTGCTCTCAAACCTCAACGGTTATGCGCCACCGATCGCCGTCGAATTTGGCCGTAAGACGCTCTACTCCAGCGAACGTCCGTCGTTTATCGAACTGGAAGAGCACGTGCGCGCGGTGAAAAACCCCAACCAACAGACGACAACTGAGGACGCATGAAAAACCAGTCCCATCCGATCGTCATCGTAAAAAAACGCAAGCATAAGGGGCACGGGCACGGTTCTCACGGCTCATGGAAGATCGCGTACGCCGATTTTATGACCGCCATGATGGCCTTCTTTCTGGTGATGTGGCTGATCTCCATCTCCAGCCCAAAAGAGCTTATTCAGATTGCGGAATATTTCAGAACGCCGCTGGCGACGGCGGTCACCGGCGGGCCGCGCATTTCGAACAGCGACAGCCCGATCCCCGGCGGCGGTGACGATTACACCCAGCAGCAGGGCGAAGTGAAAAAACAGCCTAACATCGACGAGCTGAAAAAACGGATGGAGCAGGCGCGCCTGAAAAAACTGCGCGGTGACCTGGATCAGCTGATTGAGGCGGACCCTAAACTGCGCGCGCTGCGTCCGCATCTGAAAATTGACCTGGTGCAGGAAGGGCTGCGTATTCAGATCATCGACAGCCAGAACCGACCGATGTTCAAAACCGGCAGTGCCGACGTGGAGCCCTACATGCGCGATATTCTGCGTGCGATTGCACCGGTGCTGAACGGCATTCCGAACCGCGTTAGCCTCTCCGGTCACACGGATGATTTCCCGTACGCCACGGGAGAGAAGGGATACAGCAACTGGGAGCTTTCTGCCGATCGCGCCAACGCCTCGCGTCGCGAGCTGGTGGCGGGTGGGCTTGATGATGGCAAGGTCCTGCGCGTGGTCGGCATGGCTGCAACCAT
Source organism: Enterobacter cloacae complex sp. IR5428 (assembly GCF_049238585.1). Taxonomy (NCBI): domain Bacteria; kingdom Pseudomonadati; phylum Pseudomonadota; class Gammaproteobacteria; order Enterobacterales; family Enterobacteriaceae; genus Enterobacter; species Enterobacter cloacae complex sp. IR5428. Next base: position 250,939 of record NZ_JBMKHV010000003.1, on the reverse strand, counting down.
GCGCCTGACCGACCGCGGACCGGATGACGCCATCAACCGTCGTATCAGTCTTTTAGTGCTGAACCAGCAGGCGGAGCAGGCCATCCTGCATGAAAACGCCGAAAGTCAGAATGAGTCACTGGACGATTTAAAACAGCCTGGGGCCGTCCCTTCGGCTGCCGTTCCAACATCGCCACCAGCCAATCCGAGGTGATAGCGTGAGCATGGATATTACCGATTTTTACCAGACATTTTTTGATGAAGCCGACGAATTGTTGGCCGATATGGAGCAACATTTGCTGGATCTGGTGCCCGAGGCACCGGACTCAGAACAGCTCAACGCCATCTTCCGTGCGGCGCATTCCATTAAAGGCGGAGCCGGAACGTTTGGATTTACCATTTTGCAGGAAACGACCCATTTAATGGAAAACCTGCTGGATGAAGCACGACGCGGTGAGATGCAGCTCAATACCGACATTATCAACCTGTTTTTGGAAACGAAAGATATTATGCAGGAACAGCTCGACGCCTATAAAAGTTCGGCAGAGCCTGATGCCGCCAGCTTTGAATACATCTGCAACGCGCTGCGTCAGTTAGCGCTGGAAGCCAAAGGTGAGGCGTCTGCGCCCGTTGTCCCTGCGGCAAAACTGAGCGTTGTTGACGCCGCGGCCAAACCAGACAGTGCGCCTGATGCGCCCGCAGGAAAATTGCGCGTAGTGCTGTCACGGCTGAAAGAGAACGAGGTCAACCTGCTGGAAGAGGAGCTGGGTAACCTGGCGACGCTCAGCAACGTGGTGAAGGGTAAAGACAGCCTGGCCGCGACGCTCGACGGCGGGATCGGTCAGGATGACATTGTGGCGGTGCTGTGCTTCGTGATTGAAGCGGATCAAATTGCGTTTGAAACCGAGGCGGCGGCCGTTGAAGTGCCCGCGCCGGCAGAAATTGCCCCTGCGGTAGTTGCCGCTACTCCGGCCCTGAAAGCCGTGCCAAAAGAGACGGCCGCCCCGGCCCGCGGTGAAAAACCGGCGGCGCGTTCCAGCGAGTCCACGAGCATTCGCGTGGCGGTGGAGAAAGTGGATCAGCTGATCAACCTGGTGGGTGAACTGGTGATCACCCAGTCGATGCTGGCCCAGCGCTCCAACGAGCTGGACCCGGTGACCCACGGCGATCTCATCACCAGCATGGGCCAGTTACAACGTAACGCCCGCGATTTGCAGGAATCGGTGATGTCCATCCGCATGATGCCGATGGAATATGTCTTCAGCCGCTTCCCGCGCCTGGTGCGCGACCTGGCCAGCAAGCTCAACAAACAGATCGAACTCACGCTGATGGGCAGCTCCACCGAGCTGGATAAGAGCCTGATTGAACGCATTATCGACCCGTTAACGCACCTGGTGCGTAACAGCCTCGACCACGGCATTGAGCTGCCGGAAAACCGCGTGGCAGCCGGAAAATCGCCAGTGGGCAACCTGATCCTGTCAGCAGAACATCAGGGCGGCAACATCTGCATCGAAGTGACCGATGACGGCGCGGGCCTGAACCGCGAGCGCATTCTGGCGAAGGCGATTTCGCAGGGCATGGCGGTCAACGAAAACATGACTGACGAAGAAGTGGGCATGCTGATTTTTGCCCCGGGCTTCTCAACCGCAGAGCAGGTCACCGACGTTTCCGGCCGCGGCGTGGGCATGGACGTGGTGAAACGTAACATTCAGGAGATGGGCGGTCACGTTGAGATCCAGTCTAAGCAGGGCGCGGGCACCACGATCCGTATCCTGCTGCCGCTGACGCTGGCCATTCTTGACGGCATGTCCGTTAAAGTGGCGGACGAAGTCTTTATTCTGCCGCTGAACGCGGTGATGGAATCCCTCCAGCCGCGCGAAGAAGATCTGCATCCGCTGGCGGGCGGCGAGCGCGTGCTCGAAGTGCGCGGCGAGTACCTGCCGCTGGTGGAACTGTGGAAAGTGTTCGAAGTGGACGGGGCAAAAACCGAGGCCACGCAGGGTATCGTTGTGATCCTGCAAAGCGCCGGACGCCGCTACGCGCTGCTGGTCGATCAGCTGATTGGTCAGCATCAGGTGGTGGTTAAGAACCTGGAAAGTAACTACCGCAAAGTGCCGGGGATCTCTGCTGCCACCATCCTGGGTGATGGTAGCGTCGCGCTGATCGTCGATGTATCGGCACTTCAGGGATTAAATCGTGAACAACGTGTGGCGAACACAGCCGCCTGATTAAGTAAAAGGTAATAACATGACCGGTATGAGTAACGTAACGAAACTGGCGGGCGAGCCCTCTGGGCAGGAATTCCTGGTTTTCACTTTAGGTGATGAAGAGTACGGTATCGACATCCTGAAAGTGCAGGAAATTCGCGGGTACGATCAGGTAACGCGCATCGCGAATACGCCAGCGTTTATCAAGGGTGTGACCAACCTGCGCGGTGTGATTGTGCCTATCGTGGATCTGCGCGTGAAGTTCAGCCAGGGCGATGTGGAGTACAACGATAACACGGTGGTGATTGTTCTGAATCTGGGGCAGCGCGTGGTGGGGATTGTGGTGGACGGCGTGTCAGATGTGCTGTCGCTGACCGCCGATCAAATCCGTCCTGCGCCGGAGTTTGCGGTCACGCTGTCGACGGAATACCTGACGGGGCTGGGTGCGCTCGGCGAGCGTATGCTGATTCTGGTGAATATTGAGAAGCTGCTGAACAGCGAAGAGATGGCGCTGCTGGATATTGCGGCGAATCACGTGGCATAAAATAATGCCGGGTGGCGGCTTCGCCTTACCCGGCCTACAAATGGCTCGAACACGTAGGCCGGGTACGCGTTAGCGCCACCCGGCTCTTTTGTATCTTTACGCCTCCTGCTCCACCAGCTCTGCCTCCGCTTCCCGCGCCCCTTCATTCTGCGACAGCATCGCCGTCGCAATCCCGTTCCCCAGCACGTTAATGGCCGATCTCCCCATATCCAGGAAATGGTCAATCCCCATCAGCAGCAGGATCCCGGCTACCGGAATGTTAAAGCTCGGAATGGTTGCCGCCAGCACCACCAGCGACGAGCGCGGTACGCCCGCAATGCCCTTCGAGGCCAGCATCAGCGTTAACATCAGCACCGTCACCTCGGTAAAACTCAGGTGAATGTTGTACGCCTGGGCAATAAACATTGAGGCGAACGAGCAGTACACCATGGAGCCGACCAGGTTAAACGAGTAGCCGATCGGCAGGACGAAAGAGGCGATATTCCGTGAACAACCAAAGCGCGCTAACTGCTCCAGCGTTTTTGGGTATGCCGCTTCAGAGCTGCTGGTGGTAAACGCCACCAGCACCGGATCTTTCAGCATCGCCACCAGACGGAAAATCTCTTTCTTCAGTACCATGTAACCCACGGCCAGCAATACAAGACAGGTCAGGAGGATCGCCACATAATAACCGCCAATAAACGAGGCATAGTTCAGCAAAATGCCCAGCCCCTGGGTGGCAATGACGGACGAAATCGCCGCGAAAATGGCCAGCGGCGCAACGTACATCACGTAGCCCGTCACCTTCAGCATAATGTGGGATACCACATCCAGCGCCGCGACCAGCGGGGCGTTGAATTTTTGGCCCAGTGACGCGCCGCCAATGCCGAAGAACATCGAGAAGACCACAATTTGCAGGATCTCATTGTTGGCCATCGCGCCGGCAATGCTGGTTGGAATGGTGTGTGACAGGAAGGCTTTCAGCGACATCCCGCTCACGGCCAGGCCGGTATCAACCGTCTCTGTCGGAATGCTCAGGTTCAGACCGCTGCCGGGTTGTTCAAGGGTAACAATAAACAGCCCCACCAGAATGGAAAGTACGGATGAGCTGATAAACCACACCATCGCTTTACCCCCGACGCGCCCAATCGTAGACGTTTCACCCAGCCTCATAATGCCCACCGTCAGGGTGCTGAACACCAGCGGGGCTATCACCATCTTGATCAGCCGCAGGAAAATATCGGTCAGCAGGGTGATGTTCTCCGACCAGGCCTGTATCGCGTCGGGCGAAGCATACTCATGGATCGCCGCACCGGAAAGAATGCCCGCCAGCATGAAAATCACGATGAAGAGCGTGAGTTTGTTTGCACTTGCCACAAAAAGATCCTCTATGCGCTAAAAGAGTTTCCTGCGTCAATGCATACAATATTTTTATTTAAGCGCAGGAAAATATTCGGGGCATAAATTGAAGTAAAGCTGCGTGAGTTACAACTTGTTTTTAATTTTTATGAAATTCGTTGTTTTTATCATGACGATATATTGTGACTCAGATCACGCTACAGGCGATATATCCTCAAGTTAAGCAAGAATAATGCCCATTTTTTTTTGCTAACCCTTTGTAATGTTTGTTAATAACCTGTTAATTCGAGCGGGGTTGCCCTCTTTTTGATGAAAGTGGTTGAAGTGCTAACCATAAACTAAATTCTCAGTAACCGCGCCGGGGAATGTTTAAGCGGGGCTAACATACTGAACAGTATGAATAAAATATGGCAAGCGAACCTATATTTCTTCTGGAGGGTGGTAAATGAAAAGAAAACTTCTTTTTATCTGCGCGGGCACGCTGCTGACGGCGGCAACGGTCGGTCAGGCTCTCGCGGTCACCAGTAGCGGCACTATCGGCGCGACGTTGACGCTGACCAACGGCTGCTTGATCAACGGCTCGCCAACGCAAAACGGCATTAACTTCGGGACGCTCGATTTCGGCACTCATCCTGCAACATTCTCCACCCTGACAACCCAGTTAACCGGTGCCAGCGGAGGAAACACCTTTACCATTCAATGTACCACTGCCAGTTACACGGTGGCGATCACCGGCAACACTAACGCTACCGCACCCGGAACCGTTGTCGGCACCCCAGGTACGCCGGGCCGCTATCTGGTCAACACCGCCAATGCGGCGCAGGGCGTTGCCTACAGCCTGTTCAGCGATAGCGGTTACAACAACGTGGTTGCGAACAATGCCGCGTTGCCGGTCGCCTCTACTGCGGGTGGGGTGGATAGCTACACCCTCTATGCACGCATTACGGGCGGCGGCAATAGCGTGACGGTCGTACCGGGAACCTATACCGACACGATTAACGTCAGCGTCACCTACTGATTCAGCCATGAAGGCATTGTTATGTCTGCGCGACAGCGCAGAGGGCGTCGTGCACCCTTTTTTGACCCTGTTGGTCGGGCTGATGTTGATCCCAGACGCCGGGGCGGTGACGTCTCAGTCATTCAGGGTGAGCGCGACGGTTGTGCCTGGATGCTCGGTGAGCACCGGCACCGGCGGGCGTTTCGGTACGCTGAATTTCGGGACCCGCAGCGGCGTGGAGAGCGCACCGGTCAGCACCAGCTTTGTTGCCGACGGCGCGTTGTCCATCGCCTGCACACCGGGTGTGGCGCTAAGTATGAGCATTAACGGCGGTCAGAATTATAGCTCTGTGCGGCGGATGACGCGTTCAGGCGGGACAGAAGTGGTCGGTTACCGGCTCTACAGCAGCAGCTCTCTGGCCGCAAACAGTGAAATTGGGGTTAACCAGGCAATACCGATTACCTATACCAACAGCAATAACATCGCGCTGCCTCTTTTTGGCGTCGCGCTTTTGACCGGGTTTAGCCCGTCAGGAACGTATTCAGATCAACTCACCGTGACCTTGTCATGGTAGGAAAGGGAGAGCATTGATGAAGCCATTTTTCAGGCGGTCAGGCCTGTTGAGTCTGTTGGGGATAACGGCCCTTACAGCGGTTAAGGCGCAAGCAGCCGCAACCATTCTTCTTTGGCCTATCGATCCGTGGCTTTCGGCAGACGCCAGAGCAACTGAATTGTGGATCCAGAATCAGGGCAACAGCGCCACGACAATGCAGATACGCATTGTGCGCTGGAAACAGGAGGGCGGATATGAGCGTTACACCGCCCAGCAGGATGTGGTCGCCAGCCCGCCGATCGTGACTATCGCTAAAGGCAGTAAACAGCTTATTCGCCTGATTAAGCAGGGGACGATCCCGTCCGGCGTCGAGCAAGCCTACCGCATCATTGTGGATGAGATTCCCCAGCCGGATGCCAAAGCGGAACCGTCTATGGGCCTCAAACTGCAAATGCGCTATTCCATTCCCTTATTTGTTTATGGACAGGGGATCCCCACCCTCAACGAAGGAGAGCATCACGCGCTGGCGAACACTCAGCAGCTCAACTGGCGGGTCATTCAGGAGGAGGGGAAACCCGCGCTTGAGGTCCGCAATCAGGGGAACGTTCACGTCAGGCTCAGCCAGGTTGCGGTTGAGCAGGGCGGGCAAAAACGCACGGTTGCCGAGGGGCTGCTGGGTTATGTGCTGCCAGGCAGCACCCGAAGCTGGCCGCTTCCGGCAGGGATTTATCAGCCGAATCGGATGAGCGCGCAAATTAATGCCAGGGATACGCAATGGCAATCGACGCCCGTCAACTGAAACCGGCGATGATGATCCTGCTTTGCGTCAGTACCAGCGCATTTGCCGAAACCGGCGACGACAGTTTACCGCCGCCGCCGGACGCGCGGACGATGAACGGCGAAGCTGTATTCCAGCTCGCCCTGGTGCTGAACCACTATGACACGGGTCTGGTGGTGCCGGTGACGCAGCGCGAGGGCGCCTGGTTTATTTCAGGAGCGGATTTGCTTCGCGCCGGACTGCCGCAGGAGCATGTGCCTGCCGGAGAGGTGAACCTTTCAACGCTCTCATCGGTACGCGTAGAGTATGACAGCAGCGCCCAGCGGCTCATGCTGACGGTCCCCCGGGACTGGGTTGCGGCGCGGATCACGTCGTTTAGCGGTCAGAGCGCGCAAAGCAAGCCGCATTATGGCCGGGGCGCGCTGCTCAACTACGACGTTTATACCAACCATACCGAGCACACGGGCGGCCAGGCGTCGGTGTGGCATGAGTTCCGCTATTTCAACGAAGACTATTCGTTTTCTTCGACAGGGTATGCCCGACAGAATTTCGCCGGAAGCAGCGGGCAGCAGGAAGGATACGTGCGCTATGACTCAACCCTGCTGATCACCAACGAGGAGGATGCCACCACCTGGACCGTCGGGGACGTCATCAGCGATGCGCTGAGCTGGAGCACCAGCGTGCGGATGGGCGGGATCAGCTATGGGCGCGACTTCTCCCTGCGTCCGGATCTGGTGACCTGGCCGCTGCCGGCGTTTTCCGGTGAGGCGGCCGTCCCGACCTCGGTCGATCTCTTTATTAATGGCTACCGTTCCGGCTCCACCCGCCTTCAGCCGGGGCCGTTTACCCTCACTAATCTGCCGTACATCAACGGCGCAGGGGATGCGGTACTGGTCACCACCGACGCGCTGGGACGTCAGGTGAGCACCACGCTGCCGTTTTATGTCAGCAGCGATCTGCTGAAGCAGGGGTTAAGCGACGGCGCCGTGACGCTGGGCAGCCTGCGGCGCAACTACGGTATAGAGAATTTTGACTATGGCCCGGCGGCGGGCAGCGGATCGTATCGCTACGGGGTGACCGACTGGCTGACGCTGGAGGGGCATGCGGAAGGGGCGGAGTCGCTGGCGCTCGGCGGCGCGGGCACGGTGCTGAAGCTCGGGCGTTTTGGCGTGGTGAACACGTCTTATACCCAAAGCCGGATGCGCGGCGACGAAGGGGGCCAGATGAACTGGGGCTATCAGTACAGCACCAGCGAGTTTAGCGTAGCGACCCAGCATACCCGACGCGACCGCGGCTTCGGCAACCTCGCCCTGTACGATCAGCCCACCGTTTATGATGAATATGATAACCCCGTTGCCAGCCTGAGCCGCAATACCGACCAGTACTCCTTAACCTTTAACCTCGGTGATTACGGCAATATCGGTGCGGCGTGGATCGGCGTGGAGAGTTTTGACAGCCGGAAAACCGAGCTGCTCAACCTCTCCTGGAGCCGAAATCTGTGGCGCTCAAGCAGTATTTACCTGGCGGCCAGCCGTGACCAGCAGCGGGATGACTGGACGGTTGCGCTGTCGTTGCAGGTCCCTCTGGGCGAACGTGACAGCGCCGCCGTTACCTTTGAAAACACGCCTGACGCAGGCAGCACTCAACGCATTAACTACAACCACTCGATGCCGTCTGACGGCGGCTTTAGCTGGAACATGGCCTGGGCCAACCAGTCGCGGTCGAGTAACTATCAACAGGCCACGCTCGGCTGGCGGAATAACAATGTTGAGCTTCAGGGCGGCGGCTACGGTGAGAAGGGGATGATGACCTGGTGGGGCGAGGCGATGGGCTCTGTCGTCCTGATGGACGGTGAGCTGTTTGCGGCGAACAAAATCAACGATGCGTTTGTGGTGATCAGCACCGACGGACATCCGGACGTACCCGTCAGCTACGAGAACCAGCCGGTTGGTAAAACCAATAATAAAGGTTATCTGCTGGTCAGCGGCGTTTCCGCCTATTACCCGGCGAGCTACCGCATTGATACCCTGAACTTACCTGCGGATACCCGGCTGAAAGAGACCGAGCGTCGGGTGGCGATTCGTCGGCATAACGGTTATCTGGTGGATTTCCCGATGGAGCAGGAGCGGGTTGCCAGCGTGATCCTGCATGACGTGCAGGGCAATGCGATCCCGGTGGGAAGCCAGGTCAAACGCGCGTCCCGCAGTAGCGCGGTTGTTGGCTACGACGGCCTCGCCTGGCTGGAAAACCTCAACGATGTGAATCCTCTGGAGGTCATCACCCCGGACGGTAAACGCTGTATCGCAACGTTGAACGTGGGCGAAAATCCCGAGCATAAGCTGCAAACCTACGGTCCGCTGACCTGCCGGGAGGCACCGTGAAACGCCTGTTGATAGCCATACTGCTGCTGTTCTCGGGCAGCGGCTGGGCGGCCTGCACCGTCAGTACGGTGAACGCCTCGTTTGGCAGCGTCACCTCATTCGCCCTGAGCAGTACGGGGGAGGTGCAAACCACCGGCACGCTGGTGGTGTCCTGCGATACTGTTCTCAACCTGCTAACCAACGACTCGGTGACGCTGACCTACACCTCGGCGTCGATAGCCGCCAACAGCCGCGCCACCATGAAACGTACCGATAATGCGGCCATCGCGGACGTTATCCCCACGCGCCTGTGCGGTGCCACTGGCTGCGGCGGAAACAGTGAAGTACAAATCAGCAAAACCTATACCTGGAATGGCAACACCCTGCTCGGGCTGCTGGGGTCAAGGCGCTACAACATTCCGCTTTATTTCCGTACTGTGCCGGGGCAGAACGTCACGGCCGGGCCGTACCAGGTGTTGTTAACGTTCAGCATCAACTACAACGTGTGCGCCGTTGGCGCGGGCGGGCTATGCCTGACCCCGCAAACCGGCACGGCAACTACCTCCATTCTCCTCAACATGACCGTCACCAACGATTGCAGCACGATGACCACGCCGGACGTGAATTTTAACAGCGCGCCGCTGGTGCAAAATTTTCCCACCGTTTCGCAGTCGATCGCCGTCACCTGCACCAAGGGCAGCACCTACACCATAGGCATTAATAATGGAGCAAACGCCCTGAACAACGTTCGTCGTATGGTTAGCGGCAGCAATTTTATGAGTTACGACATCTATAAAGAGGCGACCAGCAACCGCTGGGGCGGCAGTGGCAGCGAGCGCTGGGCCAGCGCCAGCTCATCCCAGGTCAGTACCGACGGGCTTTTACGCACCTATAACTACAGCGCTAAGGTCCTGACCAGCCAGGCCACGCCTCCTGCCGGAACCTACACCGACACGCTGATCGTTGACGTCGCGTTCTGACTCCCCGCGCTTTTCCCTTTCGCAAATGTAAAGTTCCCGTGGCCCCTGCCGATAACACCGTTAATCAATCGATGAGAAGGTGTTGTATGTTGAACCGTATCCGCGTTGTCACAATGCTTATGATGGTGCTGGTCATTTTCGCACTTCTTCAGCTTATTTCTGGCGGCCTCTTTTTCTCCTCGTTAAAACAGAACCAGGACAGCTTCGCGGCCTCGAACGATTTGCGGATGCAGCAAAGCGAACTGACCACAACCTGGGATCTGATGTTGCAGACGCGTATCAATCTGAGCCGCTCGTCTGCCCGCATGATGATGGATCCGAACAACCAGCAGAGCAGCGCAAAAACGGAACTGCTGAAGAATGCGCGCGCCACGCTGGCAGACGCGGCGAAACATTACGAGGCCTTCAAAAAAATCGCCCCTCAGCCCGCAATGGCGCAGGCGAGCGCGAACATAGATGAAAAATATCTGGCCTACTTCGCCGGCCTCACGGAGCTGGTGCAGTTCCTGGAGAAGGGCAATATGGACGCCTATTTCGCGCAGCCGACCCAGGGCATGCAGAACGCCCTTGGCGCGGCGCTCGGCGAGTACGCCAAAGCCAGCGGCGAGCTTTATCACTCCGCCTTTACGCAAAGCCAGAACGACTACCGTTTCGCGAAATGGCAGATGGCGGTGCTCGCCCTCGCGCTGGTTATCGTGCTGGTGGCCGTGTGGTACGGCATTCGTCATATCCTTCTTAACCCGCTTGGCCGCGTCATTGCCCATATCCGCGATATTGGCCGGGGCGATCTCACGAAAACGCTGACCGTTTCTGGTCGCAACGAGATCACCGAGCTGGCGACCAGCGTCGACCATATGCAGCGTTCGCTGATTGATACCGTCGCCAACGTGCGCGAGGGGGCGGATGCCATCTATACCGGCACGAGTGAAATCGCGATGGGCAACAACGATCTCTCGTCCCGTACCGAACAGCAGGCGTCCGCTCTGGAAGAGACGGCGGCAAGCATGGAGCAGCTCACCGCGACCGTGAAGCAGAATGCCGACAACGCCCGTCAGGCGTCGCAGCTTGCAGAAAGCGCGTCCGACACCGCCCAGCGCGGCGGTCGGGTGGTCGACGGCGTGGTGAAAACCATGCATGACATTGCCGACAGCTCGAAGAAAATCGCCGATATCATCAGCGTTATCGACGGCATTGCCTTCCAGACCAACATTCTCGCGCTGAACGCGGCCGTTGAAGCGGCGCGTGCGGGCGAGCAGGGACGTGGGTTTGCCGTGGTCGCTGGCGAAGTACGTAACCTCGCCAGCCGCAGCGCCAATGCGGCGAAAGAGATCAAAGCCCTGATTGAAGACTCTGTTTCACGCGTGGATACCGGCTCGGTGCTGGTGGAAAGTGCGGGTGAAACCATGAATGACATCGTGAATGCCGTGACGCGCGTGACGGACATCATGGGTGAAATCGCCTCTGCATCGGATGAGCAGAGTCGTGGTATTGACCAGGTCGCTCTGGCGGTATCGGAAATGGATCGTGTGACGCAGCAAAACGCCGCCCTGGTGCAGGAGTCCGCTGCCGCGGCCGCTGCGCTTGAGGATCAGGCGAGCCGCCTGAAAATGGCCGTCTCGGCGTTCCGTCTTACTTCAAAAACAACAAATACGGTCAGCTCGCGGTCAGCGTACAGCGAAGCAACCCCGGCGCCCGTGACAACACCTACGCGCGCAGCGGTGACCGGACAAGATGAAAACTGGGAAACATTTTGACTGACAATTAAACCGCGGCTGCTTGCCGCTTGATGGGAGCGTGGATGTTAAATCGTATTCGTATCTCGACCACACTGTTTTTGATTCTGATCCTGTGTGGGGTTTTGCAGGTTGGCAGTAACGGGTTGTCTTTCTGGGCGTTTCGCGATGGCTATCAGAATTTGCAGGAAGTTGAGACGAGTAATCAGCAGCGCTCCGCACTGGCACAAACGCGTGCCGTGCTGTTACAGGCAAGCACTGCGCTGAACAAAGCAGGGACGTTAACCGCGCTGAGCTATCCGCCGGATGATATTAAGGCGCTGATGGTCGTGGCCCGCAGCAGCCTGAAGCAGGCCGACGCGCAGTTTAAGACGTTTACGGCGCAGGAGGCGGTGAGTGAGAAAGAGAAAACGCTGAAAGTCGCCATGAAAAAGACCTTTGATGTGTGGTACGGCGATCTCGACCATCAGGCGACGTGGCTGGAGAACAACCAGCTTTCTGACTTCCTGACCGCGCCGGTGCAGGCGTCTCAGACGGCATTTGACGACAGCTTTAACGCATGGCAGCAGGATATTAACCAGTTTGTGGCGCGTGCCGGTGCGGACAGCCGTACCAGCTACCGCATGTCAGGGGTGATTTTCCTGACCATGGTGATCCTGGCCGCCCTGCTGACCGGCGGCTCGCTGTGGTGGTCGCGCAAAATGATCGTCCAGCCGCTGGCGATCGTCAGCAGCCACTTCGACAGTATGGCGAAGGGCGACCTGGCGCGTCCGGTGGCCGTGTATGGCAGGAATGAAATATCAGCGATTTTCGCCAGCCTGAAGGCGATGCAGAGTTCGCTGCGGGAAACCGTAAGCAACGTTCGTCAGGGCAGTTACGCCATGCATACCGGGATCTCCGAGATTGCGGCAGGCAATAACGATCTCTCATCCCGCACCGAACAGCAGGCGGCATCGCTGGCGCAGACGGCGGCCAGCATGGAGCAACTGACCGCGACGGTAAGCCAGAACGCCGATAACGCGCGTCAGGCGTCCGACTTGTCAAAACAGGCGGCGATGACGGCGAAACGTGGGGGCGACCAGGCTTCTCACGTCGCCAGCACGATGCAGCAGATTGCCGCCAGCTCGCAGAAAATTGGCGACATTATCAGCGTCATCGACGGTATCGCGTTCCAGACCAATATTCTGGCGCTGAACGCGGCCGTTGAAGCGGCGCGTGCCGGAGAGCAGGGGCGCGGGTTCGCGGTGGTTGCCGGTGAAGTCCGAAACCTCGCCAGTCGCAGCGCCAACGCGGCGAAAGAGATCAAAGGGCTGATAGAAGAGTCGGTCTCCCGCGTTCAGCAGGGCTCCGCGCTGGTGGATACCGCCGCGCAGACCATGCACGAGATTGTCACCTCCGTGACGCGGGTTAACGACATTATGGGCGAGATTGCCTCGGCGTCTGATGAACAACGCCGTGGTATTGAGCAGGTGGCGCAGGCCGTTACACAGATGGATCAGGTTACGCAGCAGAACGCCTCACTGGTGGAAGAGGCGGCGGCGGCTACCGATCAGCTGGCAAACCAGGCGGATCACCTTACCGGGTTGGTCGCCGTATTTAATGTGAAAGAGCACGTTGAAGCAGTAACAGAAGTCGGACGGTCACAGGCCGTACCCGTTGTATCCTGAATGTGATTGAGAAGGCGCTATGACATCACCCATGCCCTCAGGGCAAACGTCATTATTGTTGCAGATGACACAGCGCCTCGCGCTGTCCGACGCGCATTTTCGTCGGATATGTCAGTTAATCTACCAGCGTGCGGGGATCGTGCTTGCGGACCATAAGCGAGACATGGTCTACAACCGGCTGGTGCGGCGCTTGCGCACGCTGGGGCTGGATGATTTCGGCCGCTATCTGAGCATGCTCGAAGCGAACCAGAACAGCGCCGAATGGCAGGCATTTATCAACTCATTAACCACCAACCTGACCGCGTTTTTCCGCGAGGCGCATCACTTCCCGGTGCTGGCGGAACACGCCCGTCGCCGTAGCGGAGAGTATCGCGTCTGGAGCGCGGCAGCCTCTACCGGGGAAGAGCCGTACTCGCTGGCCATCACCCTTGCAGACACCCTGGGAATGGCGCCGGGCCGCTGGAAAGTGTACGCCAGCGACATCGACACCGAAGTGCTGGAAAAAGCCCGTAACGGCGTTTATCGCCAGGATGAACTAAAAACGCTGTCTCCTCAGCAGCTACAGCGTTACTTCATGCGCGGTACCGGCCCGCATGAAGGACTGGTGCGCGTACGCCAGGAGCTGGCGAACTGCGTGGAATTCGCCCCCGTTAATTTACTGGATAAGCAGTACAACGTGCCGGGGCCATTCGACGCCATTTTTTGCCGTAACGTGATGATCTATTTTGATAAAACGACGCAACAGGAGATTCTGCGTCGCTTTGTTCCGTTGCTCAAGCCTGACGGTTTACTGTTTGCCGGGCACTCGGAAAACTTCAGCAACCTCGTGCGTGAGTTTAGCCTGCGTGGGCAAACGGTTTATGCGCTGAGTAAGGAAAAAGCATGAGTAAAATCAGGGTATTGTCTGTCGATGATTCTGCGCTGATGCGTCAGATCATGACCGAAATCATCAATAGCCACAGCGATATGGAGATGGTGGCAACAGCGCCCGATCCGCTGGTCGCGCGGGATTTAATCAAAAAATATAACCCCGACGTGCTGACGCTGGATGTCGAAATGCCACGCATGGATGGCATCGATTTCCTGGAAAAATTAATGCGCCTGCGCCCGATGCCGGTGGTGATGGTGTCATCTCTGACAGGTAAAGGTTCAGAAATCACCCTGCGCGCGCTGGAGCTGGGGGCGGTGGATTTTGTCACCAAGCCGCAGCTCGGCATTCGCGAGGGGATGCTGGCGTACAGCGAGATGATCGCCGAGAAAATCCGTACCGCGTCGCGCGCAAAACTGGCGGCCCACAAGCCGATGGCCGCGCCGGCAACCCTGAAGGCCGGACCATTACTCAGCTCGGAAAAACTGCTGGTCATTGGGGCGTCAACCGGAGGAACAGAGGCAATTCGCCATGTACTCCAGCCATTGCCGCTCTCAAGCCCGGGTATCCTGATTACGCAACATATGCCGCCGGGGTTTACCCGCTCATTCGCGGAGCGCCTGAATAAGCTGTGCCAGATCAGCGTGAAAGAGGCGGAAGACGGCGAGCGCGTGCTGCCGGGTCACGCGTATATCGCCCCGGGTGACAAACATATGGAGCTGGCGCGCAGCGGGGCGAACTATCAAATCAAAATTCATGACGGGCCGCCGGTTAACCGGCACCGTCCGTCGGTGGATGTGCTGTTTCATTCGGTGGCGAAACATGCGGGGCGCAACGCCGTGGGGGTGATCCTGACGGGGATGGGCAACGACGGCGCCGCCGGAATGCTCGCGATGCACCAGGCTGGCGCCTGGACGATTGCGCAGAATGAAGCAAGTTGTGTGGTGTTCGGCATGCCGCGCGAGGCCATCAATATGGGTGGCGTAAGCGAAGTGGTCGATCTTAGCCAGGTAAGCCAGCAGATGCTGGCGAAAATCAGTGCCGGACAGGCAATACGTATTTGACTCAGGAGTATTATTTTATGGCGGATAAAGAGCTTAAGTTTTTGGTTGTGGATGACTTTTCCACCATGCGTCGCATTGTGCGCAACCTGCTAAAAGAGCTAGGCTTCAACAACGTTGAAGAAGCAGAAGACGGGGTGGATGCGCTGAACAAACTCCAGGCTGGCGGGTTTGGTTTTGTTATTTCCGACTGGAACATGCCGAACATGGACGGTCTCGAACTGCTGAAAACCATCCGCGCGGATGCAGGCATGGCCTCTCTGCCGGTGCTGATGGTGACCGCAGAAGCGAAGAAAGAGAACATTATTGCCGCTGCACAGGCGGGCGCAAGCGGCTACGTGGTGAAGCCATTCACCGCGGCGACTCTGGAAGAGAAGCTCGGGAAGATCTTCGAGAAACTCGGCATGTGAGGTGATGGAAATGTTGCAACCTGCTATGAAACCCGTTGAAGAACATTCGCCGAGCGACATTATTGCCCGTATTGGTAGCCTGACCCGCATGCTGCGCGACAGCCTCCGTGAGCTGGGGCTGGACCAGGCTATCGCCGAAGCGGCGGAAGCCATCCCCGACGCGCGCGACCGTCTGGACTACGTGGTGCAGATGACCGCGCAGGCGGCCGAGCGAGCGCTGAACAGCGTTGAGGCGTCACAGCCGCACCAGGATGCGATGGAGAAGGGGGCGAAAGCGCTGACCCAACGCTGGGATGAGTGGTTTGAGAACCCCATTGAGCTGGCGGATGCCCGCGAACTGGTAACGGACACCCGTCAGTTCCTGGGCGATGTGCCAGGGCACACCAGCTTCACCAATGCGCAACTGCTGGACATCATGATGGCGCAGGATTTCCAGGACCTCACCGGCCAGGTGATCAAGCGCATGATGGATGTGATTCAGGAGATTGAACGTCAGCTGTTGATGGTGCTGCTGGAAAATATTCCGGAACCGGCTGCCCGTCCGAAACGCGAGAACGAAAGCCTGCTCAATGGTCCACAGCTTGACACCAGTAAAGCGGGCGTGGTGGCAAGCCAGGATCAGGTGGACGATCTGCTGGACAGTCTTGGTTTCTGATTGCCCTTCTGCCTCAGGCTGTGAACGCGGCCTGAGGTTGTTCAGAACAAAAACAGCGAAAAGAGCCCGAATAAACGGGCTTTTCCCGCCATTGGATTTTCTCTGCGCTGGCATGATACCCGTGAATTAATGGGCTGCGAGCAGGCACAGTGGCAGAAGAGAACGACGACAAAACAGAAGCCCCCACACCCCACCGACTTGAAAAAGCCCGTGAGGATGGGCAGATCCCCCGATCCCGAGAGCTGACCTCCCTGCTGATCCTGGTGGTGGGCGTCTGCATAATCTGGTGGGGCGGGGAGATGCTTGCCCGCAGACTGGCGGGAATGCTCTCTGCTGGCTTACGTTTTGATCACAGCATGGTCAATGACCCCAATCTGATCCTCATTCAGATCATCAACCTGGTAAAAAGCGCCATGATCGCTCTGCTGCCGTTGATTGCCGGGGTGGTCATCGTGGCTCTTGTTTCGCCGGTCATGCTCGGTGGCCTGGTGTTCAGCGGTAAATCGCTGCAACCGAAATTCTCCAAGCTCAACCCGCTACCCGGTATTGCGAAAATGTTTTCAGCTCAAACCGGGGCTGAGCTTCTTAAAGCGATCCTGAAATCGCTTCTTATGGGCAGTGCTGCCGGGTTTTTTCTGTGGCACCACTGGCCGGAGATGATGCGTCTGATCAGTGAATCCCCCATGACGGCGATGAAGAATGCCCTGAACCTGGTCGGATTAGGCTCGCTGCTGGTGGTTCTCAGCATTATTCCGATGGTGGCGTTCGACGTTATCTTCCAGATCTTTTCCCATATCAAGAAGCTGCGAATGTCGCGTCAGGATATTCGCGATGAATATAAACAGATGGAAGGCGACCCGCACGTCAAGGGCCGTATCCGCCAGATGCAACGTGCTGCCGCGCGTCGTCGCATGATGGAAGATGTGCCGAAAGCCGATGTGATTGTCACTAACCCGACCCACTACTCCGTGGCGCTTCAGTACGACGAAAACAAAATGAGCGCACCGAAAGTGGTGGCGAAAGGGGCCGGGCTAATTGCGCTGCGCATTCGTGAGATCGCGACGGAAAACCGCGTACCGATCCTTGAAGCACCGCCATTAGCCCGTGCGCTGTATCGCCACGCGGAAATTGGACAACAGATCCCGGGCCAGCTCTACGCCGCTGTCGCAGAGGTGCTGGCCTGGGTGTGGCAACTGAAACGCTGGCGTTTAGCGGGCGGTCAACGACCTGTAAAACCTGAGAACCTTCCGGTGCCTGAAGCACTGGATTTTTTGAACGAGAAGGACACTGATGGCTAATCTGGTGGCAATGTTGCGCCTGCCCGGCAACCTGAAATCGACGCAATGGCAGATCCTTGCCGGACCGATTCTGATCCTGCTAATTCTGTCGATGATGGTGCTGCCGTTACCGGCATTTATCCTCGACCTGCTTTTCACCTTCAACATTGCGTTGTCCATCATGGTGCTGCTGGTGGCGATGTTCACCCAGCGCACGCTGGAGTTCGCCGCGTTTCCAACGATCCTGCTGTTCACCACGCTGCTGCGCCTCGCGCTGAACGTTGCCTCCACGCGTATCATCCTGATGGAAGGGCACACCGGCGCGGCGGCGGCGGGCAAGGTGGTCGAAGCCTTCGGTCACTTCCTGGTGGGCGGCAACTTCGCCATCGGTATCGTGGTGTTCGTCATTCTGGTGATTATCAACTTCATGGTTATCACTAAAGGGGCGGGGCGTATCGCAGAAGTGGGCGCGCGCTTCGTGCTCGACGGGATGCCGGGCAAGCAGATGGCAATCGACGCCGACCTGAATGCCGGGCTGATTGCGGAAGATGAAGCAAAAAAACGCCGTGCCGAAGTGACCCAGGAGGCAGATTTCTACGGCTCCATGGACGGTGCGAGTAAGTTTGTGCGCGGTGACGCCATCGCGGGCATTCTGATCATGGTGATTAACGTCGTCGGCGGCCTGCTGGTCGGCGTGCTGCAACACGGCATGGACATGGGCCACGCAGCGGAAAGCTATACGCTGCTGACCATTGGTGATGGTCTGGTGGCGCAGATCCCGGCACTGGTGATCTCCACCGCGGCGGGGGTGATTGTGACCCGCGTCAGCACCGATCAGGATGTAGGCGAGCAGATGGTGGGGCAGTTGTTCAGCAACCCGCGCGTTATGCTGCTCTCCGCGGCGGTACTGGGCCTGCTTGGTATGGTGCCGGGCATGCCAAACCTGGTATTCCTGCTGTTCACTGCCGCGCTGCTGGGCCTTGCCTGGTGGATGCGTGGCCGCGAAACGCAGCCTAAGGCAGAGCCAGCGCCGGTCAAAATGCCTGAGAACACCCAGGCGGTGGAAGCCACCTGGAACGACGTTCAGCTCGAAGATTCGCTGGGGATGGAAGTGGGGTACCGCCTTATCCCGATGGTGGATTTCCAGCAGGATGGCGAACTGCTTGGCCGTATCCGCAGCATTCGTAAAAAATTCGCCCAGGACATGGGCTTCCTGCCGCCGGTGGTGCATATCCGGGACAATATGGATCTCCCGCCCGCACGCTATCGCATCCTGATGAAAGGGGTGGAAATCGGCAGCGGTGATGCGTACCCCGGCCGCTGGCTGGCGATTAACCCTGGCACGGCCGCTGGCACGTTGCCGGGTGAGCAGACGACCGACCCGGCCTTTGGTCTGGCGGCCATCTGGATTGAGAGCGCCCTGAAAGAGCAGGCGCAGATCCAGGGTTACACGGTTGTTGAGGCCAGTACCGTGGTCGCGACGCACCTCAACCATCTGATTGGCCAGTTCTCCGCGGAACTGTTTGGACGTCAGGAGGCGCAGCAGCTGCTTGACCGCGTAACGCAGGAAATGCCGAAGCTGACCGAAGATTTGGTGCCGGGCGTGCTGACCTTAACCACCCTGCACAAAGTGCTGCAAAATCTGCTCGATGAGAAGGTGCCGATCCGCGATATGCGCACCATTCTGGAAACACTGGCCGAGCATGCGCCGCTCCAGAGCGATCCACATGAGCTGACGGCGGTGGTGCGCGTGGCGCTCGGGCGCGCCATAACCCAGCAATGGTTCCCGGGAACAGGCGAAGTGCAGGTGATTGGCCTGGACACGCCGCTGGAACGTCTGCTGCTTCAGGCCCTACAGGGCGGTGGCGGGCTGGAGCCGGGTCTGGCGGACAGATTGCTGGCGCAAACCCAGGAGGCGCTGGCGCGTCAGGAGATGCTGGGCGCGCCGCCGGTGCTGCTGGTGAATCATGCGCTGCGTCCGCTGCTGTCGCGCTTCCTGCGCCGGAGCCTGAACCAGCTGGTGGTGCTGTCGAATATGGAGCTGTCCGATAACCGCAATATTCGCATGACGGCGACCATAGGAGGGAAATAATGCGTAAGTGGCTGTGGATCTTATTTTTCCCGCTGGCGGTGCAGGCCGCAGGCGAGGGGGCATGGCAGGCCAGCAGTATCGGCTTAACGCTCAACCATCGGGGGGAGTCGATCTCCTCCCGTCCGCTGTCAGCCTCTGAGCCCGTCTCCGGGCAGATGACGCTGGTGGCCTGGAATTACACCCTGACGGGGCCCACACCGGCCGGGTTGCGGGTGCGGCTGTGCTCGCTGACCCGCTGCGCGGAAATCGAGGGCCAAAGTGGCATCACCCAGGCCTTCAACGGGGTGTCTGCTCAGGAACCTTTACGCTTTATCTGGGAAGTGCCAGGCGGCGGACGTCTGATCCCGGCGCTGAAGGTTCAGCGCAACGAGGTGCTCGTCAACTACCGCTAACTGCCCGCCTTTTCGCCAGTCTTCAGGCATTTCTGAAGGCTGGCTCGCAAAATTGACCTTCCCTTTTGATACAAAAGAAACGCTGTTTTATAAATCAGTGACACGCGTATTGAGACTCTTTGCATTTTTGCCATTCACCACCCTGTGATGGCAGAAACAGAAAGGTTTCACCAGGTCGATACTTTTACTGTAGCCGTGTAAAAACTCCCGGACGAGGTTTGCTTACAGGGAGTCTCCCAAAACTGATTAGGGTTGACGGCAATGAAAACACGTAAAATTGGACTCGCAAATTATCTTGCTTACGGTTCAGGGGACTTCCTCGGAGCGGGGACTACCGCCCTGACGGCCGCCTGGCTTTTGTATTTTTATACGACCTTCTGTGGACTCACACCGATTGAAGCAACCTTTATCTTCGCTGCCGCAAGGGTGCTGGATGCGGTTGTCAGTCCGTTAATGGGCTTTTTAACCGATAATTTTGGTACCACCTGGCTGGGTAAGCGTTTTGGCCGGCGTAAGTTCTTCATCCTGCTCGGTATTCCCTGCGTTTTCAGCTACTCGCTGATGTGGGTAGGGGACATGAGTTTCTGGTATTACCTGCTGACGTATCTGATCTTTGATATTGTTTACACCATGATTCTGGTGCCGTATGAAACGCTGGTGCCGGAAATGACTGACGATTTCAAACAAAAAACCAAATTCTCCGGGGCGCGTATCTCCATGGCCCAGATGTCCGCCATTTTGGCCTCCTTCCTGCCGGGGATCCTGCTCACGCATTTCGGCAAAGACAACGCGATCTCCTTCTTCTATGCAAGCCTGGTCTTCTCCGTACTTTGCGCGCTGATGCTTACTTTCGTCTGGTTCTTCACCTGGGAGCGTCCGCGGGAAGAGTGGTCTGAAGCAGCCCTGCGCGCTGAAGAAGAGAAGAAAAAGCTGACCCTGGGACAGAGCCTGAACCGTCTTTTTGTCGAATTAAGTTCGACGCTGCGTATCAAGATTTTCCGCCAGCATCTGGGCATGTATCTCGGCGGCTATATTGCCCAGGATGTGTTCAACGCCGTATTCACCTATTACGTGGTGTTTGTGCTGATGCAGGAAGCATCCATGGCGTCCAACCTGCTGGGCACGATGGCCATCTTCCAGTTCCTCGCCGTGATTGGCATGATCCCGCTGTGCATTCGCTTCGGACCTGCGCCGTCTTACCGCATGGTGGTCGTGCTGTTTGGCCTGGCCTCGCTCTCTTACGCGGTGCTTTATTACGCGGGCCTGAGCGACGTTTACGCTCTGCTGCTGCTGATCTCTGCGGTTGCCGGTCTTGGCCGCGGGGGTATCAACTACGTACCGTGGAATACCTACACCTACATTGCTGACGTGGACGAAGTGATCACCGGTCAGCGTCGCGAAGGGATCTTCGCGGGCATCATGACGCTGACCCGTAAAGCGTCCCAGGCCGGTGCGGTAATGCTGGTGGGGATCGTGATGCAGATGTCTGGCTTTGTCAGCGGTCAAAAAGTGCAGCCTGCGGAAGTGAGCCACACTATCCTGATGATCCTGAGCGTCGGCACCATTCTGGTACTGTTCTGCGGCTTCCTGGTCTCCCTGCGCTTCAAACTCAATTTGCAGACCCACAGCACCCTGCGTGAAGAGACCGCGAAAATGCGCGAGTCCGGCCATGCGATGCCGGAGGCGGCGACCCCGCAGGCCCGCGCCACCGTGGAGATGCTGGCCGGTATGCCGTATGAATCCCTGTGGGGCAACAACAATATCGGTTACCTGAATCGCAACAAGCCGGCGGCCCCTTCACTGAAGGATCGTGCGGTACTGAATTCGACATACAACAGAGGTTAAGATGATGAAAGTTTGGCCTGTCAAACATAGCCCGTTACTGCGTCAGCCTGAGCGCTTTATCGCCAGGGATGAACTGAAATCGCTGATTCAAAAGGTGACGCATAATCTGGTCAATATCCACGACAAAACGGGTGAGTTTTTGCTGCGGCTGGACGACGGGCGCGTGATCGACACCAAAGGCTGGGCCGGATGGGAATGGACGCACGGCGTTGGTTTGTACGGTATCTGGCAGTATTACTGCCAGACCGGTGACGCAGGCATGCGCGAGATTATCGACAGCTGGTTTAATGACCGTTTCGCAGAAGGCGCAACCACCAAAAACGTGAATACCATGTCGCCGTTCCTGACACTGGCGTATCGCTACGAAGAGACCAAAAACCCGGCCTGGCTGCCGTGGCTGGAAAGCTGGGCGGAATGGGCGATGAATGAGATGCCGCGCACCGAACATGGCGGCATGCAGCACATCACACTGGCGGAAGAGAACCATCAGCAGATGTGGGATGACACGCTGATGATGACGGTGCTGCCGCTGGCGAAAATCGGCAAGCTGCTTAATAAGCCGGAGTACGTCGAGGAGGCGATCTATCAGTTCCTGCTCCACGTACAGAACCTGATGGATCGTGAGACGGGGCTGTGGTTCCACGGCTGGAATTACGACGGCAATCACAACTTTGCCCGGGCCCGCTGGGCGCGCGGCAACAGCTGGCTGACCATCGTGATCCCGGATTTCCTCGAACTGGTGGATCTGCCAGAAAACAACGCCGTTCGTCGCTATCTGGTGCAGGTGCTAAATGCGCAGATCGCCGCACTGGCAAAATGTCAGGATGAGAGTGGATTGTGGCATACGCTGCTGGACGATCCTGATTCTTATCTGGAGGCGTCGGCCACGGCAGGGTTTGCCTACGGCATTCTGAAAGCCGTGCGCAAGCGGTATGTCGGCGCAGAGTATGCAGAGGTGGCGGAGAAAGCGATCCGCGGTATCGTGCAAAACATCTCGCCGGAAGGGGAACTGCTGCAAACGTCCTTCGGGACGGGGATGGGCAGCGATCTGGCGTTTTACCGCCAGATACCGCTGACCTCGATGCCGTATGGCCAGGCAATGGCGATTTTGTGCCTGACGGAATATTTACGGAAATATTTTTAATACCTGAATAATAATCTCATTACTGCAAAGCCTCTTTTAGAAGAGGCTTTTTTTTATAATGGCACCGGGAAAATACCTTACGCCATCAATATCAGGCGTGTTATATATTGATGGAGTGAATACTATGCTGGAAATACATTACGCTTAGTATTAAAGCGTGATTTTCTTCACAAAACACAATCCGTATTTATCCTATTTTTTATCTGCGTTAAGATTCTTCTAATATTCATACAAGGAGTGATGCAATGGAAAATACAATGGGCGGTATTATCGTTAACCCTGCTGTAAATATGCATGCCGATAAAATGTCTGATGAACATATCAATATGTTCGACACGGTTTTCAAGGATATTGATGGTGCGGGTTATTTCCCACTACTGTATGTCGGAAGCCAGCTTGTGGCTGGCCAGTTCCATACCTTTATTGCGCTTCGCCGTTTTATCCATGCGGAAGGCCCGGAAAAATCACTGGTTAAGGTGATTATTTTTCAAAGCCTGAATAATGACTTTGCCATTCATTCAATTTCTGAGTTTTAATGATTTTAACTACGGATGATTATTTAGACTGAAAAGGACATCATTATGTGGAAATCAGCGAAAAGGGATGAGTTTATCCCATTGGACGCGCCTGTAGCAGGTTATGAAATAGGTGTTCCTGGTATCAAAGGACCATCTCCATTGTTTATTATTCGCGCAAAAGTGAATGGTGGGATTCATCCGGGGAAATGGGTGTTCGGCAATACGGCATGGGTCCCATGGGGAGGAAGAGAGCACTTTTGTAATGAATTTGAAGTTTACGTGGGCGCTTTAAAATGGGTAGACGTTAAGGATAAACATTTCCCACCGAATATGGTTGAGGCGGGACATGAAGCCAATGGCACTAAGCTCTACGTTGCCCGTGCAAAATTCGATAACGGTCTCTTTTTGGGTAAAGCTGGAAGTCACCTCAGCAGAGGTTGCTGCATCGGCTATAACGGCAGAGAGTATGAATTAGATACCTTCCAGGTACTCGTTCACGACTGATGGCGTTCATTTATAAAAAAACCCGGCAACCGCCGGGTTTCTTTTTTACATACGTTCTATGGTTTCGATACCCAGAGTATCCAGACCCAGTTTCAGGGTCTTCGCCGTCAGCTGCGCCAGCTTCAGGCGGCTGTTACGCACCGCTTCGCTCTCGGCGGTCAGGATAGGGCAGTGTTCGTAGAAGCCAGAGAACAGACCGGCCAGATCGTAAAGGTAAGCACACATAACGTGCGGCGTACCGTCGCGCGCGACCACAGAGAGCGTCTCTTCGAACTGAAGCAGGCGGGCAGCCAGCTGTGCTTCACGGTCTTCGGTAAGGGTCACCGTGGCGTTCGCCAGCACGCTTTCGTCAATACTGGCTTTACGGAAGACGGAGAGTACGCGGGTGTAAGCGTACTGCATGTACGGCGCCGTGTTGCCTTCAAACGCCAGCATGTTGTCCCAGTCGAAGATATAGTCGGTGGTACGGTTCTTGGAGAGATCCGCGTATTTTACCGCACCGATCCCAACCGCGTTAGCCAGTTTCTCCAGCTCGTCAGCAGGCATATCCGGGTTCTTCTCGGCCACCAGCCGACGGGCGCGCTCCAGCGCTTCATCCAGCAGATCGGAGAGCTTCACGGTGCCGCCCGCACGGGTTTTGAACGGCTTACCGTCTTTACCCAGCATCATGCCGAACATGTGGTGTTCCAGCGGCACGGATTCAGGTACATAACCCGCTTTACGCACGATAGTCCACGCCTGCATCAGGTGCTGGTGCTGACGGGAGTCGATGTAATACAGCACGCGGTCTGCATGCAGGGTTTCGTAACGGTATTTCGCACAGGCGATATCGGTGGTGGTGTAGAGGTAGCCGCCATCCTTTTTCTGGACGATCACGCCCATCGGTTCGCCTTCCTTGTTTTTATACTCATCAAGGAATACTACCGTTGCGCCTTCGCTTTCCACCGCCAGGTTTTTGGCTTTCAGGTCCGCCACAATGCCCGGCAGCATCGGGTTATACAGGCTTTCACCCATTACGTCGTCGCGGGTCAGGGTCACGTTCAGACGGTTATAGGTAAGCTGGTTCTGGGACATGGTGATGTCCACCAGCTTGCGCCACATCTCGAGGAAGTACGGATCGCCGCCTTGAAGTTTCACCACGTAGCTGCGCGCGCGCTCGGCAAAGGCTTCGTCTTCGTCGTAGTGTTTTTTGGCTTCACGGTAGAAACCTTCCAGGTCTGCCAGCGCCATTTCGCCTGCGTTTTCCTGCTGCTGTTTTTCCAGATATGCGATCAGCATACCGAACTGCGTGCCCCAGTCGCCTACGTGGTTAGCGCGGATCACCTTGTGACCGAGGAACTCCAGGGTACGCACGGCCGCATCACCGATAATGGTGGAGCGCAGGTGACCGACGTGCATCTCCTTCGCCACGTTTGGCGCGGAGTAGTCAACCACCACGGTCTGCGCTTCTGGCTGAGCCACGCCCAGACGGTCAGATTTCAGCGCCGCGTCAACGTGGCTTGCCAGGAACGCAGGCTCAAGGAAAATGTTGATAAAGCCCGGACCGGCGATTTCGGTTTTGCTGGCGATGCCGGTGAGATCCAGATGCGTCAGTACCTGCTCAGCGAGCTGTCGCGGCGGCATGCCCAGTTTTTTAGCCACTGCCATCACGCCATTAGCCTGATAGTCGCCAAACTGTACTTTCGCTGACTGACGAACCTGTGGTTCGCAATCCGCAGGCGCACCTGCGGCAATCAGTGCCTGACTGACTTTTTCTGAGAGAAGAGCCTGAATATTCACCTGGATACCTTACGTTTTTGATGCGGGTAAAAAACACCCACGCCAGTTTAAGAATTTAGGGCGGGAGTATACTGCAAATGGCCTCGGGCGTCAGCCCTGCGGGGGGCGAAGATCGCTCAGAATCCAGGCGAAGACGGTATGCATAATCATGCAGTCAAAAAAACCGTGATTCTGCGGTTGGTCGACAGAGGTCAACAGAGTAAATTAGCGGCTTTGCGACATGAAACGAGACTGACCTATGGCGAACTGGCACACCATTGACGAACTGCATGATATTTCCGCAGATTTACCGCGCTTCACCCAGGCGTTCACAGAACTTGCCACCCGTCTCGGGCTGGATATCGCGCCGCTTGAGGCCGATCACATCTCTTTGCGCTGCCACCAGAATGCCACCGCCGAACGCTGGCGGCGTGGCTTTGAACAGTGCGGTGAACTGCTGTCAGAGAATATCATTAACGGTCGCCCGATTTGCCTGTTCAAACTTCACGCGCCGGTTACGGTGGCGCACTGGCAATTCACCGTTGTGGAACTGCCCTGGCCAGGAGAAAAGCGTTATCCGCACGAAGGCTGGGAGCATATCGAAATTGTTCTGCCTGGGGAGCCCGAGACGCTGAACGCCCGTGCGCTGGCGCTGCTTTCCGACGAGGGGTTAAGCCAGCCGGGTATTTTCGTCAAAACCAGCTCGCCAAAAGGTGAGCGCGAACGCTTACCGAACCCTACGCTTGCCGTAACGGACGGCAACGTGACGGTGAAATTCCATCCCTGGACTATTGAGCAGATCGTCGCCAGCGAAGCGTAAGCACTGTGAGCGTCGATCCAGACACGAATCGGGCAACGTGCCACGATGGTACGTTGAGTGAAATTTAAGGAGGATGACATGGCGCTGCTGGAAATTTGTTGTTACAGCGTGGAGTGTGCCGTCACTGCGCAACGGCAGGGGGCCGATCGCATCGAGCTTTGCGCGGCACCGAAAGAAGGGGGATTAACCCCGTCCTTTGGCGTGCTGAAATCAGCCCGTCAGGCCATCACCATTCCGGTGCACCCGATTATTCGCCCGCGCGGCGGTGATTTTTGTTATACGGCGGGTGAGTTCAGTGCCATGCTTGAGGATATCGCCCTCGTCCGTGATTCCGGTTTTCCGGGCCTGGTGATCGGTGTGCTGGACGAAGACGGAAACATCGATCTTTCGCGTATGCGCCAGGTCATGCGCGCAGCCCAGGGAATGGCGGTCACTTTTCATCGTGCGTTCGATATGTGTCAGGATCCGATACAAGCCTTTGATACGCTGGCAGAACTGGGCGTGGCGCGCGTTCTGACGTCGGGCCAGCAGCCCTCGGCTGAAAAAGGACTGAAATTAATTACGGAACTAAAAGCACATTCCGGTGTTCCAATAATCATGGCGGGCGCAGGAGTACGCGCCAGCAATCTGGAACTGTTTTTAAACGCAGGGGTGGAAGAGCTACACAGCTCGGCGGGTAAATGGATACCTTCACCCATGCGTTATCGCAATACAGGGTTGTCAATGTCGACGGATGCTGAAGCGGATGAGTACTCGCGCTACGGTGTGGATGGAGAGTCGGTTGCGGAAATGAAATCGCTGATTGAACGTCATCACGTGTAGCAACGTACCGATTTTTACCGCGCATCATGTCGCCCAATATGATGCTTGCTTGTACCAGGCCCCTGCAATTTCAACAGGGGCCTTTTTTTATTCTTGCCCCTCACCCTAACCCTCTCCCCACAGGGGAGAGGGGACTGCACGGTGCGGTCTTTTCACCCTCGCCCCTTTGGGGAGAGGGCCGGGGTGAGGGGATAAATACTACGGCTTCGTTGCAATCAGCACCGCACGCATCGGGGCCGGATAGCCTTCGATGGTTTTACTGTGATCGTCCGGGTCGAGGAATTGCTCCAGCGATTCGGTGATCATCCAGTCGGTGCGGCGCTGTTCCTCAACCGACGTCACGCACACATCGGCGATGCGTACATCGACAAACCCACATTTCTCCAGCCAGTTCTTCAGCGCCAGCGCGGAAGGGATGAAGTAAACGTTGCGCATCTGCGCATAGCGATCGCCTGGCACCAGAACGGCATGTTCATCCCCTTCGATGACCAGCGTTTCCAGCACCAGCTCACCGCCGCTGACCAGCTGATCTTTCAGTTGCCAGAGATGCTCCAGCGGGGAACGACGGTGGTACAGCACGCCCATCGAGAACACGGTATCAAAGGCTTTCAGAGCAGGGAGTTGCTCGATACCCAGCGGCAGCAGGTGCGCGCGCTGGTCGTTACCCAGCAGCTTTCGCACCGCTTCAAACTGGCACAGGAACAGCTGCATCGGATCGATACCGACGGCCAGATGCGCGCCTGCGCCGATCATGCGCCACATGTGATAGCCGCTACCGCAGCCCACGTCCAGAATGGTGCGCCCGGTCAGGTCGGATAAATGCGGCAGAACGCGATCCCACTTCCAGTCTGAGCGCCATTCGGTATTGATGTTCACGCCGTACAGCGAGAACGGCCCTTTGCGCCACGGCATCAGGTTACGCATCAGCGTTTCGATGCGGTTGATCTGCCCGGCCGGGAGCGGCTCTTCGCTCTCCGCCGTCACGCTGTGCAGTAAATCCAGACGATGAGGCGTCAGTTCAGGCAGAAACTCCACGGCGTTGGACCACTGCTTCAACAGACCATGCTGCTGATCGCGCTGCCAGGTGGCAATTTGCGCAGGCAGGGTTTCCAGCCAGTGGGAAAGGTGGTTTTTGGCAATCAGTTGATAGAAATTACCGAACTCGATCATGCTGTGTCTCCGGCTTTCAGCGCCACCAGAGAACCAAAATTAAAGCACTGGAACCACAGTTCGCTGTGTTCAAATCCGGCTTTGCGCAGGCGCGCTTTGTGTGTTTCAACGGAATCCGTCAGCATGACGTTTTCAAGCATGCTGCGCTTCTGGCTGATCTCCAGCTCGCTGTAGCCGTTTGCACGCTTGAAATCATGGTGCATGTTGAACAGCAGTTCGCCCACGCTGGCGTCTTCAAAGCTGAATTTCTCAGACAACACCAGCGCGCCGCCCGGGTTCAGGCCCTGATAAATTTTATCCAGCAACCGCTGACGATCGTCCGGCACCAGGAACTGAAGGGTAAAGTTCAGGACCACCATCGAGGCGTTCTGGATGTCGATATCGCGGATATCGCCTTCCACCACCTCCACAGGCGTAGGGGCTTTATACGCGTCAATGTGGCGACGGCAGCGCTCAACCATGGCCGGTGAGTTATCGACAGCCACAATCTTGCAGCCTTCGTGATGAACGTTACGACGAATGGACAGCGTTGCCGCTCCCAGCGAACAGCCCAGGTCATAGACCTGCGTGCCGGGTTGAACAAAACGCTCCGCCAGCATGCCGATCATGGAGATGATATTGGAATAACCGGGAACAGAGCGCTGGATCATATCCGGGAAGACTTCGGCTACCCGTTCATCAAAGGTCCAGTCGCCCAGGCTGGCGATAGGCGCGGAAAAAAGCGTGTCGCGATCTGACATAACGTAAAAATCCGGGAAAAATAAAGGGGCATATTGTGCGCTAATGGAAGGAGAAAACCAACTCCCATGGCATATACCAAAGGTTAGCCAGCACCATCAGCAAAAGCGAGCACCAGGTCGCGCTCATGCCGGAACGACGCCAGCGGATCAGGCGGTGGTGAAAACCATAATAATGCATCAAACGACCTGCAATCAGCAGCAGCCCACAGACGTGCACCATCCAGGTTTCAGCGCCATCCATCTCCATTAACAGCAGTAAAATTAACGCGACGGGAATGTACTCGACCGCGTTGCCGTGGATCCGGATTGCGCTTTGCAGCTCAGAAAAGCCCCCGTCACCGTAGGAGACGCGGTACTGCATTCTCAGGCGCACAACATCAAATGAAAATTTAATCAGCAGTAATGCACCTAACACCGCATACAGCGCGCTGACCATACTAACTCCCTGTTTTTGGCAGATGGCACGTCTCTATGATAGGGGGTGATTTCAGAAAAGAGAAGATTGTTGTGGGATGGACGGCGCGGGGCCAACCGACGGAACCGCCTGCTGCAAGGCCTGCCAGAGAGCATCGACCAGTTCAGGTGCCTGGGCAATATCCGGCGTATGTAAAAACAGGTACGGGGTGGTGGTTTGCTCCCATTTCGCGAGCGTTTGCAGCCAGACGGCGAACATCTCTTCATTCTGTTGCATGTTATCGCTGCCGATAAACCGCACCATCGGGTTCTGCGCGGTAACAATGGCGTGAACCGGTACTTTCGGTTTTTTGCGCTGGGCATCAACAACGGCTTCGCTGTGCGGGATTGCGCTGTGCACGGGGCGGCTGTCGAGGATCACGCGGTTGACCGATCGTTCATGCAGGCCGCGATTCAGCGCTTTCTCCGCGTCACCTTTGGCAAAGAAATCTGGATGCCTCACCTCCACACCGTACGTGAAATCGTGGGGCAGGGCGTCGAGAAACTGCCAGAGGGCTTGTAGATCGCGCGGGCCGAACGTGGCGGGAAGCTGGAGCCAGTACTGGCCAACACGGTTTGCCAGGGGCGACATCCGGGTGAAAAACTCGTGGGTTAAATCATCGCAGTTTCGCAGTGCGGCGTTGTGGGAGATGGTTGCCGGAAATTTGAAGCAAAAGCGGAAATCGTCGGTGGTTTGCTCGCGCCAGCGCTCGACGATCTCCGTGCGTGGCAGAGCGTACAGCGTGGTATTGCCCTCCACGCAGTTAAAGTGTCGGGCATACTCTTCAAGGCCAGTAATACCCAGGCGCACCCATTTCGGGTGCGACCACTGGGGCAAACCCACGTACATCATAGCGCGCTGAGGATCTCATCCGTGCTGCGCACGAGACCAATACGCGGGAAGATATGGGTCATACTGCCCTGATGCTGATCCGCAGAGGCTGCGCTGCACGCATCTTCCGCTATCACCAGGTTAAAGCCCAGCTCCCAGGCGTTACGGGCGGTGGATTCCACACCGATGTTGGTGGAGATCCCGCACAGAATAATAGTGTCTATCCCGCGACGGCGCAGCTGGAGCTCCAGGTCAGTGCCATAGAATGCGCCCCACTGGCGTTTGGTGACTTCTACATCGCTGTCGCGTTTACCGAGCGAGACCGGGTATGTCCACCAGTTGTCCGGCAGCGCATGCGCCGGGGCCTGAGCATCAACTGGCTGCTTTAGCGCTTCGGCGAAATCAGTGGACCAGCCGACGCGCACCATGACGACAGGCGCACCGCTGGCCCGGCATTTTTCCGCCAGACGCGCAGCACGGCTTACAACATCGTCAGCGGTGTGTGGACCACCGGCAAAAGGCAGGATCCCTTCCTGTAAATCAATAACCACAAGGGCGGTTTTGGTGGCATCAAGCGTTAACATTGTCACTCCAGTTAAATTAATTGCTTTTTTACACCTTACGACGGGATGGCCTGTTATCGGTCGGATAATTTTGTTAATTTTTGTGAGAATAGACAATAAGAGCACAGCAAACACGCGTCAGGCCGTGCTTCGCTCTTATCGTGCGGCAGAATTTCCAGTATAATAGCCGCCTTTTTTCATCCAGTTGTGACATACAGAAAGCTGCGACATCGTAGCCTGTAAGACAGGCGACAATCAGCCTGCGGCTAATTAAGGGATATCTCATGCGTACAGAATATTGCGGGCAGCTGCGTCAGTCCCACGTCGGGCAGCAGGTCACCCTGTGTGGTTGGGTCAATCGTCGTCGCGATCTTGGTAGCCTTATCTTTATTGATATGCGTGACCGCGAAGGTATCGTTCAGGTGTTCTTCGATCCGGATCGCGCTGATGCGTTGAAGCTGGCCTCTGAGCTGCGTAATGAGTTCTGCATTCAGGTGACGGGCACCGTGCGTGCGCGTGACGAGAAAAACATCAACGCCGATATGGCGACCGGTGCTATCGAAGTGCTGGCGTCCGATCTGGTGATTATCAATCGCGCAGAAGCGTTGCCGCTGGACTCCAACCACGTCAACACCGAAGAAGCGCGTCTTAAATACCGCTACCTGGATCTGCGTCGCCCGGAGATGGCTCAGCGCCTGAAAACCCGTGCGAAAATCACCAGCTTGGTGCGTCGCTTTATGGATGACCACGGTTTCCTCGATATTGAAACTCCGATGCTGACCAAAGCCACGCCGGAAGGCGCGCGCGACTACCTGGTGCCATCCCGCGTCCATAAGGGCAAATTCTACGCGCTGCCACAGTCACCACAGCTGTTCAAGCAGCTGCTGATGATGTCAGGCTTCGACCGCTACTATCAGATCGTGAAATGCTTCCGCGATGAAGATCTGCGTGCAGATCGTCAGCCAGAATTTACCCAGATCGATGTGGAAACCTCCTTCATGACCGCCGAGCAGGTGCGTGAGGTGATGGAAGCCCTGGTGCGTAGCCTGTGGAACGACGTAAAAGGCGTTGAGCTGGGTGATTTCCCAATCATGACCTTCGCGGAAGCCGAGCGTCGCTACGGCTCCGACAAACCAGACCTGCGTAACCCGATGGAGCTGGTGGACGTGGCAGACCTGGTGAAAGCCGTTGAGTTCGCGGTCTTTGCTGGTCCGGCTAACGATCCGAAAGGCCGCGTGGCTGCCCTGCGCGTACCGGGCGGTGCTGCGCTGAGCCGTAAGCAGATTGACGACTACGGCAACTTCATCAAGATCTACGGTGCGAAGGGTCTGGCCTATATTAAAGTAACCGAGCGTGCAAAAGGTCTGGAAGGCATTACCAGCCCTGTTGCGAAATTCCTGAATGCGGACATCGTGGAAGCTATTCTGGAGCGCACCGGCGCGCAGGATGGCGACATGATCTTCTTCGGCGCAGACAACAAGAAAGTCGTTGCGGATGCGATGGGCGCGCTGCGTCTGAAGCTCGGCAAAGACCTGAACCTGACCGATGAAAGCAAATGGGCGCCGCTGTGGGTGATCGACTTCCCGATGTTTGAAGACGACGGTGAAGGCGGCCTGACCGCGATGCACCACCCGTTCACCTCGCCAAAAGACATGACGGCGGCGGAACTGAAGGCTGCACCGGAAGATGCGGTAGCGAATGCCTACGATATGGTTATCAACGGCTACGAAGTGGGCGGCGGCTCCGTGCGTATTCACAGCGGTGAAATGCAGCAGACCGTGTTCGGCATTCTGGGCATTAACGAGCAGGAGCAGCGCGAGAAGTTTGGCTTCCTGCTGGACGCCCTGAAATACGGTACGCCTCCGCACGCGGGTCTGGCCTTTGGTCTTGACCGTCTGACCATGCTGCTGACCGGCACCGACAACATCCGTGATGTTATCGCCTTCCCGAAAACCACCGCAGCGGCGTGTCTGATGACTGAAGCGCCAAGCTTTGCCAACCCGGCCGCGCTGGCTGAGCTGGGCATTGAGGTGGTGAAGAAGGAAGAGAAAAACTGATATGGCATATAAGCGTCCCGTTTCGGTTCTGGTGGTCATTTATGCAGAAGACTCGAAGCGGGTGCTGATGTTGCAGCGGCGCGACGATCCTGATTTCTGGCAGTCGGTTACCGGCAGTCTGGAAGAGGGAGAGTCCGCGCCGCAGGCCGCCGCGCGTGAAGTAAAGGAAGAGGTCGCCATTGACGTTGCTCGCGAGCAACTGACCCTGAAGGACTGTCAGCGCACGGTGGAGTTTGAAATTTTTAGCCATTTACGTCATCGCTATGCACCGGGAATTGAGCGCAATACGGAATCGTGGTTCTGCCTTGCGCTTCCCCATGAGCGGGAGATCGTGTTCACGGAACACCTGACCTACCGCTGGGTGGATGCGGCGGATGCCGCCGCACTGACCAAGTCATGGAGCAACCGGCAGGCGATAGAAGAATTTGTAATTAACGCTGCCTGAGAAGGCGCGATTTTTGGAGAACTTTTTATGGCAGGTCATAGTAAGTGGGCCAACACCAAACACCGTAAAGCGGCACAGGATGCCAAACGCGGTAAAATCTTTACCAAAATCATTCGTGAGCTGGTTACAGCGGCGCGTCTGGGTGGCGGCGATCCGGCCTCTAACCCACGTCTGCGCGCGGCGGTGGATAAAGCCCTGTCCAACAACATGACGCGAGACACCCTGAACCGTGCAATCGCACGTGGCGTGGGCGGTGATGAAGACGCGAACATGGAAACCATCATTTATGAAGGTTACGGTCCTGGCGGTACGGCGGTGATGGTAGAGTGCCTGTCCGACAACCGTAACCGTACCGTTGCGGAAGTGCGCCACGCGTTCACCAAAACCGGTGGTAACCTGGGCACTGACGGTTCCGTTGCTTACCTGTTCAGCAAAAAAGGCGTCATCTCCTTCGAGAAAGGCGACGAAGATGCGATCATGGAAGCGGCGCTGGAAGCCGGTGCGGAAGACGTAGTGACCTACGACGACGGCGCTATCGATGTCTACACCGCATGGGAAGAGATGGGTGCCGTGCGCGATGCGCTGGAAGCGGCAGGTCTGAAAGCGGATAACGCTGAAGTGTCCATGATCCCTTCCACAAAAGCGGACATGGATGCAGAAACCGCACCGAAACTGCTGCGTCTGATCGACATGCTCGAAGACTGCGACGACGTGCAGGAAGTGTATCACAACGGTGAAATCTCTGATGAGGTTGCAGCGACTCTCTGATGAGAGCCTGTAAACCGTTTACGGGAGACGCGTGATGTCGATTATCCTCGGGATTGACCCCGGCTCACGCGTCACCGGGTATGGCGTTATCCGTCAGGTGGGACGCCAGCTAACCTACCTCGGCAGCGGCTGTATTCGTACCAAAGTGGACGATCTGCCGTCGCGCCTGAAGCTCATTTATGCGGGCGTGTCGGAGATCATCACCCAGTTTCAGCCGGACTTTTTCGCCATCGAGCAGGTCTTTATGGCGAAGAACGCTGACTCGGCGTTAAAGCTCGGGCAGGCGCGCGGCGTGGCGATAGTTGCCGCCGTGAACCAGGACCTGCCAGTGTTTGAATACGCGGCCCGTCAGGTTAAGCAGACGGTGGTGGGCATAGGTAGCGCGGAGAAAAGCCAGGTGCAGCACATGGTGCGTACCCTGCTGAAGCTCCCGGCGAACCCGCAGGCCGACGCCGCCGATGCGCTGGCCATTGCGATTACCCACTGCCACGTCAGCCAGAACGCGATGCAAATGAGTGAGTCGCGGCTCAATCTGGCGCGAGGCAGATTACGATAATGACAAATCAGGCTGGATGTTTATCCAGCCTTTTTTTATTATGTCGGCAGTTAATTTCATCCAGAACGCAGGAGCGTCACGTGATAGGCAGACTCAGAGGCATCATCATTGAAAAACAACCCCCGTTAGTGCTGCTGGAAGTGGGTGGCGTGGGCTATGAAGTCCATATGCCGATGACCTGCTTCTACGAGTTGCCGGAGGCGGGCAAAGAGGCGGTTGTCTTTACCCAGTTTGTGGTGCGTGAAGACGCTCAGCTGCTGTACGGATTCAATAACAAACAGGAACGCACCCTGTTCCGCGAATTAATCAAAACCAACGGCGTCGGGCCCAAGTTGGCGCTGGCGATTCTGTCCGGTATGTCAGCGCCACAGTTTGTGAATGCCGTTGAGCGCGAAGATCCGGCTGCGTTAATTAAACTTCCGGGCATCGGCAAGAAAACCGCCGAGCGCCTGATTGTCGAGATGAAGGACCGCTTTAAAGGTCTGCATGGCGATCTGTTCACTCCGGCGGCCGATCTGGTGCTGACTTCACCGGGCGGGCCAGCGACGGATGATGATGCCGAGCAGGAAGCGGTTGCCGCGCTGGTGGCGCTGGGCTATAAACCTCAGGAGGCCAGCCGTATGGTGAGTAAAGTTGCCAAACCGGATGCCAGCAGTGAAACTCTGATTCGTGAAGCGCTGCGCGCTGCATTGTGAGGTAAAGGATGATTGAAGCAGACCGCCTGGTATCGGCAGGCAGCATTCAGCCAGATGACGTGGTGGATCGCGCGATCCGTCCCAAACTGCTGGATGAGTACATCGGCCAGCCGCAGGTTCGTTCTCAGATGGAGATTTTCATCCAGGCGGCAAAGCTGCGCGGCGATGCGCTCGATCACCTGTTGATTTTTGGTCCGCCGGGGTTAGGTAAAACCACTCTGGCGAATATCGTCGCCAACGAAATGGGCGTTAACCTGCGTACCACCTCCGGCCCGGTGCTGGAGAAAGCAGGGGACCTGGCGGCGATGCTGACCAACCTCGAACCGCATGACGTGCTGTTTATCGATGAAATCCACCGCCTGTCCCCGGTGGTGGAGGAAGTGCTCTATCCGGCTATGGAGGATTACCAGCTGGATATCATGATCGGCGAAGGCCCGGCCGCGCGCTCGATCAAAATCGATCTGCCACCGTTTACTCTGATTGGTGCCACGACGCGAGCCGGCTCGCTGACCTCACCGCTACGTGACCGTTTTGGTATCGTGCAGCGTCTGGAGTTTTATCAGGTGCCCGATCTTCAGCATATTGTGGGTCGCAGCGCGCGCTACATGGGGCTGGATATGAGCGAAGAGGGAGCGTTTGAAGTGGCGAAACGTTCCCGCGGTACGCCGCGTATCGCCAACCGCCTGCTGCGTCGCGTGCGTGATTTTGCCGAGGTGAAGCACGATGGCACCATTTCGGCTGACATTGCTGCGCAGGCGCTGGATATGCTGAACGTTGATGCCGAAGGCTTTGACTATATGGACCGTAAGCTGCTGCTGGCGGTGCTGGATAAGTTCTTTGGCGGGCCGGTGGGGTTGGATAACCTGGCGGCGGCAATTGGCGAAGAGCGTGAGACTATCGAGGACGTGCTGGAGCCGTATCTAATCCAGCAGGGCTTCTTGCAGCGTACCCCGCGTGGTCGTATGGCGACGGTGCGGGCGTGGAATCATTTCGGCATTACGCCGCCCGCGATGCCGTAAGTAGCGATTAATGGTAGCCCCGGTAAGCGAAGCGCCACCGGGGACATGCTGACTACTGCGCGGTCTTTTTCATCATACTGAAAATAAACAACACCGCCGCGCACAATACCACCGACGGCCCTGCTGGCGTGTCATAAAACGCCGAGAAGGTTAATCCGCCCGTCACCGCGATCATTCCGATAATCACCGCGATACCGGCCATTTGCTCCGGCGTACGCGCAAAACGACGCGCCGTGGCGGCAGGGATTATCAACAGCGACGTGATGATCAGCGCGCCAACAAATTTCATCGCCACCCCGATGGTTAACGCCGTCACCAGCATCAAGAGCAGCTTCACGCGCTGAAGCTTCACGCCGTCGACAAAGGCCAGATCGGGGCTGACGGTCATTGCCAGTAAATTCCGCCACTGCCACAGCAGGATCCCGAGTACCACCACCACGCCAATGGCAATGGAAATCAGATCTTCGGGCGTGACGGCCAGCAGATCGCCGAACAGATAAGCCATCAGGTCCACGCGGATGTTTGACATCAGGCTCACCACCACCAGGCCCAGCGACAAGGCGCTGTGCGCCATAATGCCGAGCAGGGTATCAATGGCCAGGTGAGGGCGTTTTTCCAGCCAGACCAGACCGGCGGCCAGCAGCAGCGTGACGACAATCACCGCATAAAACGGGTTTACGTCCAGCAACAAACCAAACGCGACACCCAGCAATGACGCATGGGCCAGCGTATCGCCGAAATAGGACATTCTGCGCCAGACGACAAACGAGCCGAGTGGACCCGCGGCGCAGGCAAGCATAATCCCGGCCAGCCAGCCGGGCAGTAACAGTTCAATCATGAGTGTCCATTTCCCCGACGCAGGACAATTCGTCCCTGTAAATCATGGCGGTGATTGTGATTATGGCGATAGATGCCCAGCTGTTCGGCGCCACGATGGCCAAACATGGAGATAAATTCGGGATGCATTGACACCACTTCCGGCGTGCCGGAACAACAGATGTGATGGTTCAGGCACAGCACTTCGTCGGTTTTGGCCATTACCAGATGCAGATCGTGGGAGACCATCAGCACCGCGCAGTTAAGCTCCCGACGGAGCTGGTCGATAAGATCGTACAGCGCAACCTGACCGTTGACGTCGACACCCTGCGTCGGCTCGTCCAGGACCAGCAGCTGAGGGCTGCTGAGCAGGGCGCGGGCAAGCAATACGCGCTGGGTTTCACCGCCCGACAGCTTTTGCAAAGGCGCCTCAACAAGATGTCCCGCCTGAACGCGTTTTAGCGCCGGTAGGATATCCGCTTTACGCGTACCGGGACGGAGACGCAGGAAGCGGCTCACCGTCAGGGGCAGGGTGGCATCAAGATGTAATTTTTGCGGCACATAGCCGATACGCAATTTGTCCTCGCGGACGATAACACCTGCGTCAGGGGCTACCAGGCCTAATACGACGCGCACCAGCGTCGATTTGCCTGCACCGTTAGGGCCGAGCAGCGTGAGTATTTTGCCGGGCTTCAGATTCAGCGACACGTCAGAAAGGACGCGGCGCTGGCCGAATGAGACCGAAACATTTTCAAGAGAAACTAAAGTCGTCATGTCAATTTAAGCTTGCAGAAGTCATCGAATGTTATAATATCACATTCCACGCATTCATTACGATGATTAGTCGCATTATGTTACAGAAAAATACGCTTCTTTTCGCAGCTTTATCCGCTGCTCTTTGGGGGACAACAGCACAAGATGTTAACGCTGCCGTTGTCGCTTCGCTTAAACCACTTGGCTTTATCGCCGCTGCCATCGCCGACGGTGTGACGGACACAGAGGTTCTTCTGCCTGACGGGGCCTCCGAGCATGATTATTCTCTGCGTCCGTCTGATGTAAAACGCTTACAGAACGCGGACTTAGTCGTCTGGATTGGTCCTGAGATGGAAGCGTTCATGCAGAAATCCGCTAAACAGGTCCCTGCAGAGAAACAGGTGACGATTGGTGAGCTGTCCGCTGTGAAACCGTTGCTGATGAAAGGGGCTGAGGACGAGGGCGACGAACACGACCACGACCATGCTCATGG
This sequence comes from Enterobacter cloacae complex sp. IR5428, assembly GCF_049238585.1. Taxonomy (NCBI): domain Bacteria; kingdom Pseudomonadati; phylum Pseudomonadota; class Gammaproteobacteria; order Enterobacterales; family Enterobacteriaceae; genus Enterobacter; species Enterobacter cloacae complex sp. IR5428. The sequence continues at coordinate 212,277 of NZ_JBMKHV010000003.1, read as the reverse complement.
CGAAAAAGGTGACGACCATCACCATCACGGTGAATACAACATGCATCTCTGGCTCTCCCCAGAGATAGCGCGGCTTACAGCGGTTGCAATCCACGACAAATTAGTGGAACTTATGCCGCAAAGTCGAATCAAACTCGACGCCAACCTGAAGGATTTTGAGGCTCAATTAGCCGCAACCGATAAACAGGTAGGTAACGAGCTCGCACCGCTTAAAGGAAAAGGGTACTTCGTTTTTCATGATGCCTACGGGTATTACGAGAAACATTACGGTCTGACCCCATTGGGGCATTTTACCGTCAACCCTGAAATTCAGCCTGGTGCGCAGCGTTTACATGAAATCAGAACACAGTTGGTTGAGCAAAAAGCGACATGCGTTTTTGCTGAGCCACAGTTCAGGCCAGCGGTCGTAGAAGCCGTGGCCAGGGGAACATCCGTGCGCATGGGAACCCTTGACCCGCTAGGTACGAACATCCAGTTGAGCAAAGCGAGCTATTCGCAGTTCCTCAGCCAACTGGCGAATCAGTATGCGAGCTGCCTGAAAGGAGATTAACGAGGAAGTGAATACGTGCAACAGATAGCCCGCTCTGTCGCCCTGGCATTTAACAATCTGCCTCGACCCCACCGCGTTATGCTGGGGTCGCTTACAGTTCTCACGTTAGCGGTCGCCGTCTGGCGGCCCTATGTTTACCACCCGAGTTCTGCCCCTATTATTAAAACCATCGAACTGGAGAAGAGCGAGATCCGCTCTCTGCTGCCTGAGGCCAGCGAGCCTATCGATCAGGCCGCACAGGAAGATGAAGCTATTCCCCAGGATGAGCTGGATGACAAGATCCAGAATGAAACCGGCATTCATGAATATGTTGTTTCTACTGGCGATACGCTGAGCAGCGTCCTGAACCAGTACGGTATCGACATGGGCAACATTAGCCAGCTTGCCGCATCCGATAAAGAGCTGCGTAACCTGAAAATTGGTCAGCAGCTTTCCTGGACCTTAACGCCCGACGGCGATCTGCAACGTTTGACCTGGGAGATGTCCCGTCGCGAAACCCGCACCTACGATCGCACCGCAAACGGTTTCAAAATGACCAGTGAAATGCAGCAGGGCGACTGGGTTAACAGCGTGATGAAAGGGACCGTCGGCGGCAGCTTTGTTTCCAGTGCCCGCGATGCTGGCCTGACCAGCGCTGAAATCAGCTCGGTGATCAAAGCCATGCAGTGGCAGATGGATTTCCGCAAACTGAAAAAAGGCGATCAGTTCTCTGTCCTGATGTCCCGCGAAATGCTGGACGGTAAGCGCGAGCAGAGCCAGCTTGTGGGTGTTCGTCTGCGTTCAGACGGCAAAGACTACTACGCCATTCGCGCGGAAGACGGTAAGTTCTATGACCGCAGCGGTACGGGCCTGGCAAAAGGCTTCCTGCGTTTCCCAACGGCGAAACAGTTCCGTGTCTCCTCCAACTTTAACCCGCGTCGTCTGAACCCGGTAACGGGTCGCGTAGCGCCGCACCGTGGCGTTGACTTCGCCATGCCGCAGGGCACGCCAGTGCTGGCGGTAGGGGATGGTGAAGTGGTCATGGCGAAACGCAGTGGTGCTGCTGGCTATTACGTTGCTATTCGTCACGGTCGCACGTACACCACCCGCTACATGCACCTGCGTAAACTGCTGGTCAAACCGGGCCAGAAGGTGAAACGTGGCGATCGCATCGCGCTGTCCGGTAACACCGGCCGGTCGACGGGCCCGCACCTGCACTACGAAGTGTGGATCAACCAGCAGGCGGTTAACCCGCTGACGGCGAAACTGCCGCGCACCGAAGGGCTGACCGGGAAAGATCGCAAAGATTACCTGGCGCAGGTGAAAGAGGTGATGCCACAGCTGCGCTTCGACTAAGCTAACACCCTCAAAAATAAGCCGGCGTCAGTGTGCGCCGGCTTTTTCTTTTGTACGCGGACGGCTGCCTCGCTACACTATCTGAATATATTTTTGCGTCACCAGACCCTGGAACCCGCATGGAAACCAAAAAAAACAATATTGAGTACATTCCCGAGTTTGAAAAATCCTTTCGCCACCCGCGTAACTGGGGCGCCTGGCTTGGCGTATACGCGTTTGCTGGCATGGCGTTACTACCTGCTTCCCTCCGCGATCCGGTTCTCGGAAAAGTGGGGTGCCTGGCAGGGCGCTTAGGTAAAAGCGCACGCCGCCGGGCGCAAATAAACCTTCTGTACTGCTTCCCGGATAAAACCGACGTCGAACGTGAAGCAATCATTGATGACATGTATACCACCGCGCCACAGGCCATGGCGATGATGGCGGAACTGGCGCTGAAAGGGCCGGAAAAGATCGTCGACCGCGTTGACTGGAAAGGGCTGGAAATCATCGACGAGATGCGTCGCAATGATGAAAAAGTGATTTTCCTGGTGCCGCACGGTTGGGGGGTCGACATTCCGGCAATGTTAATGGCATCGCAGGGCCAGAAAATGGCGGCGATGTTCCATAATCAGGGAAACAAAATCTACGATTTCGTCTGGAATACCGTGCGCCGTCGCTTTGGCGGACGTCTGCACGCCCGAAACGATGGCATTAAGCCTTTCATTCAGTCCGTACGTCAGGGTTACTGGGGCTACTACCTGCCCGATCAGGATCACGGTCCTGAGCACAGCGAGTTTGTCGATTTCTTCGCGACCTATAAAGCTACGCTACCCGCGATTGGTCGCCTGATGAAAGTCTGCCGCGCCCGCGTGATCCCGCTGTTCCCGGTTTATGACGGTAAAACGCATCGCCTGAGCATTGAGGTTCGTCCGCCGATGGACGATCTGCTGACCGCGGACGATCGCACCATTGCACGCCGCATGAATGAAGAGGTGGAAGTGCTGGTGGGGCCACATAAGGAGCAATATACGTGGATCCTGAAGTTGCTCAAAACGCGTAAACCTGGCGAAACAGAGCCGTACAAGCGTAAAGAGCTTTTCCCGAAGAAATAGGAAACCTTCACCCCTCTCCCCTTAGGGGAGAGGGGATAGGAGCTTACTCTACGGTCAGTACGCGGGTGGTATTGGTTGAGCCGATGGTGCTCATCACGTCACCCTGCGTCACGATAACGATATCACCGGATACCAGATAACCTTTGTCGCGCAGCAGGTTCACAGCATCGTGCGCGGCGGCCACACCGTCATTGGTGCTGTCGAAGTAGACTGGCGTCACGCCGCGATACAGCGCCGTCAGGTTCAGCGTACGCTCGTGACGGGACATGGCGAAGATCGGCAGACCGGAGCTGATGCGAGACGTCATTAGCGCGGTACGGCCAGATTCGGTCATGGTGATGATCGCCGTGACCCCTTTCAGGTGGTTGGCTGCGTACATCGCGGACATCGCAATCGCTTCTTCCACATTGTCGAACTGGATATCCAGGCGGTGCTTGGAGACGTTAATGCTTGGGATCTTCTCCGCACCCAGGCAGACGCGCGCCATGGCGGCCACGGTTTCCGCCGGATACTGACCCGCAGCGGTTTCTGCTGACAGCATCACCGCGTCAGTACCATCCAGCACGGCGTTCGCCACGTCCATGACTTCCGCACGGGTTGGCATTGGGTTGGTGATCATGGATTCCATCATCTGGGTGGCGGTGATCACCGCGCGGTTCAGCTGACGCGCGCGACGGATCAGCGCTTTCTGGATACCGACCAGTTCAGGGTCGCCAATTTCCACGCCCAGATCACCACGGGCAACCATCACCACGTCAGACGCCAGGATCACGTCGTCCATCGCGTCCTGATCGCAGACCGCTTCAGCGCGTTCCACTTTCGCAACGATTTTCGCATCGCAGCCTGCATCACGCGCCAGGCGGCGAGCATAGTTCAGATCTTCGCCGCAGCGGGGGAAGGAGACGGCCAGATAATCCACGCCGATCTGCGCTGCGGTCACGATATCCGCTTTGTCTTTATCGGTCAGCGCTTCGGCAGACAGGCCACCGCCGAGTTTGTTGATGCCTTTGTTGTTGGAGAGCGGGCCGCCGACGGTCACTTCGGTGAACACCTTCATACCCTGAACTTCCAGCACTTTCAGCTGTACGCGTCCGTCGTCCAGCAGCAGGATGTCGCCAGGCACAACGTCAGCAGGCAGACCTTTGTAGTCGATACCCACTTTTTCCTTATCGCCTTCGCCTTTGCTCAGGTTGGCATCCAGCAGGAATTTATCGCCGATGTTGAGGAAGACTTTGCCTTCTTTAAAGGTCGATACGCGGATTTTTGGACCTTGCAGGTCACCGAGGATAGCAACATGGCGGCCCAGTTTAGCTGCGATTTCACGCACTTTGTCGGCACGTAATTTATGGTCTTCTGGCGTACCGTGAGAGAAGTTCATGCGCACCACGTTGGCACCCGCGGCGATAATCTTTTCGAGGTTATTATCGCGGTCGGTGGCCGGGCCTAGGGTGGTGACGATCTTGGTTCTGCGAAGCCTTCTGGACATGTAATACTCCGTTGACTGAAACAACTTTGGTGTTGCGTGAACATAGAATCGGCCTTCATCTATCGCAAGGCAGTAGCGAGGGGACCGAATGCCGTAAATCGTACATCGTCGTTATTAGGGAACATCGCTCTTTATAAGCAATTCTTTATCAAAACGCGATTCTTTCAGGGCTTCCTTGACCCGCTTCAAGTTATCCCGGAATTTTGCGCCCCGGCGTAAAGTAAAACCGGTCGCCAGCACGTCGATGACCGTCAGCTGCGCCAGGCGGGAGACCATCGGCATGTACATGTCGGTGTCTTCCGGTACGTCCAGGGTGATGGCGAGCGTTGCTTCCCGGGCCAGCGGCGTACCTGCCGTCGTCAGGGCGATGACCATCGCATCGTTGTCACGCGCGAGTTGCGCCAGCTCCACCTGGCTCTTGGTGCGGCCCGTATGGGAGATGAGTACCACGACATCATCTTCGCTACAATTCATACAGCTCATGCGTTGCAGCACAATGTCATCGGAGTAAATCACCGGCACGTTAAAGCGAAAGAACTTATTCATGGCGTCATGCGCCACGGCGGCGGACGAGCCAAGGCCAAAGAAGGCAATCCGTTTGGCCTGCGTAAGAAGATCGACCGCGCGATTCACTGAACTCATGTCCAGAGACTGGCGAACATGGTCGAGCGTGGCCATTGCCGATTCAAATATTTTTGCGGTGTAAGCATCAACACTGTCGTCTTCATCTACATTGCGATTAACATACGGGGTACCGTTTGCCAGACTTTGTGCCAGATGCAGTTTAAAATCAGGAAAGCCGCGGGTGTCCAGACTACGACAGAATCGATTGACCGTCGGTTCGCTGACGCCCGATTCCTGTGCCAGAGCGGCGATGCTTGAATGAATCGCCTGAGCGGGCGCGGCGAGAATAACTTCAGCCACTTTGCGCTCGGATTTGCTAAGGTGTTCCAGTTGAAACTGAATTTTTTCCAGCATGTTCATTGTTAACAAGACGCTCATGAGGGCATAAACGATTTCATAGAGATGAAACCTAGATTCGATTTAGCCGATATTACCCCCGGGACACCCGAAAGGGTAATCGTCGACAAGAAATGTTGTTGTTTTTTTTCATTACTTGATCGACGTCGGGTTTTGCTCTGACCCTGTTGCGCAAAGAATCGACATTAGTTGCGTCACCAGACGGGCATTATGGCACCGGCGACGAAAAATCACCGTATCGCACGTGACGTTAAGCGCTAATGGTTTCAGGAAACGCGTAAAAGCAGTACAGTGCATTGTAATAAAATTACAACGATACCTGGCAGAGTACCAGGAGATCTAACTGAGGAGAATGACATGGCGGTAACGCAAACAGCCCAGGCATGTGACCTGGTCATTTTCGGCGCGAAAGGCGATCTTGCACGCCGAAAATTGCTGCCTTCCCTGTATCAGCTCGAAAAAGCGGGCCAGATCCATCCCGATACCCGAATCCTTGGGGTAGGGCGCGCCGACTGGGATAAGGAGGCTTATACCAAAGTCGTGCGCGAGGCGCTCGAAACCTTCATGAAAGAGAAAATCGATGAAAGCCTTTGGGATAAGCTGAGCGGGCGTCTCGATTTCTGCAATCTGGACGTCAACGATGTAAGCGCCTTTACCCGTCTGGGTGAAATGCTGGACCAGGAAAATCGCGTCACCATTAACTATTTCGCCATGCCGCCAAGCACCTTCGGCGCCATCTGCAAAGGTCTGGGCGAAGCGAAGCTGAACGCCAAACCGGCGCGCGTGGTGATGGAGAAGCCGCTGGGTACGTCGCTGGCAACCTCGCGTGAAATCAACGACCAGGTGGGCGAGTTCTTTGAGGAGTGTCAGGTTTACCGTATTGACCACTATCTGGGTAAAGAGACGGTTCTGAACCTGCTGGCGCTGCGTTTTGCCAACTCCCTATTTGTGAACAACTGGGACAACCGCACTATCGACCACGTGGAAATTACCGTGGCGGAAGAAGTGGGCATCGAAGGCCGCTGGGGCTACTTCGACCAGGCCGGCCAGATGCGTGACATGATCCAGAACCACCTGCTGCAAATTCTGTGCATGATTGCCATGTCTCCACCGTCAGATCTGACGGCCGACAGCATTCGTGACGCCAAAGTGAAAGTGCTGAAATCACTGCGCCGTATTGACCGCTCCAACGTGCGTGAGAAAACCGTGCGCGGCCAGTACACCGCAGGTTTTGCCCAGGGGAAAAAAGTCCCTGGCTATCTGGAAGAAGAGGGCGCGAACAAGTCCAGCAACACCGAAACGTTTGTGGCGATCCGCGTGGATATCGACGACTGGCGCTGGGCCGGCGTGCCGTTCTACCTGCGTACCGGGAAACGTCTGCCGGCAAAATGCTCCGAAGTGGTGGTCTACTTCAAAAATCCGGAACTGAACCTGTTCAAAGAATCCTGGCAGGAACTGCCGCAGAACAAACTGACCATCCGTTTACAGCCGGACGAGGGTGTGGATATTCAGATCCTGAACAAAGTGCCGGGTCTTGATCACAAACACAACCTGCAAACCACCAAACTCGACCTGAGTTACTCTGAAACTTTCAACCAGACGCATCTGGCTGATGCTTACGAGCGTCTGCTGCTGGAAACCATGCGTGGTATCCAGGCGCTGTTCGTCCGCCGCGATGAAGTGGAAGAGGCGTGGAAGTGGGTGGACTCAATCACCGAAGCGTGGGCAGCCGACCAGGACGCGCCAAAACCGTATCAGGCGGGAACATGGGGACCTGTCGCCTCCGTTGCGATGATCACCCGTGATGGCCGCTCCTGGAACGAGTTTGAATAACCCCTATCTCTAGCCCAAAGGTGTTATTTTACCGGTAACATGATCTAACACAGCAAGTGGCATAATTTTTAATCTTTTAAGCTCCGCGTGGATTCACCCGCGGAGCTTTTTTTATTACACTCCCTTCAGACATTTTGCCCCTGTGCTCCGGATATCAGGCGTTTCAGCGTTGTTAACAACCGTCAGAAACTGTGTAAACTCCCGAGCCTGGACAGATAAATTAGAGGAGCTTTTATGAATCCGACATTGTTACGCGTAACACAACGCATCGTTGAACGCTCGAAAGAGACCCGTGCTGCCTACCTTGCCCGCATCGAACAGGCGAAGAGTGAAACGGTCCATCGCTCACAGCTGGCCTGCGGGAATCTGGCCCACGGCTTTGCCGCCTGCCAGCCTGGTGATAAAGACGCGCTGAAAAGCATGCTGCGTAACAATATCGCCATCATTACTTCCTATAACGACATGCTTTCAGCCCACCAGCCGTATGAGGTTTACCCGTCTATCATCCGCAATGCGCTGCACAGCGTGAACGCGGTGGGCCAGGTTGCAGGCGGCGTGCCGGCCATGTGTGATGGCGTGACTCAGGGACAGGACGGTATGGAGCTGTCTCTGTTGAGCCGCGAAGTGATCGCCATGTCGGCGGCAGTGGGCCTCTCTCACAATATGTTTGATGGCGCGCTCTACCTGGGCGTATGCGACAAAATCGTCCCGGGGCTGGTGATGGCCGCGCTGTCGTTTGGCCATCTGCCAGCGATTTTTGTGCCGTCAGGCCCGATGGCAAGCGGTCTGCCAAACAAGGAAAAAGTCCGTATCCGCCAGCTGTATGCCGAAGGAAAAGCGGACCGTCAGGCGCTGTTGGAAGCGGAAGCCGCGTCCTATCACGCGCCGGGCACCTGTACGTTCTACGGTACGGCTAACACCAACCAGATGGTGGTGGAGTTTATGGGGATGCAGCTACCGGGCTCGTCGTTCATCCAGCCGGATGCGCCACTGCGTAAAGCGCTGACCGAAGCCGCAGCCCGTCAGGTGACGCGCCTGACCGGTAACGGCAACGAGTGGATGCCAATGGGCAAAATGGTGGATGAAAAAGTCATCGTCAACGGGATTGTCGCCCTGCTGGCGACCGGCGGTTCAACCAACCATACCATGCACCTTGTCGCGATGGCGCGCGCGGCGGGCATTCTGATCAACTGGGATGACTTCTCCGAGATCTCCTCCGTGGTACCGCTGATGGCGCGTCTGTACCCGAACGGTCCGGCGGACATTAACCACTTCCAGGCCGCGGGCGGCGTGCCGGTGCTGATGCGCGAGCTGCTGAAAGGCGGCCTGCTGCATGAGGATGTCAACACGGTGGCGGGCTTTGGCCTGCATCGCTATACCCTTGAGCCGTGGCTGAACAACGGTGAGCTGGACTGGCGCGAGGGGGCGAGCAACTCGCTCGATCCTCAGGTTATCGCGACCTACGAACAGCCGTTCTCTCCTCACGGCGGCACCAAAGTGCTGAGCGGTAACCTTGGGCGTGCCGTAATGAAAACTTCTGCCGTGCCGGAAGAGAATCAGGTTATCGAAGCCCCGGCGGTGGTGTTTGAAAGCCAGCACGACGTTTTACCTGCCTTCGACGCGGGTCTGCTTGATAAAGACTGCGTAGTCGTGGTGCGTCATCAGGGACCAAAAGCGAACGGGATGCCAGAATTACATAAACTTATGCCGCCGCTTGGTGTATTATTGGACCGCCGTTTCAAAATTGCGCTGGTGACCGATGGACGCCTCTCGGGGGCATCCGGTAAAGTGCCTTCAGCGATTCATGTCACCCCGGAAGCCTACGACGGCGGCCTGCTGGCGAAAGTCCATGATGGAGACATGATCCGCGTTAACGGTCAGACAGGCGAGTTAACCCTGCTGGTGGACGAAGCAGAGCTGGCGGCGCGTCAGCCATATATTCCTGACCTGAGCGCATCCCGCGTGGGTACCGGACGCGAGATGTTTGGTGCGTTGCGTGAGAAACTCTCCGGTGCGGAGCAGGGCGCAACCTGTATTACGTTTTAAGACGACTTGATTTTAACGATCTGGCGAGAGAAAACTCTGATGAAAAACTGGAAAACAAGTGCAGAAGCAATCCTGACTACTGGCCCTGTCGTGCCGGTTATTGTGGTAAACAAACTGGAGCACGCTGTCCCAATGGCGAAGGCGCTGGTTGCGGGTGGCGTTCGTGTTCTGGAAGTGACCCTGCGTACTGCCTGTGCGATGGATGCGATTCGCGCTATCGCCAAAGAAGTGCCGGAAGCGATCATCGGTGCTGGTACGGTTCTGAATGCGCAGCAGCTGGCGGAAGTGACCGAAGCGGGCGCACAGTTTGCCATCAGCCCGGGCCTGACCGAGCCGCTGCTGAAAGCCGCAACCGAAGGTACTATTCCGCTGATCCCGGGTATCAGCACCGTTTCTGAACTGATGCTGGGCATGGACTACGGCCTGAAAGAGTTTAAATTCTTCCCGGCTGAAGCGAACGGCGGCACCAAAGCGTTGCAGGCGATTGCAGGCCCATTCTCCCAGGTGCGTTTCTGCCCAACGGGTGGCATCTCTCCGGCCAACTACCGCGACTACCTGGCGCTGAAAAGCGTGCTGTGCATCGGTGGCTCCTGGCTGGTTCCGGCGGATGCGCTGGAAGCAGGCGACTGGGATCGCATTACTAAACTGGCTCGCGAAGCGGTAGAAGGCGCGAAACAGTAACAAATGCTCAATGCATAAAGCAGGCCCTCTGGCCTGATGCTGGTCACTTTATGTGACCAGCATGTATAAGTTCTTCTTCTTCTTCTCCCCACAAACATTTTTAATATCCCTAACCCCAGGCGTATCATTCTTCATTATTAAATAATCCCTCACTTATATATTTGATGAATAATTCATTCTTAATTTATCTGTGATGAGATTGCCTGGGCTCTTTTTATTTATTCTGTGAATAATATTACTTCCTTTGAGTCAATTCAACTTGAGGTTGGGTATTTTAATAGGAGAACGATAGGTGTATTGTTTTTAATAAACGGAATGTTTGTTAAAAGGATAGATAATAATGTCAGGGGAATCTGAGGTGGCTCAACGGTGGGACACGTTAAACAGATATTTATTGTATTTCCCGTGTAGCAAAAATGTTATTTCTGATGTTCATTCTTTTACAGGAAAAGAGATATTAAGCGAGCCTTATCGCTATACCATTCGCTTTACCAGTCCGGATCAAAACATTGCCATTAATGCTGTTCTTAATCAAAGGGCTGAGTTTATTCTGCGTGCACCCAATCTGGAAGCCTCATGGCATGGGCAAACCTCCTGGCTGCCGGTTCGCCAGATTAATGGCACGATCACCCAATTTTCCCGGCTGATGTCTTCAGGTGACGAAGCACTGTATGAATGCGTGCTGGAGCATGAGCTGGCGCTGCTGGATCAAAATTACCGTTCTGCGGTTTACATGAACATGACAGTCCCGGAGCTCGTTACAAAGCTGATGAAGGACAGTGGTCACTTTGACGGCTACAACATTGATTTTGAGCAACTGAGCCACAGCTATCCACGACGGGAAATGATCATTCAGTGGAAAGAAACCGATTTGCGGTTCATCCGTCGGCTGCTGGCAGAGATAGGGATCTGGTTCCGTTTTGAGAATCACAACAAAGTGAAAACGGAAACCGTCGTTATTTTTGGGGATTCTGCGCGTCGTTACAACTTCAGCGACAAACAGATGCCTTATGTCCGACATTCAGGCATGACCAGTTATAACGAATACATCACCGATCTGGAGGAGCAGCACGGCCTGATCCCAAAAAATGTGTTGGTTCGCACCTATAACTACCGTGACCCGCAATCGCCGCAGACGGATAAGACCATTAAAACGAGCGATATTCCCGAAGGTGTAACGACAGGCCAACACTATCACTATGCCGATCACTATCTTGCTGCGGGGGATTTTCACGGTGAAGAGGCGGAAACCGCCGCATTTTACGCTCGTCTGCGTTATGAACGTCTGTTGAACGGACAGAGTGTTCTGGGGGCGACAACCAGCGATCCCGAGCTTCAGCCAGGCATAATGTTTATCCTGCAGGGCCTGTACCTGACGGGTTTAAGTCCGGGTTTGTGATAACTGCGATGATTATCCGCGGCAGCCGTGCTGAACACTATCGCGCCGTACTTTCTGGGATCCCCTATATACAAAAAACAGCCAGACCCGGATTCCACTGTGCCAGTCGTCATGATTGTTTTCCTCTATGTGATAGCCGTCGCAATGGGCCTCGCGATCCGGGCTCTAACCTGGCCTGAACAGGAACACGTTACGGCCCTCTTTTTTGTGCCTTCAGTTATTCTGCCCATCTGTGTTGTGTCGTTGTTAGTTTTTACAAGTTTCATATTTCATGACGCCAACATTCATTATGCTGAAACCCGAAAATTCATAGCAAAAGAGCAGGAGATTAATTTAAAGGCGTATGCGCGGAAAAATATGGCTATCGCAGCATGGTCTTCAATAACCCCCCTGGAGCAACCCGCGCTGAATATGTTGAAACTGGAAGGCGAATTTCCGCTGGCACCGAAAACGCCGGTTAACATTCAGCTGGAAGATCGCTTCGACCAGACCAGGAATGAACAGATGTTTTACCGCTTACTGGACCCGATGGCAGAAAAATTGAAGGGCTATAACTACCGTATTTTTGAAACCGTTGTCTGGGTTCGTGGAGGGAGTGGATCCTGCATTGATGAACTGAGACGCACTCTGGAGCGGTTGGGTATTGAAACGGCCAGCACGTGTAAAATTGAGTACAGCACAGAATGCCCTGACTACGCGATCGTTAGCCAATGGATGAACTTATCTGATTACAGAGTTGAAAACCGGCTGATTGTTATCGTTCATTTACATGAAGAAAGCGGCGAATCAAAGAGCATGGAAAATGCATGTGCATTCCTGCTGACCAGTCATTATGTCCGGGAGGAGGGCGAAAAACCGGTATATTTATATCAGCCTATGTCTGATGTGACCGATGTAGAGGACAAAATGGCGGTCTTCCTTGAGACGGGTTCGGTACTTACGCCGAAAAATCTCTGGTATACCGGGCTGTCCCGTATTGAAAAATATCCATTAATGCAGGCACTGGACAAAAAAGCGCTCATGGTGGAACGGCTGGATATCGATGCCTCTCTGGGCGCAAAGAGTGCCGGGTATCGGTGGCTGGCTCTGGCATTTGCGGCGGATGCGGTAAAATATGCCCAGGGGGAGCAACTGGTAGCATATTCAGACAAAAACAAATTTTGTATTACTGCGCTTTCCTCCATGAAGACAGCTATCCCAAAAAAACTTACCTGGTGTAACTGGAGTAATCCCCTTTATCCTGCGGGGATGGCGGCTTTATTCTGCGTGTTATCCCTCATTGCCTATCGTATCAGTTTCCTGGCGCAAAACGATCCGCCAGCAATCTGGGAACTGATTGCGAGCATAATCATTCCCTTCGTTATTTTTATAGGCCTCGGTAGTTTTGTTTTCATCTCGAAAACGAATGAAGCCTACGAGGACATGGAATACGAATGGAAACGATAGAAACGAAACAACGTTAATCATGCTATGTGGCTGGTCGCTTACTTGACCAGCCTTTAGTTATTTACCCTGTCACTTTCACCGCAGTGGCCGCTTTTTTCGCTCTCGCGACGGCTTCGTCCACGTTTTCCCCGGTCGCTAATGCCACGCCCAGACGACGGCTTCCGTCGATCTCCGGTTTGCCGAACAGCCGAACCTGCAAGCCTGCGCCTACCGCACCTTCGACGTTATCAAAGGTGACATTCTGGCTGGTCAGTTGCGGCAGGATCACCGCCGAGGCTGCCGGGCCGTACTGACGGATGCCGCCAACCGGCAGGCCGAGGAAAGCACGTACGTGCAGCGCGAACTCAGAGAGATCCTGCGAAATCAGCGTGACCATCCCGGTATCGTGCGGGCGAGGGGAGACTTCGCTGAAGATCACCTCGTCGCCGCAAACAAACAATTCCACGCCGAACAGGCCGTAGCCGCCCAGCGCCAGCACCGTTTTGCGGGCGATCTCCTGCGCGCGTGCCAGCGCCAGCGCGCTCATTCGCTGCGGCTGCCAGGATTCGCGATAATCGCCGTCTTCCTGGCGATGACCAATCGGGTCGCAGAAATAAACACCGTCCACGGCGCTGACGGTGAGCAGGGTAATTTCAAAATCAAACTTCACCACGCCTTCTACGATGACGCGCCCGGCACCGGCACGGCCGCCCTGCTGGGCATAGTCCCAGGCTTTGTCCAGCGTGCTGCTGTCGCGGATAAAGCTCTGCCCTTTGCCGGAGGAGCTCATTACCGGCTTAATGATGCACGGGTAGCCAATCTCCTCTACGGCCTGGAGAAACGCAGCTTTATCCCCGGCAAAACGGTAGCTGGAGGTCGGGAGCTGTAATTCTTCTGCCGCCAGGCGACGAATGCCTTCCCGGTTCATGGTCAGTTTTGCCGCTGTGGCACAGGGCACCACGCGCTGGCCTTCCTGTTCAAGGGCAACCAACATCTCAGTGGCAATGGCCTCAATTTCAGGTACCACGAAATCCGGTTTTTCGTCGGCAATTAACGCCCGCAGGGCATTACCGTCAAGCATATCGATGACGTAAGAGCGATGCGCGACGTGCATGGCGGGCGCATTCGCGTAACGGTCCACCGCAATCACTTCCACACCCAAACGCTGGCATTCAATGGCCACTTCTTTACCCAGTTCACCCGATCCCAACAGCATAACGCGCGTCGCGGCAGGACGCAGCGCGGTTCCTAAATGAGTCATAAAAATCCCCCTGAAAAAGATGCGGGCAGTATAAACGAAAACGTTTGCGTATGTCTTGTATGGCAATAACTGGACACGGGGGAAATTTGCGCTTCTTTAGCACTGACAGACATTTCCTGACACCCGCTCGCTTAGGCTGTGAAGGTTACGCACTGTTACGTGAGGAAAAATATGTCAGGCTGGATGAATCAACTGCAATCCCTGTTGGGACAAAAAGGCTCGTCGTCCGGCGAGCAGGGTCTGAGCAAGCTGCTTGTGCCGGGTGCGCTCGGCGGGCTGGCCGGTTTGCTGGTTGCCAATAAATCATCGCGGAAACTGCTTACCAAATACGGTACCGGCGCGCTGCTGGCGGGCGGAGGGGCTATTGCAGGCTCCGTCTTATGGAACAAATACAAAGACAAGGTGCGCAACGCGCATCAGGATGAACCGCAGTACGGGAAGCAGGTATCGCCGTTAGATTTACGCACCGAGCGCCTGATCCTCGCCCTGGTCTTTGCAGCCAAGAGCGACGGGCATATTGATGCCAGTGAACGTGCCGCAATTGAACAGCAGATGCGGGAAGCGGGCGTTGAGGAGCAGGGCAGGGCGCTGGTGGCGCAGGCCATCGAACAGCCGCTCGATCCGCAGCGGCTGGCGCAAAGTGTGAAAAACGAAGAAGAGGCGCTGGAACTCTATTTTCTGAGCTGTGCTGCCATCGATATCGATCACTTTATGGAGCGCAGCTACCTGAACGCCCTGGGTGATGCGCTGAAGATCCCACAGGACGTTCGTGAGGGAATTGAGCAGGATATTCAGCAGCAGAAGCAGACCCTCGCGGGCTAGAAGGCCATGTTTCGCTTGCATCATACGCGTGTTTTGCCAACCTTATAGGATGTAAAACGAAAAAGTAAGAATGCCATGCCTCCAAAAGCCCGACGTACTCCTTATGCGATCACCACGCATGGCGATACGCGTATCGATAACTACTACTGGCTGCGGGACGATTCCCGTTCCCGGCCAGAGGTGCTCGACTATCTGCACGAGGAAAACGACTATGGCCGCCAGGTCATGGCCAGCCAGCAGGCGCTTCAGGATCAGCTCCTGAACGAAATGGTGCAGCGTATCCCCCAGCGTGATGTCTCTGCCCCGTGGTGCAAAAACGGTTATCGCTATCGCCATATTTATGAGCCGGGAAACGAATATCCCATCTACCAGCGCCAGTCTGTGCTAAGCGCCGAGTGGGACGAATGGGAGATCCTGCTGGATGCTAACAAACGTGCTGCCCACAGTGAGTTTTATACGCTGGGCGGCATGTCCATTTCCCCCGATAACGCCATTATGGCGCTGGCTGAGGATTACCTCTCCCGCCGCCAGTACGGTTTGCGTTTCCGCAATCTTGAAACGGGAAACTGGTATCCCGAAATGCTGGATAATGTCTCCCCCGATTTCGTCTGGGGTAACGATTCAGAAACGGTCTACTACGTTAAAAAGCATGCCTCAACGCTGCTACCTTATCAGGTCTGGCGTCATACGGTGGGGACCGATTCCGCCGATGATGAGCTTGTGTATGAAGAAAAAGACGAGACGTTCTACGTCAGCCTGCATAAAACCTCGTCTCGCCACTACGTGATTATCTTCCTTGCCAGCGCCACCACCTCTGAGGTGCTGCTGCTGGATGCCGAACTGCCGGATGCCCAGCCGTTATGCTTCCTGCCGCGCCGTAAAGATCATGAGTACAGTCTGGATCACTTCCAGCACAGCTTTTACCTGCGTTCGAACCGCGAGGGCAAAAACTTTGGCCTTTATAAAACCAAAGTGCGCGATGAACGGAAGTGGGAAGTGTTAATTCCTGCGCGCGATCAGGTGATGCTGGAGGGGTTCACCCTGTTTACCGACTGGCTGGTGGTGGAAGAGCGTCAGCGCGGACTGACCAGTATCCGCCAAATCAACCGCAAAACCCGCGAAGTGGTGGGCATTGCGTTCGATGACCCGGCTTACGTGACGTGGATCGGCTTTAACCCGGAACCGGAATCGTCCCGCCTGCGGTACGGCTATTCGTCAATGACTACCCCGGACACGTTGTTTGAGCTGGATATGGACACCGGGCAGCGTCAGGTGATTAAACAGGCGGAGGTCCGGGGATTTGAGTCGGAAAATTATCGCAGTGAACACCTGTGGGTGACCGCGCGCGACGGCGTTGAAGTCCCCGTGTCTCTCGTCTACCACAAGGATCACTTCAACAAAGGTAAAAACCCCATCCTCATCTACGGTTACGGCTCCTACGGATCCAGCATGGACGCCGATTTCAGCAGCAGCAGGCTGAGCCTGCTCGACCGCGGTTTTGTTTATGCGATTGCCCATATTCGCGGCGGCGGCGAGCTGGGTCAGCACTGGTATGAAGACGGAAAATTTCTCAAAAAGAAAAATACCTTCAATGACTACCTTGATGTCTGCGATGCGCTGATCGCGCAGGGTTATGGCGATCCGCAACTCTGCTTTGGCATGGGGGGCAGCGCCGGAGGCATGTTAATGGGAGCCGTGGTAAACCAGCGGCCTGAACTGTTTAAAGGCGTTATCGCTCAGGTGCCGTTTGTGGACGTGGTGACGACCATGCTGGACGAAACCATTCCGCTGACCACCGGGGAGTTTGAGGAGTGGGGGAACCCGCAGGATGAAACCTATTACCGCTACATGAGAGAGTACAGCCCGTACGATAACGTCGAGGCGAAAGCCTATCCGCATATGCTGGTGACCACCGGCCTGCACGATTCCCAGGTGCAGTACTGGGAGCCCGCGAAATGGGTGGCGAAGCTGCGTGAGCTAAAAACTGACGATAATCTGCTGCTGCTGTGTACCGATATGGACTCGGGGCACGGAGGGAAATCAGGGCGATTTAAATCCTATGAAGGGGTGGCGCTGGAGTACGCCTTTTTGATTGGCCTGGCGCAGGATACGCTGCCAGGCCGCGCGGGAACTCAGGCTTCGCCTAAATAATGCTTCAGCGTCAGGCGCAGTTCCGGGCTCATTCTGTCGAGGTTGTTGTACAGCCAGCGCAGATAGCCCGGATCGTTGTCCGCCACTTCCGATACCGGTTTTCCACGATATTTACCGAACGTGAAGGTGGTCAGTAGGGCGGGGCGGCCGGTAATGGTCGCCATATCGTCCGGCGTCCAGCCGGAAGTATTCATGATATCAATCAGGAGCGCTGCGGTGATGTAGCAGTCATAGAGGGCGCGGTGATGATGCAGCCCTTCCGGCGTCCGCACGCTTAGTTTGCGCGACTTATACAGCGCCATATTGCTGTATTTGATCCCCGGCCACAGACGGCGCGCCAGCTTCATGGTGCAAATCCATTCACCGGGCATCTCCGGCAGCACGCGGCGGTCAAAGCTGGCGTTATGGGCGACATACCACTGGCTACCGTGGTAAAGAGGGATGATCTCTTCAATCCACGGCTTATCCGCCACCATCGATTCCGTAATGCGATGAATTGCCATCGCCTGCGCACTGATAGGACGGTCCGGGCGCACCAGGTGGCTCATTGGATTGACTATCTTTCCGTCAACCACGTCGACAGAGGCGACTTCCACAATTCCACCCTGCAAATCGCAGGTTTCGGTATCGATAACGCGCAGCATTGATCGCTCCTGATCCTAAAATGCCTAGCCTAATGGAATGATATCCCCTTGCCAACCCTGTCGGCCCAAAGAACCGGTTAACAGCAACTCTCCCTTATCGGCACGCACGATCAGCTGACCTTTTTCATCCCATAACGCGCTACCGCTGCGCGCGTTCGCCATTAATACCGCGATGGCGTACTTATGCGCGAAGCGTTGTAACGAACTGATGGATTGCCGCCAGCGTTGCTCACCCACCGCCAGGCTGCTGGTGAACAGCGTTGCCTCTGGGTCCAGTTCCGGGGCGTCAGCCTGATTATCAACGATGGTTAACCGTTTATTGCCAGGAATAACACCCGCACCGTTACCCTGGGGATAACGCCGGATGGTCGACAGGTTAGGGGTGAAAAGCGCGAGTCCTTTCTGTTGCTGGAGAGTAATACCGGCAATCACCGTGATGAAACGTGACTGCGCCGCGTGAAGGAGGGGGGCAAGCTGCAAATCGTCGGGGGGTGGGGGTAAGGTTGTTCCGCCAGGGCCGGTAAGCGAAAGCTCCGGAAAGACGACTAAATCGCACCCATGCGAGGCAGCCTCGGCAATAAAGTGCAGGTGATGTTTTACGTGCTCATCAACACAGTTGTGCCGCGGAGCATACTGAGCCGCGGCAATAGTCCATCGTGACATCGTGACTTCCTTATACACTAAGTCGCTGGGATTTTAAGATTACACCTAAATTTATCAGGGTTTTCTTATCCTGCCACATAACGCGTAAGGAAGTGTAACGGGACGTTAAGCTTATTTAACTTTAGGTTCGTACGGCAGGCGCGAGAGATTAACGGAGGCGAGGCGATGCGCAATAAGACGTTCGCGGAACCAGTCGCGCAGATGCGCGGGTTGTTCACGCTCTACCACTTCAGCCACGACGGGCATGTTGTAACGCTCTTTGAATGCGACCCCCGCGGCGGCGAGATCGACATTCACTTTGTCCATCTCGTCCTGAGGAAGGGCGGCCAGGTTAACGTTCATTTCCTTCTCCTTTTTCTGCGGCGGCAACGTTACCGCGATTGTTAAACGATGACAAGGGAGCAAAGGATGTTCCTCGACTCGTTAATTATACAGAGTTATTCTTTAGCATTCAGGCATAACGAAAAGGAATGATTGTGATGCACTTTACCCCTTCCCGCGTCGCGTGTGCGCTGGTGTTTCTGCTCTCTTCGGCAATCGCGCCATCAGCTCTGGCCCATGCGCACCTTAAGCAACAATCCCCGCAGGAAAATACCGTCGCGACGGCACCCGATGTCATTACCCTGAATTTCTCGGAAGGCATTGAACCTGCCTTCAGCGGCGTCGTGGTGACGGACGCGCAGCAGCACAAAATCCAGACCGGCGGGGTGAAGCGTGACGAGAAGGATAACGCAAAGCTGATTGTTCCTCTTGAGAAACCGTTGACGACCGGCACCTATACGGTGGACTGGCATGTGGTCTCCGTGGACGGCCACAAAACCAAGGGCAGCTATCACTTTAGCGTGAAATAGTATGCTGGCCCTGAGCTACGTAGCGTTTCGCTTTATCCATTTTGTTGCGCTGATACTACTTTTCGGCAACGCGCTATACAGTGTCTGGTTTGCACCGTCTTCGTTGCAGCGCCTCATGACGCAGCGTTTCCAGCGCCAGCAGAATATCGCGGCCTTAATCAGCCTGATGGCTGCTCTGCTGATGTTCGGCCTGCAAAGTGGGTTAATGGGTAACGGCTGGGGTGATGTCATTCGCCCGGCGGTCTGGCGCAGCGTGCTGGGCACGCAGTTTGGTGGCGTCTGGCTGTGGCAAATGGTGCTGGCCGCTGTGACCGCGGGCGCTGCATGGCTTACCCCGCAAAAGGGCTCACGGCTGTTACTGCTCGCGATGGGGCAACTGGTGCTGCTGGCGGGCGTGGGACATGCCGCGATGAACAGTGGCGCGCCGGGTGCGTTGCATCGTCTGAACCATGCGCTTCACCTGCTCTGCGCCGCCACCTGGGTGGGCGGTCTACTGCCGCTGCTGTTCTGTATGCGGCTGGCGAAAGGCCGCTGGCAGCCAGCCGCTATCTTTACCATGATGCGCTTCTCCCGCGTGGGGCATTATGCCGTGGCGGGCGTGCTGCTGACCGGGATAATCAATACGCTCTTTATTGTGGGCTTAGACGTGCCGTGGGAAGCGCCTTATGTACGGCTGTTGTTGTTCAAATGTGCGCTGGTCATCATGATGGTGGCAATTGCGCTGGCGAATCGGTATTTTCTTGTGCCACGCTTTCGCCCTGATGCCGGGCGGGAACAACAGATTTTTATCAGGATGACACAGGCAGAAGTGGTGCTGGGCGCGCTGGTACTGGCGGCCGTCAGCCTGTTCGCGACCTGGGAACCCTTCTGACAAGGTTTAATAACTTATGAAAAAGACACTGCTTTCTCTTTTACTTCTCACCTGTGCCAGCAGTGCGCTGGCCGCGCCGCAGGTCATCACCGTCAGCCGGTTTGAAGTGGGTAAGGACAACTGGGCATTTAATCGTGAAGAGGTCATGCTCACCTGCCGTCCCGGTAACGCGCTGTATGTCATCAATCCCAGTACGCTCGTGCAGTATCCGTTAAATGACGTAGCGGAGCAGCAGGTTGCCAGCGGGAAAAGTAACGGACAGCCTGTCAGCGTGATCCAGGTGGATGACCTGGCAAACCCCGGGCAGAAGAAGAGTCTGGCACCGTTTATTGAGCGCGCTAAAAAGCTCTGCTAGCCGTCAGGTTTCCAGTAAAAAAAAACCGCAGGTGCTTGTAAAAGCTCTGCGGTTTTTCACATTTAGTGATGTTCTGACGCTTTTTTTCAGACCACTTTTACTGTGGACTGGAAAACCTGACGTCGTCATCTATTCTTAAAGGGCAAGGCGATTGAGCCTGCATTAATGCCAACTTTTAGCGCACGGCTCTCTCCCAAGAGCCATTTCCCTGGACCGAATACAGGAATCGTATTCGGTCTCTTTTTATCTGCATGAAAATAAACGATAAAATCCGGTTTTCGACTCAGCAGAAGGTTCACTTCCTGTGCGCCTGCTTCAAACATACCACAACCCGGCAGGCGTAAGTCCAGTCCTTTTTGGCTGTTTTGTTAAATTTTTGTTTGTGTTTTGCCTGAGACGAGTGCGGGATCAATGCGCGCATGTACGGAAGCCGCAATATCATCAAGTAACTTAAAGCGGCGACGGTATTCGGCGCGTTTTTTGCTGGCAATCTCCTCCAGTGCTTTACGCTCCATCTGGAGCGGCAACTGCCAGCAGAAGGGGGAGAGTTTCTTTCCGTTCAGGCCTTCCCAGAACTCGTCGTAGCTGGCGTGAAAATGACGCCCTTTGCTCAGACGGTAGCGCAGCGCGCGGAAAACATGGCCTTCATCGCTGACGGCAAAAATCGCGCTGATGTTCGAGCGTGAGGCAAGCTGGAAGATCACCTCCATCAGCACGCGTTTCGGGAAAAGCCCATGGCAGGCACGGGTAGCCTGCTTAATCACCTCCCGTGAAACATGACGACGTGGACCCTGGAGGCCGCCGATCACCAGCACCATACGGCCGTTACTGCGTGCGACACAGAACGTCAGGCTGGCAAGCAGCGTGTTGTCATTGTCATGCAGCCAAAGCGTGCTTTCGCCTTCACGTTCAGCCTTACCTGCGGACGAGGCGTGGACGGTATAGATTTCGCCGTTTTTTGCCTCGAACCGGACAACCGGCACCTCTTGCGGATTGGTCAGCGCGTGGGCGAGGGCGGTATTTTTCAGACTATCAATCCACTGATAGTGGCTGACGATAGCATCGGCCCGGTCGTTTGAGTTCAGGCCACGCATCAGATACTGGCGGTGAGTTTTGCTCGGCAAGGTAATTTGAGAGGTGATCAGCCTGTCGAAATCATCGCGCCCGGATAGCGCCTCCAGCATGCGATGGGTGGAGGACCAGAATAAAAGCGAGCGCAGAAGGAACTTTAACCGGTAATCACGTTTGTGCCAGATTGGGCCGGGAACGCGTTTCCCTCTCACCAGTTCAGAAATAATATTTGTGCGATGCGGATAAAAAACATCGTTTTGCAGGTGTATGTTTGACACGTGAAAATCCCTCTTTTTATTCCGCACTATTTTAAAGGTCAGGGAATAAGGGATTAATAGCGCAGCGATCTTTATTTCCGGCTGGTTTATGGTTTGTTTGGATTCGCGATATCCATCGTCGGCTCATGACATTTTCTGTGGCAGCTATACTTCTTACAGGAGGCGTTATGTATCAGAAAATAGAGGGAGAACACTGGCGTCATGTCTGGGTTGTCAGCGATATTCATGGTTGCTATCAGTGGCTTATGGATGAGCTGAAACGACGGCATTTTAATCCTGCTGCGGATCTGCTTATCTCGGTGGGGGATATTATCGACCGCGGTCCCGACAGCATGAAATGTTTACAGCTGATGCAGGAAAAGTGGTTTTATGCGGTACGCGGTAATCACGAGCAAATGGCGTTAGATGCGCTTGAAAATAATGATTTTAGTCTCTGGAAGATAAATGGCGGTAACTGGTTTACCGGGCTTACGGTCGCTCAACAAAAGCAGGCGAAGGATTTACTCGACGCGTGTCGGGACTTACCGCACGTTATTGAAATAACCTGCAAAAACGGTCTGAACGTGATTGCTCATGCGGATTATCCCGCCGCCGAATATGCCTGGCATAAGCCGGTAGATGCCCAGCGGGTGCTGTGGGATCGCGACCGGTTAATGGGCTTTATGGTGGGTAGAGGGCAGGGCATTAGCGGTGCGGATCACTTCTGGTTCGGACATACGCCTGTGGACAAGCGCTACGATTTCAACAATCTGCACTACATTGATACGGGAGCGGTGTTCGGGGGCGTTCTGACGCTGGCGCAGCTTCAGTAATAAATAACCCGCCTTCGGGCGGGTTCTCTTTGGGTTATGCAAGACGCAAGACCCAGGCATCGGTTTTACTGTCGTAATGTTCACGGTACAGAACGGAATGTTCCCCATCAAGGATCGCCGGGACGCTGGTATCTGCATCCCAGGCGTCCAGTTGCATGCACAAATCCGGATCGGATTTGCAGGGAATACTTAACGTTCGTTCACCTTGTGCTTCGCCGCGCAATTCAGCGTCGTCGATTTCAAAAGCGCCAATGCGTACGCTGGTTTTCGTCATAATGCTCTCCGGTTTGTTGCCCAAAATCTGGTATGACCAGTGCAGTCATCCATTTTTGATCCTAGACAAGGAGAGCGAAATCGCCAGTAAAAAAATGCGTTTTTTCAGTCAGTGCGGCTGTTACCGGTAAACAGGCGACCATCGCGTACCAGTTCACGCGGATAGCTGTTTTTCAGCCGCGAGCCGACTTTTTTCGCCAGCCCGAGCGGATAGCCCTGATACGTCACAATGACTTCATCCTGTGACGGGCCGTCTTCCGGGTAAACGTCACGACCGCGATACCACTCTTCCGCTTCATGATGCGTCAGGGCGAAGGAGTTCTCATTGCCGGCCAGCGCAATGACCGCTTCGTGCTGCCAGCGATAGCCTTTGTTGTGGATCTCCGCCAGGCGAATACCGAGGCGGGAGAAACGCACCTTACCAATCAGCGGTTCGATGTTGACCGGGAACAGCCACAGCTCTTTGTCACGCATCCAGAGGCGCAGGCTCTCATCCCAGTGCAGTCCCACTTTGCTGGCAGCCGCTTGCGCCTGTGCCGCCTCACGGCCTTTGACCGGCGCGAACGGGAAGTTGCCGACCTTAAACTTAGGGACAGGCAGCTGATCGACGGCGCGGGTTTTACGCAGTCGTGCGACAAAGAACCCCTCGCAATCGTAAATCTGCGGGAAGACGTGCAGGAAGCCTTCAGGGGTGGCCGCGTGACTGGCCGAATCGAAGAGGGTGTCCAGCGGCAGAAACTCGACGGCATCCGCATAGCGTTGCCTGAGCCACAGGCAGACGTCCTCGTTTTCATCGCGATTCAGCGTGCAGGTGGAGTAAACCAGCGTTCCACCGGGGCGCAGGGCATGAAACGCACTGTCGATCAGTTCACGCTGCGTGGCGGCGATCTCCAGGTTGCTTTCAACGGACCAGTTTTTTAACGCATCAGGATCTTTACGCACTACGCCTTCGCCGGAGCAGGGCGCGTCGAGCAGGATGGCATCAAAAGCTTCCGGCAAGGCAGCGCCAAACACGCGACCGTCGAAGTGTGTTAACGCGACGTTGTGGATCCCGCAGCGGCTGATATTGGCGTGCAGGACTTTGACGCGGCTGGCGGAAAATTCGTTGGCGAGGATCGCGCCGCGGTTGTTCATCCGGGCGGCAATTTGCGTGGTTTTAGAGCCCGGCGCCGCCGCGACATCCATCACCCGCTCAGGCTGGTTTCCGTCGGCAAACAGCGCGGCAACCGGCAGCATGGAGCTGGCTTCCTGAATATAAAACAGCCCGCTCAGGTGCTCGGCGGTGCTGCCGAGCGGCAGGCTCTCCTCGTCATCCCGCTCGATCCAGAACCCTTCCTCACACCACGGCACCGGCGTCAGCTGCCAGCCGTAGGAGGAGACGAGATCCAGAAACGCTCCGACGCTGATTTTCAGCGTATTGACGCGAATACTTCGACGCAAAGGGCGCTGGCAGGCGGCGACGAAATCGTCGAAAGAGAGATGAGCAGGAAGCGCCTCGCGCATCTGTGCGAGGAATTGTTCAGGAAGAAATACGGAGTTTTGAGCCACGGGCACACCAAAGGGAAACATTCAGGCGCGCAGTGTAACATAAAGGCTCCGGCGCGTTGACACCGGAGCCTGCGAGATTAACGCGGCAGCGCCGTTCCCCATTCGCGCCACTCTTTCGGTTCACTTTCCAGCAGCAGGAAGTGTTTTCCTGCCTGCGCCTTAGGCGCCAGAGGCGTGCCAGGCGGCGTCGCGAAGGCAATGCCGCCGCGAATGAACTGGTTAAAGGTCCCCGTTTTGACCACGCCACCGGTCAGGCCGAAGTCCAGCGAGTAGCCTGAAGCGAGCCAGAACACTGAGTTGTTGCGAACCAGATGCTGATAACGCTGGCTGATGCGCAGGCCGACCATCACGCGGTCGGACAGATTACCCAGCGTCAGGCTTGTTACTGTCCCCACTTCAATACCGCGGAACAGGACCGGCGTACCGATGCCCAGCGAACCGGCTTCCGGTACTTCAACCACAATGCTCAGACCGTCCAGATAACGGGAATCGGTGATGGTCGCCTCCTGCAACTCAAACTCACGACGCGCGTTGCCCCGACCCGGTTCAACGTTAATGTACGGCTGAAGTATGGTGTCGAGATGCTCAACCCCTGCGGCAGAAATTTGCGGCGTAACCACCGAGAAGCGCGAGCCTGCCCGGGCGAACGTCTGTACATATTCCGGATAAAGCACGGCGGTAGCCTGAACTTCATTGCGCGCGGTGATCAGCGTCAGCTTCTGAACCTGCCCGATATCAATTCCGAGATAGCGGATAGGCATGCCTTCTGCCAGTTTACCGGCATCAAAGGTGTGCAGGGTAATCTGTCCCCCGACGGCGCGCGCCGCGGTTTCAGACGGGAAGAGGATCCGCTTGTCACCTTTACGCATGTTGCCGCCCGCGCCGCTCAGGTTATCGAAGCT
The DNA here is from genome assembly GCF_049238585.1 of Enterobacter cloacae complex sp. IR5428. Classification (NCBI taxonomy): domain Bacteria; kingdom Pseudomonadati; phylum Pseudomonadota; class Gammaproteobacteria; order Enterobacterales; family Enterobacteriaceae; genus Enterobacter; species Enterobacter cloacae complex sp. IR5428. The sequence goes on along the minus strand of NZ_JBMKHV010000003.1, from coordinate 186,948 downwards.
GATCGCACCGCGCAGGGCACGGGAGAGGGGAGACGCCTGTACGGTCAGCCCGTTGCCATTGAGCTGCACTTTCGCGCCGCCTTCAGCCCAGAACACGCTGTTTGGCGTGAGCAGCTTGCGATACTCCGGCTTGATATGCAGTTCGATATCAAACGCGTCCGCACGAGGACGAACGGTGATCACTTCTCCGACCTCAAACTTACGATAAAGCACGACGGAGCCTGCCTGGACATCCGGCAGCGTTTCAGCGCTTAAGGTCAGCGTGGTGGTCGGCAGGTCGCCGAGGCTGTTTTCAATGGCTTTGTCCAGATTGGCGAACAGTGGATAGCTCTCACGCAGCGCGCCTTTGCTGCCCGGCAGAATGCGGATCCCGCCGTTAACCCACTCGCTGGCGCTGGCGCCGAGGAACTCAACGCCGTCCAGACCCACCTTCACGTCGACCCGGCTGTTCACCACAAATTTACTGTCGCCGTGCACAAGGTTGCCGTACTGCGGATCGATGGCGGCGGAGAAGGAGACCCCTTTTTCCGTCAGCTTTCGTTCCAGAACCTGACCCACCTGCACACCGTGCAGGATTAGCGGTTGACCGGCTTCGATACCATAGCTTTCCGGCGCATTCAGCTTAACCGTCAACACGCCCGGTTTTTGCAGCAGAGCTTTATCCGCCGGCGCGATGACAAAGTTTTTATTCGGCGCACCTTCACCGGGGATCAGCTCAAAGGTGCTTCCCGTCAGCAGGGAACTGATGCTGGCGTCGCTGAGGGAGAGCTTCGGATTACGCAGCTCGATGCGTGTTTTTTCCCGCAGGAGGTCCACAACGCTCGGATCCACCGTCATTTCGCCGGTAACGGAGCCGCCCGCGTTGAGGGTTAATTTTGTCAGTTGCCCGACCTCTAAACCCTGGTACATCAGCGGGGTCGAACCGGCTTTCAGGCCTTTGGCATCCGGCAAGGTCAACTTGACGATGACACCGCGCTGGCTGTGTGCCAGGTCGGCGTACAGACCAAAGGTATCCTCTGCGGCGGCAGGGCTGGAGTCAGCAGGTGAGTCGAAGGCGATAGCGCCATTCACCAGCGCCGCCAGGCTCTCAAGCTTCACTTTCGCACCGCTTAAGCTCAGGTCAGCATCGACGCCAGAGACGTTCCAGAAGCGGCTGCCTTTTTTTACCAGGTTGGTAAAACGGCGATCGATCAGTACATCAATGGTCACGCCATCTTTGTTCGGGTTAATGGCGTAGTCGTAAACGCGGCCAACCGGAATTTTGCGGAAATAGACCAGAGAACCACTGTTCAGCGAGCCCAAATCCGGCGCGCGGAGGTGGATCATCAGATCGCCGTTATTCAGCCGATATTTCGGCTGGGTATCCAGCGCAACAAAGTGATCCTGTGGCTCACCTTTGCCAGGCATCATGCCGATATAGTTACCGCCCACAAGCGCATCCAGCCCGGAAACGCCGGCCAGGGAGGCTTTAGGCGTGACCAGCCAGAACTGCGTTTCGGCGCGCAGGGCATCCTGCATGTCAGACTTAATGCTCGCCCGGACCTGGATTTTGTTCAGCCCTTTGCCGAGGGAAATATCCTGCACGGTACCCACTTCCACCCCCTGGAAGCGAACGGGGGTACGTCCGGCGACAATGCCGTCCGCAGACTGGAAATCAATCGTGATGGTACTTCCGCGATCTTCATAGCTCGTCCAGATAAGCCAGCCTGCGATCATCAGCGCGATGACAGGCAGCAACCAGAATGGCGAAATGCGGCGTTTTGTTTTAATTCTCGCTTCAGTCGGCGAAGCGGGCGTTTCCTGACTCATGTGCGTCCCAAAGTAAGCGGCTGTCCAGCCATTCCACTGCAAGAATAGTCAATATCACCGCAGAGCCGAAATAAAAAGCTGCGGGTCCCATGGTAAAAGCAAGTAACTGATCGCGATTGATGAGCGACATCATCAGCGAAATCACGAACAGATCCAACATCGACCAGCGACCAATCCAGGTCACGAATCGCAGAAGCAGGATACGGGTGCGTAGTCCTTGTTCGCATTTAAAGTGAATGCTGATAAGTAGCGTAAACATCACCACCACTTTGGTAAAGGGCACCAGAATACTGGCGATGAACACAATGGCGGCAACCCCCACGTTACTGTGCGCCAGAGAGATAATCCCCGAAAGGATAGTATCTTCCTGTCGGGCGCCGTTCACATAAATTACGGAGATCGGCAGCATATTGGCCGGGAATAAAAATATCAGTGAGGCGATAAGCGCCGCCCAGCATTTTTGCAGGCTGTTGTTGCGCCGCAATCTTAACGGAATGTGGCAGCGAGGACACCTCCCGCGTTTATCCGGAAAACCGGTGTAATGGCACCCCAGGCAGACGCGCAGGTTTTCATCAGGCCGGGTCGCGGGACGCTGAGGGTAAAATCGCTCCCAAAGCTGTTCAACATTCAGATGAATCAGGGTCAAAATACTCAGCAGGACCAGTGAAATAAACGCAAAAAGGCCAATGCCGGGTTGTAAAAACGCATAATCCTGCACCTTAATGGAGGCCACGCCGACGCCCACCAGATAGATGTCCAGCATCACCCACTCCTTGAGCTTTTCCAGCATGAGCAGGACAGGGCGCAGGTTCATCCCCAGAATGTTGCCAAACCACAGGTAGGCAATTGCCGCGACCAGCACCAGCGGCGCGCCGACGACGCAGAACAGCACCATAGCGCCGGTGAGCGGATCGCCCTCGCGCGTCATCTGCCAGATCCCCTGCAATACGTTAGCGTCAATACGCACGCCAAGCAGGTAGAGCTTTAACAGCGGCTCGGTCCAGGCGAACGGCATCAGCAGCAGCATGGTAACCGCCATTGCCGCCAGACGCGTCAATGACCAGTCCCGGCCGTCGCGAATTTTGGCATCGCAGCAAGGGCAAAAAGCACTTTGGTGCGATTTCATCTTCGGCAACATAAAAAGCGTATCGCACTGGGGACAACGCTGATAATGTGCACGAGGCAGAGCCTGGCTTACCGTACGGACAACGATCTTTCTTGTCGGCGTAATTTGGGGTGTTTTTAGGGCCATCAGTCGCACACAGATAAGTATTGTTGAAAGTTATAATAACTCATGAACGGATTCATCTTGAGCATGAGCGCATTTAATGCTTATTTTAATAGGCTATGCGGTAATTATGTAAGATAACTAAGTGATTGAATAATGAACAAAACAGAATTCTACGCGGATCTGAATCGCGATTTTAAGGCATTAATGGCAGGGGAAACCAGTTTCTTAGCCACTCTGGCAAATACCAGTGCGTTACTGTTCGAACGCCTTTCTGACGTGAACTGGGCGGGCTTTTATCTGCTGGAAGGCGACACGCTGGTGCTGGGGCCTTTCCAGGGGAAACTCGCCTGCGTACGCATCCCGGTAGGTCGCGGCGTGTGCGGTACCGCAGTGGCGACCCGTCAGGTTCAGCGTGTCGAAGATGTACATGCGTTTGACGGCCACATTGCCTGCGATGCCAGCAGCAATTCTGAAATCGTACTGCCGCTGGTGGTTAAAAATCAGATTATTGGCGTTCTGGATATCGACAGCACGGTCTTCAGCCGCTTTACTGCCGAGGATGAGCAGGGGCTGCGCGCGTTGGCCGCAAACCTGGAAAATGTTCTGGCAGAGACCGATTATCATAAATTCTTTGCGAGCGTCGCAGGATAATCAACGGATAACGTAGCATTTACTGATAGCGTCATTATAATGTCGCCTGTTCATGCCTGCGCTTGTTGGCAACGTCCGTTGTAATCAGGAAATTTCATGGAAAATCAACCTAAGTTGAATAGCAGTAAAGAAGTTATCGCATTTCTGGCCGAGCGTTTCCCGCAGTGCTTCAGCGCTGAAGGTGAAGCGCGTCCTCTGAAAGTCGGTATCTTTCAGGATCTGGTCGCGCGCGTTGAGGGGGAGATGAACCTCAGCAAAACGCAGCTTCGTTCTGCCTTGCGCCTTTATACCTCGAGCTGGCGTTACCTGTACGGTATCAAGCCGGGTGCGACCCGTGTCGACCTTGACGGCAACCCGTGTGGTGAGCTGGACGAGCAGCACGTAGAACATGCGCGTAAGCAGCTTGAAGAAGCCAAAGCTCGCGTTCAGGCACAGCGTGCTGAACAGCAGGCCAAAAAACGCGAAGCCGCAGCGGCAAACGGTCAGGAAGACGCCCCTCGTCGCGAGCGTAAACCGCGTCTGGCACCGCGTCGTACTGAAAATAACGATCGCAAACCGCGTGCTGACAAACCAGCAGTTAAAGCCCCACGTGCGCCGCGCGAAGAGCCGCGCCACACCCCAGTTTCGGACATCAACGCCCTGAGCGTAGGTCAGTCTCTGAAGGTTAAAGCGGGTAACAATGCGATGGATGCCACCGTACTGGAAATCACCAAAGATGGCGTTCGTGTACAGCTGACTTCTGGTATGTCAATGATTGTACGCGCAGAACACTTGTTGTTCTGAAACGGAGGCCGAGCCTGGCATGAACACTTTTTTTAAGCTCACCGCGCTGGCTGGCCTGTTTGCTATAACAGGCCACGCTTTCGCTGTGGACGATATTACGCGTGTTGATCAAATTCCGGTTCTTAAGGAAGAAACTCAGCACGCGACGGTGAGTGAGCGCGTGACGTCGCGCTTTACTCGTTCGCACTATCGTCAGTTCGATCTCGATCAGGCCTTTTCGGCCAAAATCTTTGACCGTTATCTGAACTTGCTGGATTACAGCCATAACGTACTGCTGGCCAGCGATGTCGAACAGTTCGCTAAACGCAAATCCGAAGTGGGTGATGAGCTGCGCTCCGGAAAGCTGGATCTTTTCTACGATCTGTACAACTTATCGCAAAAGCGCCGTTTTGAGCGTTATCAATACGCGCTGAAAGTGCTGGAACGTCCGATGGACTTCACCGGCAACGACACCTTTAATCTGGACCGCAGCAAAGCGCCATGGCCGAAAGATGAGGCTGAACTGAATGCGCTGTGGGACGGAAAAGTCAAATATGACGAACTGAGCCTCAAGCTCACAGGCAAAGACGAGAAAGAGATCCGTGAGACGTTAAACCGTCGCTACAAATTCGCAATTCGTCGTCTGGCGCAGACCAACAGTGAAGATGTTTTCTCGCTGGCGATGACCGCGTTTGCGCACGAAATTGATCCGCACACTAATTATCTCTCTCCACGTAACACCGAACAGTTCAATACCGAAATGAGCCTGTCTCTGGAAGGTATCGGTGCTGTGCTTCAGATGGATGATGACTACACCGTTATCAACTCCATGGTGGCCGGTGGCCCTGCGTCGAAAAGCAAAGCGATCAGCGTAGGCGACCGTATTGTCGGTGTAGGTCAAACCGGAAAGAGCATGGTGGACGTGATTGGCTGGCGACTTGATGACGTAGTTGCGTTGATCAAAGGGCCGAAGGGCAGCAAAGTTCGCCTGGAGATCCTGCCAGCCGGAAAGGGGACCAAAACCCGTATCGTTACTCTGACCCGTGAGCGTATCCGTCTGGAAGATCGCGCGGTGAAAATGTCGGTGAAAACCGTGGGTAAAGAGAAGGTTGGCGTTCTGGATATCCCTGGCTTCTACGTTGGCCTGACCGATGATGTAAAAGTGCAGCTCCAGAAGCTTGAAAAGCAGAATGTCAGCAGTGTGATCATCGACCTGCGCAGCAACGGCGGCGGGGCATTGACCGAGGCCGTCTCGCTCTCCGGGCTGTTTATCCCGTCTGGCCCGGTGGTTCAGGTGCGCGATAACAACGGTAAAGTGCGTGAAGATGCCGATACCGATGGCGTGGTCTACTATAAGGGGCCGCTGGTGGTGCTGGTCGATCGCTTCAGCGCCTCTGCATCGGAAATCTTCGCTGCTGCCATGCAGGATTACGGCCGGGCGTTAATCGTCGGCGAACCGACGTTTGGCAAGGGCACCGTTCAGCAGTACCGCTCTCTGAACCGTATTTACGACCAGATGCTGCGTCCTGAATGGCCGGCGCTGGGCTCAGTACAGTACACCATTCAGAAGTTTTACCGTGTTAACGGCGGCAGTACGCAGCGCAAAGGCGTGACACCGGACATCATGATGCCGACAGGTACCGAAGAGACGGAAACGGGCGAGAAGTTTGAAGATAACGCGCTGCCGTGGGATAGCATTGATGCCGCGACATTCGTGAAATCGGGTGATATGAAACAGTTCGGTCCGGAACTGCTGAAAAATCACAATGACCGCATCGGGAAGGATCCGGAATTCCAGTACATCATGAAGGACATCGCGCGTTTCAACGCTCTGAAAGCGAAACGGAACATTGTCTCTCTGAACTACGCCCAGCGTGAGAAAGAGAACAATGAAGATGACGCGACACGTCTGGCGCGTATCAACGATCGCTTCAAACGTGAAGGCAAGCCTCTGCTCAAAAAACTGGACGATCTGCCTAAGGATTACCAGGAGCCCGATCCGTATCTGGACGAGACGGTGCATATCGCGCTTGATCTCGCGAAGCTGGAAAAAGAGAAACCTGCCGTACAACCTGCTCCGACAAAATAATCCCCCAACAGGCACAAGAAATTGTGCCTGTTTCTTTTTGTTCCTCATCCTTCCGTCAGGCAGATTTCCAATTGTGTAAAGTTGTGTCTTTCTGGTGACTTACGCCGTCTGGATGCTTGAAAATAGCCGCAATACCCATACGATGTGGGTAATCGCATAGTGCGTTTTGTTAAACTGAGGTTAAAAGAATATTATGATGCGAATCGCGCTCTTCCTGCTCACCAACCTGGCGGTGATGGTGGTATTCGGGCTGGTGCTAAGCCTGACGGGAATTCAATCGAGCAGCGTTCAGGGTCTGTTGATTATGGCGCTGCTGTTTGGTTTCGGTGGCTCTTTCATTTCACTGCTGATGTCGAAGTGGATGGCACTGAAATCCGTGGGCGGTGAAGTTATTGAGCAGCCGCGTAACGATATGGAACAGTGGTTGATGAGCACGGTTGCTCAGCAGTCAAAGCAGGCGGGCATAGCCATGCCGCAGGTGGCGATCTACCACGCGCCGGATATCAACGCGTTTGCTACCGGTGCGCGTCGTGACGCGTCCCTGGTGGCCGTCAGTACCGGTCTGCTGCAAAACATGAGCCGTGACGAAGCGGAAGCGGTTATTGCTCACGAGATCAGCCACATCGCTAACGGCGATATGGTCACCATGACCTTGATCCAGGGCGTGGTGAACACCTTCGTTATCTTTATTTCCCGTATTCTGGCGCAGATTGCTGCCGGATTTATGGGTGGCAACCGTGATGAGGGTGAAGAGAGCAACGGTAACCCGCTGATCTATTTTGCTGTTTCAATGGTACTGGAGCTGGTGTTCGGTATCCTGGCAAGCATCATTACCATGTGGTTCTCCCGTCATCGTGAGTTCCACGCGGATGCCGGTTCTGCGAAACTGGTGGGTCGTGAGAAGATGATTGCTGCGCTGCAACGTCTGAAAACCAGCTACGAGCCGCAGGAAGCAAACAGCATGATGGCCTTCTGTATCAATGGTAAATCAAAGTCGCTGAGCGAGCTGTTTATGTCACATCCGCCGCTGGATAAACGTATTGAAGCGCTGCGAAGCGGCGAATACCTGAAGTAATACCCGCCGGATGAAAAAAAACCGGGCAGGAGACAATCTCCGCCCGGTTTTTTTATGCCTGCGCCTTTGGCTGGGTCACACGAAGGCCGCTAATGATAGCCGCGAGGGTCGCCAGTGTCCCTGCGGTAATCAGCGCAACGTGTGTCGCATTTTGCCCGGCAAGGTTAAACATCAACGCCACCATTGCGGCCCCGGTGCTTTGCCCTAATAGTCTTGCCGTACCCAGCATCCCGCTGGCGCCACCGCTGCGATGACGTGGGGCAGAGGTGATAATTGTGTGGTTGTTAGGTGACTGGAACAGACCGAAACCTGCCCCGCAAAGGATCATGCGCCAGATAATATCCAGATCCCCCGGCGAGGAGGGCAGGAGCGATAGCGCAAACAGTCCTGCTGCCATGACGATCAGCCCGATAGCCCCCAGCAGTCCGGCATGAACGCGCTCAATAAGGTACCCGGCCAGCGGGGCCATCACCATGGTTGCCAAAGGCCAGGGTGTGAGCAGCAAGCCTGTTTCCACTTCCGAACGGCCAAGCACGCTCTGCAAAAAGAATGGCAGCGCAACCAGCGCCAGCATCTGGGCGCAGAACGAGCAAATGGAGGTACAAATTGATAGCGAAAACAGCGGAATACGCAGCAAATCGACCGGCAGTAACGGCACGGGCAGCGCCAGCTGGCGTCGTACAAAGAAAAAGCCGATGATAAGCAGGGCAACGATTTCTGCGGCAATGAGCGACAAAGACTGTCCCTGCGCAAATCCGCTCAGCGCAGTAATCAGCAGGCCAAAGGTCAGCGCGTTCATCACAGCGCTGGGCAGGTCAAAACGTGGCATGGTGTTTTTCGGACCATTTTCCGGAAGATAGCGCAGGGCGAAGAAGATCGCCACAATGCCCAGCGGCACGTTAATGGCAAACAGCCACTGCCACGAGGCAACGGACAGAATGGCAGCGGCAATCGTCGGCCCGGCGGCGGACGACACGGCCACAATAAAGGAGTTAATGCCCATGCCGCGCCCCAGATGGCGATGAGGATAGATAAGCCGTATCAGGGCCGTGTTCACGCTCATTAGCGCCGCACCGCCAAAACCCTGTGCGATACGCGCAAGCGTAAGGGTGTGCAGTGAATCGGAAAGGGCACAGAAGAGCGAGGTGAGAGTAAAGACCACCAGCCCGCACTGATAAACCCGGCGATAACCAAACATATCGCCCAGGAAAGAGAGTGACAAAAGGGAAATCACAATCGCTATCTGGTACGCGTTCACAATCCAGATGGAGCTTGCCGGAGAAGCATTAAGGTCTTTGGCAATGGTAGGAAGAGCCACATTGGCAATCGCACCGTCAAGGACAGCCATCGAAATGCCGATGACAATAGTGGCAATTGCCCCGTACCGCTGTGGTAAGGGCAGGCCATCAGAAACGTTTTTTTGCATGGGAAAAGAATGACTCAGTGTGAAATTATTTTCAGAGTAACTATTTTAGCATCGTTATTTCGGTTTTATGTCGCAGATTTGTAACGAAGTAAACCCAGATAGATTGCAGCGCGCATCACACGAATTTATAATAAAAACCGGTTCTGATTTTTATAAAACACTCTCCATGAGGTGATAAATGGCAATCGCAGATTTGGATAAGCAGCCAGATTCTGTTTCTTCCGTGCTGAAGGTGTTTGGCATCTTGCAGGCGCTCGGAGAAGAGCGTGAAATTGGTATTACAGAGTTGTCGCAGCGTGTGATGATGTCGAAAAGCACCGTTTATCGCTTTTTGCAGACGATGAAATCATTGGGTTATGTCGCGCAGGAAGGAGAATCAGAAAAATATTCTCTGACCCTGAAACTGTTTGAATTGGGCGCCCGCGCCTTGCAGAACGTGGATCTGATCCGCAGCGCTGACATTCAGATGCGTGAACTTTCGCGGTTGACGAAAGAGACAATTCACCTCGGCGCACTGGATGAAGACAGCATCGTTTATATCCACAAAATTGACTCCATGTACAACCTGCGCATGTATTCACGCATCGGTCGTCGTAACCCGCTGTACAGTACCGCAATTGGTAAAGTCCTGCTGGCCTGGCGCGATCGTGAAGAGGTTAAGCAAATCCTTGACGGTGTGGAATACAAACGCAGCACCGATCGCACGATTACCAGTACGGATGAACTACTGAGCGTGCTGGATAAAGTGCGTGAGCAGGGTTATGGGGAAGATAACGAAGAGCAGGAAGAAGGGTTGCGCTGCATCGGTGTGCCGGTGTTTGACCGCTTCGGCGTTGTCATTGCGGGACTGAGCATCTCTTTCCCAACGCTGCGTTTCTCCGAAGAGCGTCTTCATGAGTATGTGGCAATTCTGCATACCGCAGCGCGCAAAATTTCAGAGCAGATGGGCTATAACGAATACCCGTTCTGATCAATGCCTCCAATAAAAACGCCGCACTCTTGCGGCGTTTTTGTAAGCGAAATTTAGCGCTGATTAGCCGTTATCAACCACAACAGATGATTTACGCAGCACAGGACAGTTGGTTAACCCGATGATCCCGCTGTCGGAATGGATGTACTGAGCCGTGCTTACCCCCTGGGCGGTGAGATATTTACACTGAATACCCAAACCCGCGGCATTCTCTTTGCTTCCCATTAATACGCCATACCCACTTAACAGCAGGCCGATCCACACAAGTGCCAGTACAATTATCGTACGAACGAGTAAACGCATCGATGCCTCTTTTTTCTTTGTTGTCATGGAGTAAGCGTAACGGGTTTACGCAGTGAAACAAGTGCACGATTCCGAAAAGCGTCTGTTGAAGGTACAGTTAGCCCCTGTTTAAGATAGCCGTGATAACCTGGCTACATCAGGTCATAAGACGGAGTGTGGAGTGAAAAAAATACGCTGGGTAATTCTGATTATAGTGCTGATAGCATGCGTGGTGCTGTGGACGCAGACTATCAATGTGATGTGCGATCAGGATGTACAGTTCTTTAGCGGCATTTGTTCAATCAATAAGTTTATCCCCTGGTAGTGGCTATTTTTGCACTGAGCGATGTCCTTACGTGGCTGCAGTGGTAAAATGACTGTTTTTACTGAGGTGGTGAAATGGGTGAGTTAATGAATTCGGGGCTGCTGAGCATTGCATCCCTGGTAATGTCTTTAGTGGTGCTGGTCGTTGGACTGGTGCTGTGGTTCTTCGTTAATCGCGCCAGCTCCCGCACAAACGAGCAGATTGAGCTGCTGGAAGCATTGCTCGATCAGCAGAAACGGCAGACTGCGTTGCTGCGTCGTCTGTGCGAAGCCAACGAGCCGGAGGAGAAAGCGGTGCCGAAGGAAGCTGATGCTCAAAAACAAGACGAGGAAGAGTTCATTCGCCTGGTGGCCGAACGATAGTCTGCCCGGAACGGGGAGGTGGCCTGACGTGCGGCGTAAATCTCCTCCCTTATCAAATGTGTCCCATAACATCCCAACATATAATTAAGCAGCAGTTAACTACTGTTTCAGTATACTGAAAACTGGCGAATATTTATCCTTATACAAGTCGTACCGTTTCGTTGAATAAATTGTGAGCTTTAACTTTCCTGAAGTGTTTTATTTTTATCGAAACGTTTTGCTTGCCTTGTTTTGAGGCAGAGTCATAAAAATTTCATTATTTTGGTGCAGAATAACGCTTATTAAATGGTGGATTTTAATACAGTTAGCAAAATGTATTTAACATCGTTTATTCACTGTCACACTCTGGTGCATTGCGATGTTTTCAGCATAACTTTTCACAAAATGTTCTAACTCAGTCATTCCTTTAAAGAAATTCAGGGATTGGGATGGACGCTTTGAAATGATTGAGCTATGTTTAAAAAGTCTTTGATTACAGGGCGCGCCAGCGCACCCTGTGGGCGGTGAGGTCAGGTGGCGCTTCATTTGACAATTCGCATAACTGTGCAGATTGTTATGGAGTAACGCCTGAATTTGTGCGGCGGATCGAGACACGTTTAAAAATGGCTTGCCATATTAAACGTTGTGTGTGATAACACGTTTTGGGTCAAACGAGGTACAGTTCTGTTTATGTGTGGCATTTTCAGTAAAGAAGTCCTGAGTAAACACGTTGTCGTTGAATACCGCTTCTCTGCCGAACCTTATATTAGTGCCTCAAGCAGTAATGTCTCAGTTTTATCTATGTTAAAGCCTGCGGGCTAAGAAAACACTCTAAGGAATTTTGCAAATGGCAAAGATTAAAGGTCAAGTTAAGTGGTTCAACGAGTCTAAAGGTTTTGGTTTCATTACTCCTGCTGACGGCAGCAAAGACGTGTTCGTACACTTCTCTGCAATCCAGGGTAACGGCTTCAAAACTCTGGCTGAAGGCCAGAACGTTGAGTTCGAAATTCAGGACGGCCAGAAAGGCCCAGCTGCGGTTAACGTAACTGCTATCTGATCGAATCACTGCTGACTGAAGCGCTTAGCGCTTCGATCTCAGACATAAGCCTCGCCGATGCGGGGCTTTTTTATTCACTTATTTTTCAAAATGTTACGTATTCCTCCTCTGTTATTATCTTGTTGCAAACCCGCGAGATTATTAGCATTGTTTTCCCGCCTTATTATCCCTTTTTCCCGTTAAATCAGGGCGTTGATTAACAGCCCTGGGGTTAAAGTGAAAAAAAAGACAATAACGGCCAACGGAAACTTTACACCGGCACGTTTTGCACTTCTGTGTCTCGCCATCTTTTGTAGCCTTGCTTTTCTGTTAGGCCGCGTGGCATGGCTACAAATTATCAAACCGGATAATCTGGTGAAGCAGGAGGATATGCGTTCTCTGCGCGAAGTGGCGATAGACGCCCCGCGTGGGATGATTGTTGACCGTGAAGGGCGTCCCCTTGCGGTAAGCGTACCTGTCCAGGCCGTCTGGGCCGATCCCAAAACTGTGCTTGATAAAGGGGGGATCGGCTTTGATTCGCGCTGGCAGGCCCTGGCAAATGCTTTACACCTTTCTCTGAGCACGCTCGCATCGCGAATAAACAGCAATCCGCACGGGCGATTCATTTATCTAGCTCGTCAGGTTGATCCCTCCCAGGCAAAGTGGATTGATAAGCTGCGTCTTCCCGGTATCAACCTACGCGATGAGTCCCGCCGCTTTTATCCTGCCGGACACGTGGCGGCAAACCTGATTGGCTTCACTAATATTGATGGTCAGGGTATTGAGGGCGTCGAGAAAAGCTTTAACACGCAGCTCACCGGGAAGGCAGGCGTGCGGCTGGTCAGGAAAGATCGCTACGGGCATGTGGTTGAGAACCTCACGGAGGTGGCGCCCGTACCGGCACATAATATCCAGCTTAGTATCGATGAACGCCTGCAAACTATCACCGAAGACGCGCTGGACAATGCCGTGGCGTGGAATAAAGCCGAGTCAGGCGCGTCGGTGCTGATTAATATCCAGACGGGCGAAATTCTGGCGATGGCGAGCTTCCCTGACTTCAACCCCAACAATCGGGAAGGGGCAACACTGGATGATTTTCGTAATCGCGCGATCAGCGACACCTTTGAACCGGGTTCGACCGTTAAACCTCTGGTGCTGATGACGGCGCTACAGCAGGGGCTGGTGCAGCCTGACAGCGTGATAGACACGCATCCCTACACCATTGATGGCCATCGTATTCGCGATGTGGGCTACTACCCCGAGCTGACAATGACTGGGATCCTGCAAAAATCCAGCGACACGGGCGTATCCCGTCTTTCTCTCGCGATGCCCGTGCAACGGTTACTTGATACCTATAAAAACTTTGGTTTTGGCGAGAGTACCGGGCTTGGCTTAACGGGAGAAAGCTCAGGTTTACTGCCGCAGCGAAAATTCTGGAGTCAGTTAGACAGGGCGACCTTTGCCTTTGGGTATGGCCTGATGGTTACCCCCCTTCAACTGGCGCATGTGTATGCCACCATCGGTAGCTATGGCATTGAACGGCCTCTGTCCATCACCCGTATCGATCCCCCCGTGATTGGCAAACGGGTGATGCCCGGGGAGATTGTTCACGAGGTGGAACACATGATGGAGAGCGTCGCGTTACCCGGCGGTGGCGGGATCAAAGCGGCGGTGCGTAACTATCGTGTGGCGATTAAAACCGGGACGGCCAAAAAAATCGATGAACACGGTAAGTATGTGGATAAATACGTCGCCTACACAGCAGGCGTTGCGCCCGCCAGCGATCCCCGTTTTGCACTGGTGGTGGTGATCAACGATCCGAAAAACGGAGCCTACTACGGCGGGGCCGTTTCCGCGCCCGTGTTCAGTGAAATTATGGGTAACGTCTTGCGCCTGGAAAACGTGAAGCCAGACGGGCTGCCGGCAGATTCTGACCATCTGATCGTGATGCGTCACCCAGCCGTTTATAACCCTGGCGAATAGCGGTACACTTCGCCTTTTGGTTTTCGCCCTGGAGCTGTCATGTCTTTCAGTTGTCCCCTTTGCCACGCGCCGCTGACGCGCGCGGAGAAAACGTTTATCTGTCCACTGGGACATCAGTTTGACCGGGCTAAAGAGGGCTATGTCAATCTTCTGCCGGTACAGCACAAGCGCTCCCGGGATCCGGGTGACAGCGCGGAGATGATGCAGGCGCGCCGGGCGTTTCTTGACGCCGGGCACTATCAACCGCTCAGGGATGCCGTTGTCGACTTACTCCGTCAATATCTGACAGAAGGCGCATCCGCCATGCTGGATATCGGCTGCGGTGAGGGCTACTACACCGCCACGTTTGCTGACGTCGCGGCTGGGAAGGGCGCCGAAACTTACGGGCTGGACGTGTCGAAAGTGGCTATCCGTGCAGCAGCAAAACGCTACTCAGCGGTAACGTTCTGCGTGGCCTCCAGCCACCGCCTGCCGTTTGAGGAAGCGAGTATGGACGCCGTGGTGCGTATCTATGCCCCGTGCAAGGCAGAGGAGCTGGCGCGCGTCGTTAAGCCCGGCGGGTGGGTTATCACCGTTACGCCGGGACCGCGTCATCTGCTGGAGCTAAAAGGGCTGATCTATGATGAAGTTCACCTGCATGCGCCGCACTCTGAACAGCTGGCGGGCTTCGCGTTAAAGCAGACGCAGTCAGTGGCGTATGAGATGACGTTGCAGGGAAGTGAAGCGGTGGCGTTACTGCAAATGACGCCGTTTGCGTGGCGGGCAAAACCAGAGGTGTGGGAAACGCTGGCAGCACAGACAGAATTTCGCTGCCAGACGGATTTCAGCATCCATTGCTGGCAGCGCGAAGATTAACCCGCGAAGTGTGCCCAGAGTATTTGGGCACCAATTCCGATCAACACGATACCGCCCAGAATTTCGGCGCGTTTGCCTAACAGCGGGCCAATGAACCGCCCCACCATCATCCCCAGCGTTGACATAATCAGCGTGGCGCAGCCAATCGCCAGCGCGGTGGCGATAATATTGACCTGCAAAAACGCCAGACCGACACCGACGGCCATTGCGTCCAGGCTGGTTGCGATAGCGGTTGTCACCAGAAGCCAGAAGCCGTGGCGTTGCAGCGGCGCATCATCTTCATCGCTGTTGCCACGAAAACCTTCAATTACCATGCGTCCGCCGAGGAACACCAGCAGCACGAAGGCGATCCAGTGGTTCCACTCCAGCACAAACTGGCTGGCGAGCATCCCCAGACCCCAGCCAATAAGCGGCGTCAGCGTTTCGATTGCGCCAAAGATGAGACCGGTGCGCAGGGCTTCGGAAAATTTAGGTTTATGGAGGGTGGCACCTTTACCGATAGAGGCGGCAAATGCGTCCATGGACATGCCAAAAGCCAGAAGGATCGTAGCGGAGATATTCATAAGTGCGTCCAGACCGGGGATATCCATATGACACATCACTGCCCCCAGTAAACAGCAGTTGATGTATCTATGGTCTCGCCTGATCGCTTTTGGCACAGTAAGTGTGCTGAATACGATCCGTACGCGCCACGTTTTGCAACGAGTATGTTGACACGTACATTTCCCGCAGGCAGGAAATCGGCTACTCCCCAACGACGGGCGCAACCTTAACATATTTTGAGAATATAAAACAACAACGAAGATGGCTTTATATAGCCACTATATTGATAACGATTTTCATTTAGGTTTATGCGTAAAAGTATCGTTAATAAATATAAGTTAATTCGCAGGGGAGATATAGCATCGGCTATATTGCTGGTTTGAGAATAATACAATACATAGCCGATGCTATAAAATTAATTCATTGAGTTTTAAGGAGTAATTTGTAGATTTTTTCCAGGTCGTCAATATTTTTGACGCGAATGAGCAGGCGGCGTTGTTCTAATTGCATCACCAGAACTCCGTCTTCGGATAAATTCATCTCTTTAATGCGGTTATATTCTATCCAGACATTGGCGAAGAAGAATCCGTGTTTTTTAAAAATGAGTTTTGGCGAGCGGATCCAGAACAGGTAAATCGCCATTAATGCCAGCGCACATAATAACCATGTGGTTAATATTGCGCCGTGGCTGGTCACATTATTGTAAATCAGGATGACTACCAGACCGGCGAAGATAAACGCATCAATGCGCCCACGGCGTAAGAGGGGAAGGGTCAGCAGCGTCTCGCCGTGGCGGCGAGGCATAATGAACTCGTCATAGATCGCGTAAGCCAGAAGGGCAACAATAAATAAAACCAGTACGGTGTCCGTGACAGTCATTCATCCTCCAGATAAAAAGACCGGGGGCAAGCCCCCGGTCGGTAACGCATTTTATTACAGACCCAGCAGGCCGACGGCGTAGCCCGCGATACCGATGACGAAGAAGCCAACGATGATCCACAGCGGGTTCACTTTCTTACGCAGCAGCCACATACAGGCGAAGGTTAACAGCAGCGGTACCAGGCCAGGCATCAGCTGGTCCAGAATGGTCTGCACGGTGGTGACGCGCGTCTGACCATCCTGACCGGTGATCGTCGATACCACCAGCGGGATGTTCACGTGCGTCCACTTGTTAACCAAAGCCCCCATTACAAACAGGCCGAGGATTGACGCCCCCTCAGTCAGTTTTTGCAGGAAGCCGCCGCCCATATCCTTAACGATATCCACCCCTTTACGGTAACCGTATGCCACGCCGTAGTAGCGGGTCAGCAGACGCACCGCGTTGAACAGGATAAAGAACAGCAGGGGACCAAGCAGACTGCCGCTCATGGCGATCCCGGCGCCCAGTGCCGCAAAGACCGGACGCACGGTACCCCAGAAGATCGGGTCGCCCACGCCTGCCAGCGGCCCCATCAGACCGACTTTAATACCGTTGATAGCACCATCGTCGATCTCAGCCCCGTTTGCACGCTGCTCTTCCATCGCCAGCGTTACGCCCAGAACAGGCGCCGCTACGTAAGGGTGAGTGTTGAAGAATTCCAGGTGACGCTTAATTGCCTGACGGCGTGCTTCGTTGTTTTCCGGATACAGGCGTTTGATTGCCGGCACCATGGAGAAGCAGAAGCCGAGCGCCTGCATACGTTCGAAGTTCCATGAACCCTGAAACAGGTTAGAACGGATGAACACGCCACGAATATCACCCGGAGTGAGTTTTTTCTCAGTGGTAGTTTTTGTCATATCAACCATTTCGCTCACCTGTTAGTCCAGTTCGTTATCGAGATCGTTGTTACCAGCAGCCTGCGCAGGGGCACCCGCGACACGGTTGTATTTCGGGCTGAGCTGGATATAAAGAATCGCCATCACCGCACCAATCACACCCAGCGCAACCAGGTTGAAGTTGGTGAATGCAGCGGTAACGAAGCCAAGGTAGAAGAACGGCATCAGATAGCCTGCGCGCATCATGTTGATGACCATCGCGTAACCTACGACCACAATCATACCGCCCGCGATATTCAGACCGCCGGTGACCACTTCTGGTATGGCGTTCAGCATACTTTGAACTTCACTGGTCCCAACGGAAATCGCCACGATAACGGCCGGAATAGCGATACGCATCGCCTGCAGGAACAGGGACGAGACGTGGATCCAGGAGAGCGCTGTCAGGTTGCCGTTATCGGCCGCCTTATCCGCCGCGTGCTGGAAGGCAACGGTGATGGTACGAACAATGATGGTCAGCACCTGGCCTGCCGCGGCCAGTGGAATGGCCAGCGCGATACCGGCACCGATACTCTGATGACCGGCGATAACCAGAACGGTCGAAATAATGGACGCCAGCGCGGCATCTGGCGCAACTGCCGCACCGATGTTCATCCAGCCGAGGGCGATCATTTCCAGGGTACCACCGATGATGATACCGGTTTTCATGTCACCGAGAACGGCGCCAATCAACGTACAGGCCACCAGAGGGCGGTGGAACTGAAATTCATCAAGTACGGACTCCATACCCGCAATACACGCGACGATGAACACCAGCACAATCTGAAGAGTAGTAATCTCCATTGCACTTCTCCTATTACATAAGCTCTATATGAAAAACCGGCCCGGGCTTATTTCCCCACTTTGCCGATCAAATCCATCATTTTCAGTTTCTGATCCGTGGAAACCTTACGGGCTTCCAGCTCGATACCGCGTGCATTCAGCTTGTTGAAGGCCTCGATATCTTTCGCATCCACTGAAATCGCGTTGTTGACCTGCGTTTTGCCCTGACGGAAAGCCATACCGCCAATGTTAACGGAGGTGATTTTCACGCCGCCTTCAACAATGCGTTCAACGTCTGTCGGGTTGGTGAACAGAAGCATCACGCGTTCGCCCGCATATTTCGGGTTGTTGTAAACGCGGATCATTTTGGCGACATCCACGACGTGCGCGGTGACGCCCGGCGGTGCAACCTGGGTAAGAAGGGTTTTACGGACAGTGTCGGCGGCCACTTCGTCACTGACCACGATGATGCGTTGTACGTTGGTCTCTTTGGTCCAGCGTGTCGCCACCTGGCCGTGGATCAGACGGTCATCAATACGCGCAAGGCCGATAACCATGTAATCGTTCGGACCCATTGGCTTCGCCGGTGCCGCGGCTTTTGGTGCAGCAGGGGCAGGGGCAGGTTTTTCAACCGGCTGTGCTTTCAGCGCCTTCACGCCTTCGCGACCGGTTTCCACCGCCAGCGCCACCAGCTCGTCAAAGCCTGGGTTGTCGTCACGCGCCATGAAGGTTTCCACCAACATTGGGATATTTACCCCGGCGACGACTTCATAATGCTCTTTATCGACGACAATGCGGCTGGCAGCGTTGAACGGGCTGCCGCCCCATGTATCCACGAGAAACAGCACGCCTTTGCTGGTATCCAGCTTCTCAAGCTGAGCAGTGTACTTTTCAATCAGCGTCTCGGCGTTTTCACCGGGAACGAAATCGATCCAGCCGACGTTTTCCTGCTCGCCCAACAGCATTTCTGCCGTTTTGAGTAACTGCTCCGCAGCCCAACCATGTGTGCCTATGACAATAGCAATGGTCACTTGCTACCTCCTATTATTATCATTTATACGTCTGCCAGGCAGGCGTACTGAGAATCGTATTGGCGAACCGAATCGATTCAGATAAGGGTTAGAGTTCTAAAAAACCAAGACTTCCGCGAATTATTTTAGATAGTGAAAAAATAATTTATGTGATGAAGATCCGTAATTTAGCTACGCCTTACAGATTTTTCTGTAAGATAAACCACGTGTGTTACAGAAGTTTGCAAAGGAACGTAAATCTTTGCTAAAAACCCATTGTCTCTGATATGTTTAGCGTCCGTTTAATTATTCAGGAGTATAGGGCTACAGCCCACTATATGGACCGTCACCGACGTCAGTCATCTTCCAGGCCATCCCGCGCCTTATTCACCGGCGACCATCGCCACGCATCGACCCCCATTCCCTTTGAAATGCCCGAAATTAGCGGGGCACCGTTTTGTCATTCCTTTAGCAGGAGCGTGTCATGGAATTCTTAATGGACCCGTCAATCTGGGTAGGCTTGCTTACGCTGGTCGTGCTGGAGATCGTTCTCGGTATTGATAACCTGGTGTTTATTGCCATCCTTGCGGATAAGCTGCCGCCGAAACAGCGTGATAAAGCCCGTCTGATCGGCCTCTCGCTGGCACTGATCATGCGACTGGGCCTGCTGTCCGTGATCTCGTGGATGGTTACGCTGACTAAGCCTCTGTTCACCGTCATGGATTTCACCTTCTCCGGCCGTGATTTAATCATGCTGGTGGGGGGGCTTTTCCTGCTGTTCAAAGCTACAACAGAGCTGCATGAACGGCTGGAGAACCGGCAGCACGATGATGGCCACGGTAAGGGGTATGCCAGCTTCTGGGTGGTGGTCCTGCAGATTGTGGTGCTTGATGCGGTCTTCTCACTGGATGCGGTGATTACAGCGGTTGGCATGGTGAACCATCTGCCGGTGATGATGGCGGCGGTTGTGATTGCGATGGCGGTAATGCTGCTGGCGTCGAAACCGCTGACGCGTTTCGTCAACCAACATCCGACGGTCGTCGTGCTGTGTCTGAGTTTCCTGTTGATGATTGGTCTGAGCCTGGTGGCAGAAGGTTTTGGTTTCCATATACCGAAAGGCTACCTGTACGCCGCGATTGGCTTCTCGATTCTGATCGAGCTGTTTAACCAGATTGCGCGCCGTAACTTCATTAAGCAGCAGTCGAATCAGCCGCTGCGCGCGCGTACCGCCGATGCGATCCTGCGCCTGATGGGCGGGCGTCGTCAGGTGAACGTGCAGGCGGATAACGAGAACCGTAACCCGGTTCCGGTGCCGGAAGGCGCGTTTGTGGAAGAAGAACGCTACATGATCAACGGCGTGCTTTCGCTGGCCTCCCGCTCCCTGCGCGGCATTATGACGCCGCGCGGTGAAATCAGCTGGGTGGACGCCAACCTGAGCGTCGACGAAATTCGCCAGCAGCTGCTCTCCTCGCCGCACAGCCTGTTCCCGGTCTGTCGGGGCGAGCTGGATGAGATCATCGGTGTGGTGCGCGCGAAAGAGATGCTCGTGGCGCTGGAAGAGGGCGTCAACGTCGAGGCCGTAGCGGCCGCGTCGCCTGCCATCGTGGTGCCGGAGACGCTGGATCCGATTAACCTGCTGGGCGTGTTGCGTCGTGCTCGCGGGAGCTTTGTTATCGTCACCAACGAATTTGGTGTGGTACAAGGTCTGGTAACGCCGCTGGACGTGCTGGAAGCCATTGCCGGTGAATTCCCTGATGCGGATGAAACGCCAGAAATCGTTGCCGACGGTGACGGCTGGCTGGTGAAAGGCACCACCGACCTGCACGCGCTCTCGCACACGCTGGGCGTCGAAAACGTGGTCAATGACGATGAAGACATCGCCACGGTAGCGGGGCTGGTGATTGCCGTTAACGGGCAGATCCCGCGTATCGGTGATGTGCTTGAGCTGCCGCCGCTGCAAATTACCATCGTTGAAGCCAACAACTATCGCGTTGATATGGTTCGTATTGTTAAAGAGCACTCTGTACACGACGAAGAAGAGTAACGCTATCTAGCGTAACGGCAATAAAGGCACGATGTGTCCGTTGTGACGGGCTGGCGGAGGGTTACTTTCCGCCAGCCATTTCGGAAACTCCCGCAGCGGCATCGGCCGCGCATACAAGTACCCCTGCAAAATATGTACGCTGTGGCGGCGCAAATAGCGTGACTGCTCCTCGGTTTCAACCCCTTCTGCAACCAGTTCAATATTCAACCTCTGGCCCAGCGCAATAATAATATCCGTTACCGTTGAGTTCACGGCGTCGGTGCCGATCGCGGTGGTGAAGGATTTATCAATTTTCAGCACGTCCGGGTGAAGTTTTTCAAGCCACGAAAGAGAACTATTGCCCGTACCAAAATCATCAATCGCAAGCTTCACCCCTTTGCGATGCAGCTCCCGCACGATGCGGTAATCCACATCGAGCAACGCATCGCGTTCGGTTAACTCTACAATCAACTTTTGAACAGGGTTCGCCTTAAACCAGATGCGGTTAAGATCCCGGATCAGCGCAGCGCGGCGAAAATGGCTGGCGGCCACGTTGATGCCAATATGGAAATCCCGTGAGGCCGGGAAAAAGCCTATCTGCCGCACCGTTTCGCTGATGACGTAGCGCGTAAGCGGAACAATCAGGCTATGTTCTTCAGCCAGGGGGATAAAGACATCGGGAGAAATCCAGCCCTGACGCGGGTTGTTCCAGCGCAGGAGGATCTCGACGCCAACGCATTCCCGGGTGCGGGCGTTTACCAGCGGCTGGCAGAAGAGTTCAAACTCCCGGGCAGCAATCCCCATATTAATTTCCCAGGTGAAACTTATGCGTCGCGCCGTGGCAAGCCAGGCGATATAGCCCATCAGTAAACTGAGCATCAACGCCAGCGGTAGCTGGGTGGGCAGATTTTTCAATGCCATTTGGCCTGCCCCAGGGCCGCTGACCGTGACGCTGAAAGGGTAGTGCTGTGAAGACTGTTCCAGCAGGGAGGCGTGTTCATCGAAGGTCGGCGTATTCGTCACCTGCTGCCCGTCGCGGAGAAAATTATCGCCTACTCTCAGGACCACGTCGGTGATTTGTGGCCGCTGTGGCTCCAGAATCATTTTGGTGATGAGATCGATATTCACTACCTCCATCAACCCGTCACTGCCGTCGCCCGCAAGGGGTGACCACTGAATCAGTACCGGACTACCCTTTAACAGCCACCGATCGGTCAACAAGATCAGCCTGGGTTCACTGGACGGAAGCATCGGCTCAATGTCACTGACGGGCATATTTCGGCTGCCAAATACGCTCGAGCAATACAGTATTCCGTCTTTGACGAGGGCGATCGAGCGCACGGTCTGGAGGATCGCCGCCTGTTTACGCAGAATCGGATTCGCTTCAGCGCAGGGCATATCAACCAGAAAACGTAGAGTTTCACGCTGGGTTTCTAACGCAAGAAGCACCTTATCAAGCGCACGCACGGTATGGTGAGTAAAGTCGTGGATCCGATCCTGATTTATGTTGCGCTGTGAAATAAAGCGAATGCCCAGCGTCAGGACGAGCGTAACGAGCGCAACCGTAACACAGACGATAACGCGCTTTCGGCGATAGTCTTTAATGATCGTTTGTGCAGTTTGCATGAACGGTCGCCTGATAAGCACCGGCCGGAAAAGCCAGACGCAACAGTGACAGTGTAGTGGGGAATACGTGAAGCGACGAGAGGCGGTGGGAAAATTCGCCCATCTGTTGCAGATGGGCGAAAAGGAAGGTTTAGTCGCACTGCACCTTAATGGCCAGACCGCCGCGCGAAGTCTCACGGTACTTCGCGTTCATGTCCTTGCCGGTTTCGTACATGGTTTCAATAACCTTATCCAGTGACACGCGTGGCTCGCTGGTACGGCGCATCGCCATACGCGAGGCGTTGATCGCTTTGACGGAGGCGATGGCGTTACGCTCAATGCACGGTACCTGCACCTGGCCGGCAACCGGGTCACAGGTCAGACCGAGGTTGTGCTCCATGCCGATTTCCGCCGCCACGCACACCTGCTCAGGGCTTGCGCCCAGCAGTTCCGCCAGACCGGCCGCCGCCATAGAGCAGGCCACGCCCACTTCACCCTGACAGCCTACTTCGGCACCGGAGATGGAGGCATTCATCTTGTACAGCGCGCCGATAGCGCCTGCCGCGAGGAAATAACGGATATAGATCTCCGGTGTCACGGGCTCAATAAAGTGATCGTAGTAGGCCAGCACCGCCGGAACGATACCGCACGCGCCGTTGGTTGGCGCCGTCACCACGCGACCACCCGCTGCGTTCTCTTCGTTAACCGCCAGCGCAAACATGTTCACCCAGTCAACCACATTCATCGGATCATTGGAGAATTTGTCGGTGGTGACAAGCATACGGCGAAGCGCAGAGGCACGACGTGGCACACGCAGTGGCCCAGGCAGAACCCCCTCGGTGTTCATCCCGCGGTCAATACAGGCGCGCATGGTTTGCCACACGTTAGCAAAATAGTCTTCGATCTCTTTCTTGCTGTGCAGCGCCAGTTCGTTCTGCATCACCATGCCGGAGAGGGAGAGACCGGTCTCTTTGCAATAGGCCAACATCTCGGTGGCAGATTTAAACGGATAGGGCACATTCACATCGCCCGCGCTCTCTTTGCCAAAGTGTTCTTCGTCAACGATAAAGCCGCCGCCGATGGAGTAGTAGGTTTTACTGTAGATCTCTTTTTCGCCGCTCCAGGCGTGGATGGTCATACCGTTTTCATGCAGCGGCAGGTTGTCGCTACGAAAACGCATCCCGTCATCCTGCGGGAAGTCCACTTCGTGCTGACCGTTAGCCAGCAGCAGACGACCGCGCGTTTCCACGTCGCGGATAAATGCCGGAATGGCATCAATATCAACTGTGTCCGGCATATTGCCCGCCAGACCCATAATAATGGCGATATCGGTGTGGTGGCCTTTACCCGTTAATGACAGTGAACCGTAAACGTCTACGGCGACACGGGTAACGCTTTCCAGTAATCCTTTTTCGACCAGATCATCGACGAACTGTTTACCGGCCTTCATCGGCCCTACAGTGTGGGAAGAAGATGGACCAATCCCCACTTTGAACATGTCGAATATACTAATCACTTTCACACTCCTGACAGGGTTACTGGGGTTCCAGTAACGATGTTATAACTGCGCATAGTGTAAGAGGGAACACTAACCTCGGCTTAACTATTCACATGAATTAAACTAATGGTTAACGATGGTTTAGCTAATAGCGCGACGCCGATCGCAAACCTGCCAGAAAAGGGTGGAATGTAAAGTATAGTCAAGGCTTCAGGCCGATTTGTAGCGCAAGCTCACGAATGATGCCTGCCGTCATGCCCCAGACAAAATAATGCTGATACCACGACAGCCAGACCCGATGATCGTGCCCGCGGCGGTGAATATCCAGAGGATGATAGCGGCCCAGACGAAGGGCCTCTTCAAGCGGCATTTCGAACACCGCTGAAACTTCATCGACGCTGGCGTGATACTGAAGATCGGGCGGAATAATGCCGACGACCGGCGTGACCTGAAAACCGGTTACGCTGTCCACTGGCGGCAGCACGCCAATTACCTCGACCGCCTCCGGGGGGATCGCCACCTCCTCATGCGCTTCGCGCAGCGCGGCGGCAATCAGGGAAGCATCGGTGCTGTCCACCGCGCCGCCCGGAAACGCAACCTGACCGGCGTGTTTTCGCATATGCGGTGAGCGCTGGGTAAGCAACAGACCCGGCTGTTCACGACGCACGACCGGGATCAGCACCGCCGCCTGACGTTGATTCAGCGCGGCGCGGTTAACCTGGGGCCGCAGAAGCTGAAAACGCGACAGAAAATCATCCAGCGTCAGGTTGTCTTTCTTCACCGTGAGTTCTCCAGTTGTTTCAGGATACGATTCACTTTATCAAAGGTTTCCTGATATTCCGCTCCGGCCTGGCTGTCGGCCACAATGCCGCCGCCTGCGGAACAGTACAGGTTACCGTCGCAGGCCGTCAGGGTGCGAATAGTGATGCTGGTATCCATGGTTCCGCACAGGCTCACATAGCCGATGCTGCCGCACCAGGCGTTGCGGCGATGCGGTTCCAGTTCGTCGATGATCTCCATCGCGCGGACCTTCGGCGCGCCGGTGATGGAGCCGCCCGGAAACGCGGCGCGGAGCAGATCGCAGGCGGTCCGCGAGGCCGGCAGGCGTGCAGTGATAGTACTGACCAGATGATGTACCGCCGGGAAAGGCTCCACAACGAACAGCTCCGGCACGCGCACGCTGCCCGGCTCGGCGACGCGGCCAATATCATTGCGCATCAGATCGACAATCATCAGGTTTTCAGCGCGATCTTTCGGCGAGGCCGCCAGCGTCTCCGCCTGCTGGCGGTCGGCGTTAGCATCGGCAAGGCGCGGCAGGGTGCCCTTGATCGGGCGGGTCTGAATAATACCGTCAGCCAGATGAATAAAACGCTCAGGCGAAAGGCTGAGGATGGCGCCGTGTTCAAGGCGTAAAAATGCGCTAAACGGGGCCTTATTGCTGGCATTGAGGCGGGTAAATGCCTGCCATTCGTCTCCCCGGTACGCCGCCTGGAAACGCTGGGCAAGGTTGACCTGATAACAGTCGCCGCTGTGAAGATACGCCTGCACGCGAGAGAATTTTTCCGCATATTCCGCCGCGCTCATGTTCGAGTGCCAGCCAGAGGTCAGCATAAAGTGTTCCGCTGTGGCGGGCCGTTGCGCCTCAAGCCAGGCCAGACGCGCCTGCACGTCTCGGTGGCTAAGCAGGGAAACCGTCTGCTTACGGTGATCCACGATTAGCGCCCAGTCATACAGCCCGACCGCCATATCCGGCAGGGAAATATCCGCCTGCGCATGCTCGGGCAGCTTTTCGAAACGGCGACCCAGATCGTAACCAAACAGGCCCAGCGCGCCCCCCTGGAAAGGCAGATCCGGATCCGGTGTGGCAGATAAGCCCAGAGCATGGATCTCGTTCTGAAGCCGCATCAGCGGATCGTCCGTGGGTGACAGCGCATCGGTCGTCAGCGTTTTAACCGGGTCGGCCACCAGAATATCAAAGCGGCTGTAGGGGTGATCCGCATGCCCGGAGTGCAGCAGCATGGCAAAAGGAAGGTGGCTCAGACGGGCAAACCAGAACTCGGCGGCGTCTGCACGCCAGGGTAAGGTCATAACAGTGGGGAAGCGCATGTTCATGTATGGCATACTACCGGGTAGCGTGAAATAATTAGCGCGAATAATTTAGCAGGAGTTAACGATGTTTGCAGGTTTACCTTCTCTCAGTCATGACCAACAGCAGAAAGCGGTAGAGCGGATTCAGGAACTGATGGGCCAGGGTATGAGCAGCGGAGAAGCGATCACCGTCGTCGCTCAGGAAATTCGCGCCAGTCATACCGGCGAGCGGATAGTGGCGCGATTTGAAGATGAAGATGAATAACCGGGCTTAAACTGCCGCGATAATCTTAATCTCCACCTTATACTCCGGTTTCATCAGCGTGGCCTGTACGGTGCAGCGTACAGGCGCGTGACCCGCCACTACCCACGCATCCCAGGCTTTATTCATCTCCGCGAAGTCGTCTTTATTCGCCAGGAAAATCGTCGCGTCCAGAATGCGGGATTTATCGCTGCCCTGTTTTTCCAGTACGGCGTCGATCTGCGCCAGGGTGTTAGCGGTTTGCTCGAAGGCGTCGGCGTCCAGATTGGCAGGGACACCGGTGTAGTACAGCGTCTGGTTGTGGATCACCACATCAGACCAGCGGGCTTCGGCATCAATGCGCGTAATTGTCATAAACGTATCCTCGTTATCTTTCATCGTCAGGCGGCAAGACTGCCATATTGTTCCGCCGTCGTCACTATTTGGGGTGGCACCGGAGAGAAGGGGCTGACATAATCCCTGTGCAAAAATACAGTGAGAGAACACCGTGGCAGACGATTTTTCCCCTGAAGGTCAGTTAGCACAGGCAATTCCCGGTTTTAAACCGCGCGAACCCCAACGTCAGATGGCGCATGCCGTCGCGCACGCCATCGACAAGGCGCAGCCGCTGGTTGTGGAGGCCGGCACCGGTACGGGGAAAACCTACGCTTACCTCGCTCCTGCGTTGCGGGCGAAAAAAAAGGTTATCATCTCAACGGGATCAAAAGCGCTCCAGGATCAGCTCTACAGCCGCGACTTACCTACGGTGGCGAAAGCGCTAAAATACAAAGGGCGTCTGGCCTTGCTGAAAGGGCGTTCTAACTATCTGTGTCTGGAGCGTCTCGAACAGCAGGCACTGGCGGGCGGTGACCTGCCGGTACAAACACTCAGCGATGTGATCGTCCTGCGCGCCTGGGCCAACCAGACGGAGGAGGGGGACATCAGCACCTGCGCGAGCGTGCCGGAAGACTCCCCGGCCTGGCCGCTGGTGACCAGCACCAACGACAACTGCCTCGGCAGCGACTGCCCGCTGTATAAAGACTGCTTTGTGGTGAAAGCGCGTAAAACGGCGATGGACGCCGACGTGGTGGTGGTGAACCATCACCTGTTTCTTGCGGATATGGTGGTCAAGGACAGTGGTTTCGGCGAGCTGATCCCGGAGGCGGAGGTGATGATCTTCGATGAAGCCCATCAGCTACCGGACATCGCCAGCCAGTATTTTGGCCAGTCGCTCTCCAGCCGTCAGCTTCAGGATCTGGCGAAAGATATTACTATTGCCTATCGCACCGAGCTCAAA
Source organism: Enterobacter cloacae complex sp. IR5428 (assembly GCF_049238585.1). Classification (NCBI taxonomy): domain Bacteria; kingdom Pseudomonadati; phylum Pseudomonadota; class Gammaproteobacteria; order Enterobacterales; family Enterobacteriaceae; genus Enterobacter; species Enterobacter cloacae complex sp. IR5428. Next base: position 159,231 of record NZ_JBMKHV010000003.1, on the reverse strand, counting down.
GATACCCAGCAGTTGCAGAAGTGCGCGGACCGCCTGGCGCAATGCGCACAGGATTTCCGCTTACAGCTTGGCGAGCCGGGCTATCGCGGCAACCTGCGCGAACTGCTCGCGGACAAAAATATCCAGCGCGCGCTGCTGCTGCTCGATGATGCCCTTGAACTCTGTTACGACGTGGCGAAGCTATCCCTCGGACGTTCAGCGCTGCTGGACGCCGCCTTCGAGCGGGCCACGCTCTACCGTGGGCGGCTGAAGCGGCTGAAAGAGATCAAACAGCCGGGCTACAGCTACTGGTATGAATGTACCTCGCGCCACTTCACCCTGGCGCTCACGCCGCTGACCGTTGCCGATAAATTCAAAGAGGTGATGGCGCAAAAGCCCGGCACCTGGGTCTTTACCTCGGCCACGCTGTCGGTCAACGACGATCTGCACCACTTTACCGAGCGTCTCGGCATTGAGCAGGCTGAATCCTTACTCCTCCCAAGCCCGTTCGACTATGAGAAACAGGCGCTGCTGTGCGTGCCACGCAATCTGCCGCTGCCTAACCAGCCAGGGGCGGCGCGCCATCTGGCGGCCATGCTAAAGCCGATGATTGAGGCCAACAACGGACGCTGCTTTATGCTCTGCACCTCTCACGCCATGATGCGCGATCTGGCCGAGCAGTTCCGCGCGACCATGACGTTGCCGGTGCTGTTGCAGGGGGAAACCAGCAAAGGCCAGCTGCTCCAGCAGTTTGTCAGCGCCGGTAATGCCCTGCTGGTGGCGACCAGCAGCTTCTGGGAAGGGGTGGACGTGCGCGGCGATACGCTCTCGCTGGTGATTATCGATAAGCTGCCGTTCACATCGCCGGACGATCCGCTCCTGAAAGCACGCATGGAGGACTGCCGTCTGCGGGGGGGCGATCCGTTCGACGACGTCCAGTTGCCGGACGCGGTTATCACGCTTAAACAGGGGGTAGGGCGACTGATACGCGACGTCACCGACCGCGGAGTGCTGGTGATCTGCGACAATCGCCTGGTGATGCGCCCCTACGGCGCCACCTTCCTCGCCAGCCTGCCGCCTGCGCCGCGCACACGGGATATTAAACGCGCGGTCCGCTTCCTGGCGAACCCGACGGCGGAGTAATTCTTCCCGGAGTGTGTTAAGATGCGCGCCATTTTGTGACTGACCATTGCGAGAGCGCGACGACTGATGCGAATTCTGGCTATTGATACCGCGACAGAGGCCTGTTCCGTTGCCCTGTGGAACGACGGTACGACTTTTGCTCATTTCGAAGAGTGCCCACGGGAACACACCCAACGTATTCTGCCCCTGGTAAAAACCATTTTAACCGAGGGCAACACTGCCCTGACTGACCTCGACGCGCTGGCCTACGGCCGTGGCCCCGGCAGCTTTACGGGCGTACGTATCGGGATTGGCATTGCGCAGGGGCTGGCGCTGGGCGCTGACCTGCCGATGATCGGCGTCTCAACGCTTGCGACCATGGCTCAGGGTGCCTGGCGCATGACCGGTGCCAGCCGCGTGCTGGCCGCGATTGATGCCCGCATGGGTGAAGTCTACTGGGCGGAGTACACCCGTGACGAAAACGGCGTCTGGCACGGCGAAGAGTCGGAAGCCGTGCTTAAACCTGATGCCGTCACCGAGCGCCTGAAACAGCTCACCGGTGAGTGGGCGACGGTCGGAACCGGCTGGCCGGCATGGCCTGAGATGGCGAAGGACACCGGCCTTACGCTGGTGGACGGTAACATGCTCCTGCCTGCCGCCGAAGATATGTTGCCTGTTGCCTGTCAGCAGCTTGCCGCAGGAAAAACCGTGGCCGTTGAACACGCCGAGCCGGTTTATTTACGAAACACCGTCGCGTGGAAGAAACTTCCTGGCCGCGAGTGAATCTCAGTAACAGGAACTGAGAAAAAGGAGTCGCATCATGGCGGTTCAGACTAAAGTTGTACGCTTTTTTATGGCAGGCGCGGTTGCCATAGCACTGAGCGGGTGCGTCACCGTTCCTGATGCGATCAAGGGCACCAGCCCGACGCCACAGCAGGATCTGGTACGCGTGATGAATGCTCCGGAGCTGTATGTCGGGCAGGAAGCGCGCTTTGGCGGCAAGGTGGTTGAAGTGCTAAACCAGCAGGGGAAAACACGGCTGGAGATTGCCACCGTTCCACTGGACAGCGGCGCACGGCCTGTTCTGGGTGAAGCCTCGCGCGGGCGGATCTACGCTGACGTCAGCGGCTTCCTCGATCCGGTAGATTTCCGCGGGCAGCTGGTGACCGTCGTCGGGCCGATTACCGGTTCGGTGGCGGGGAAAATCGGCAATACGCCATACAAATTTATGACCATGCAGGTGAACGGCTACAAACGCTGGCGTATCGCCCAGCAGGTGGTGATGCCGCCACAGCCAATCGATCCGTGGATGTGGGGTCCACATCCGTATCGTTACGGCTACGGTGGCTGGGGTTGGTACAATCCAGGCCCTGCACAGGTTCAAACAATTGTAACTGAGTAAGTTACTGTTATTGTTAGGAAAGAGACAGCGGCTCAGCCGCTGTCTCTGTTTTTTTACGGATAAAACGAAAAAAAAGAGTGACGCGCTTCGCAACCTGCAATCTGAACAATTAATAAACTGGTACGCTGAGTTAATATAATGTTAACAAACTGTTTATTATCGGGGCTGTGATGACGACGAACACTCATTTCAGAGGTGATGCATTGAAAAAGGTTTGGCTTAACCGTTATCCCGCGGATGTCCCTGCGGAGATCAATCCTGACCGTTATCAATCCCTGATTGAATTATTTGAACACTCGGTACGGCGCTACGCTGACCAGCCCGCATTTGTGAATATGGGCGAAGTGATGACTTTCCGTAAGCTGGAAGAGCGCAGCCGGGCGTTTGCGGCCTATTTACAGGAAGGGTTGGGCTTGCAGAAAGGGGATCGCGTCGCGCTGATGATGCCAAACCTGCTGCAATACCCGGTGGCGCTGTTCGGGATCCTCAGGGCGGGGATGATCGTGGTTAACGTTAACCCGCTCTATACCCCACGCGAGCTGGAACATCAGTTGAATGACAGCGGTGCGGCGGCGATTGTGATTGTCTCCAACTTTGCCCACACGCTGGAAAAAGTCGTTGAAAGAACCCAGGTTAAGCACGTCATCCTGACGCGCATGGGCGACCAGCTCTCTACCGCGAAAGGTACGCTGGTCAACTTTGTCGTGAAATACGTTAAGCGGCTGGTGCCGAAATACCACCTGCCGGATGCCATCTCTTTCCGCCGCGCGCTGCATGCGGGCTATCGGATGCAGTACGTTAAGCCGGAGATCGTGTCAGAAGATCTGGCGTTCCTGCAATACACCGGCGGTACCACCGGCGTGGCTAAAGGGGCGATGCTGACCCATCGTAATATGCTGGCAAACCTTGAACAGGTGAACGCCACCTACGGGCCGCTACTGCACCCGGGCAAGGAGCTGGTGATCACCGCGCTTCCGCTGTATCACATTTTTGCGCTGACCATGAACTGCCTGCTGTTTATCGAGCTTGGCGGTCAAAACGTATTGATCACCAACCCGCGCGACATTCCGGGGCTGGTTAAAGAGCTGGCGAAATACCCGTTCACCGCCATGACCGGCGTGAACACCCTGTTTAACGCGCTGCTTAACAATAAAGAGTTCCAGCAGCTCGATTTCTCCACGCTGCATCTTTCTGCGGGCGGCGGGATGCCGGTTCAGCAGGCGGTTGCCGAGCGCTGGGTAAAACTCACCGGACAGTATCTGCTGGAAGGCTATGGTCTGACGGAGTGCGCCCCGCTGGTCAGCGTCAACCCGCATGACATCGACTACCACAGCGGCAGTATCGGTCTGCCGGTCCCGTCGACGGAAGCTAAACTGGTGGACGATGAGGGTAACGAAGTGCCTCACGGCGAACCGGGCGAGCTGTGCGTCAGAGGGCCGCAGGTGATGCTGGGCTACTGGCAGCGCCCAGATGCCACGGATGAGATCATCAAAGACGGCTGGCTGTACACCGGCGACATCGCGGTGATGGATGACGAAGGTTTTCTGCGTATCGTCGATCGCAAGAAAGACATGATCCTCGTTTCCGGTTTCAACGTCTATCCGAACGAAATCGAAGACGTGGTGATGCAGCACAGCGGCGTGCTGGAAGTGGCAGCGGTGGGGGTTCCATCCGGCAGCAGTGGTGAAGCGGTGAAGATATTTGTGGTCAAGAAAGATCCTTCTCTTACCGAGGAAGCGCTGATAACGTTTTGTCGCCGGCAGCTGACGGGCTATAAAGTGCCGAAGCTGGTGGAATTCCGCGATGAGCTGCCGAAATCCAACGTCGGGAAGATATTACGACGAGAATTACGTGACGAAGCCCGTGCCAAAGTGGACAATAAGGCCTGAGCTTCACGTTAATCGCCCAGACGCCGGTTAAGCCGGCGTTTTTTATGGGCGCAAACAAAAGAGAGTCCGATTTGAATTACCAGATGATCACTACCAACGACGAGCTGGCTTCGCTGTGCGAGGTGACGCGTGATTTCCCCGCTATCGCCCTGGATACGGAATTTGTACGTACCCGCACGTACTACCCGCAGCTGGGCCTGATCCAGATGTATGACGGCAAACACGTGTCGTTGATTGACCCCCTCGGCATTACCGACTGGGCGCCAATGCGCGAGCTGTTGCTTGATACCGCCGTGACCAAATATCTGCACGCCGGCAGTGAAGATCTGGAAGTCTTTCTCAACACCTTTGGCATCATGCCGCAGCCGCTGATTGATACCCAGATCCTCGCGGCGTTCAGCGGTCGTCCGCTCTCCTGGGGCTTCGCGGCGATGGTGGAAGAGTACACCGGTCTGACGCTGGATAAGAGCGAATCGCGTACCGACTGGCTCGCGCGCCCGCTGACGGCGCGTCAGCTTGAATACGCCGCGGCAGATGTATTCTACCTGCTGCCGATTGCTGGCCAGCTTATGAAAGAGGCTGAGGCGTCCGGTTGGCTGTCTGCCGCCCTGGACGAGTGCCGCATGACGCAGCAGCGTCGTCAGGAAGTGGTTGATCCGAAAGAGGCCTGGCGTGACATCACTAACGCCTGGCAGCTGCGCACCCGTCAACTGGCCTCTCTGCAACTGCTGGCTGACTGGCGGCTGCGTAAAGCGCGTGAGCGCGATCTGGCGGTTAACTTCGTGGTGCGTGAAGAACACCTGTGGGCGGTGGCGCGCTATATGCCGGGTAGCCTTGGCGAACTGGACAGCATTGGCCTTTCCGGGAGTGAGATCCGTTTCCACGGTAAAACGCTGCTCGCGCTGGTAGAGAAAGCTCAGCAGCTGCCGGAGGACGCACTGCCAGAACCACTGCTTAACCTGATGGATATGCCGGGCTACCGCAAGGCGTTCAAAGATATCAAAGCGCTGGTGCAGACGGTGGCGGGGGAAAGCAAACTGAGTGCCGAACTGCTGGCTTCACGTCGTCAGATTAACCAGCTGCTGAACTGGCACTGGAAGTTGAAACCGCAAAATGGTTTACCGGAACTGGTCGCCGGATGGCGGGGGGAACTGATGGCTGAACGCCTGAATACCCTGCTGGAAGGGTATCCGCGCTAAAGAATTGTAGCCCCGGTAAGCGCCGCGCCACCGGGGAAATTGCCGGGCGGTACGATGCTTGCCCGGCCTACAAAACCACAAACGGATTAACGCGACTCTTCCGCTTCCGGAAGCGTCACGTTCAGCTCCAGAATCGAAATATCCCCGTCTTTTTGCTCCAGCTGAACGGTGACCATTTCCGGGTCAATCTGCACGTATTTGCAGATCACTTCCAGAATGTCTTTGCGCAGCTGCGGCAGGTAGTGCGGTTCGGCGTCGCTACGACGACGTTCCGCCACAATGATTTGCAGACGTTCTTTTGCGATGTTGGCGGTGCTTTTTTTCCGCGAGAGAAAAAAGTCCAGTAATGCCATAACTTATCCTCCGAACAGGCGTTTGAGGAAACCTTTCTTCTCTTCTTCAATGAAGCGGAAAGGACGTTCTTCTCCCAGCAGACGGTCAACGGTATCCGCATACGCTTTACCCGCGTCTGCCTGTGTATCCAGGATCACGGGCTCACCCTGGTTAGAGGCGCGCAATACGGACTGATCTTCCGGGATCACGCCAACCAGTTTGATGCGCAGGATCTCCAGCACGTCTTCCATGCTCAGCATGTCACCTTTGTTCACCCGACCCGGGTTGTAGCGGGTTAGCAGAAGGTGCTCTTTGATCGGCTCCTGGCCATTTTCCGCGCGACGAGATTTCGAGGCCAGAATGCCGAGAATACGGTCGGAGTCACGTACTGACGAGACTTCCGGGTTAGTAGTGATGATGGCTTCATCCGCGAAGTAGAGCGCCATCAGCGCGCCGGTTTCGATACCGGCCGGGGAGTCGCAGACCACGAAGTCGAACTCCATCTTTTTCAGATCGTCGAGCACCTTTTCCACGCCTTCACGGGTCAGCGCGTCTTTATCACGGGTCTGGGACGCCGGGAGAATGTAGAGGTTCTCGGTACGCTTATCTTTAATTAGCGCCTGGTTAAGCGTGGCATCGCCCTGAATGACGTTCACGAAGTCATACACCACGCGACGCTCGCAACCCATGATCAGGTCCAGGTTACGCAGACCGATATCGAAGTCGATTACGACGGTTTTCTTTCCCTTCTGGGCCAAACCAGTAGCGATGGCCGCGCTGGAGGTGGTCTTGCCAACGCCTCCTTTACCCGAAGTCACAACAATAATGCGTGCCATAGAAATTCCTTGTTAAAAGGGATCAATTTAACGGTTGAACGGTCAAAGCGTTATCTGCCAGCTGCAGACGAGCCGCTTTGCCATAAAATTCGGCTGGGATTTTATCGCTCAGCCAATATTCACCTGCGATAGACACCAGTTCTGCCGTCAGGTGAGTACAAAAAATTTGTGCTTCTCGATCGCCGCTGGCGCCCGCAAGCGCACGCCCACGCATCATACCGTAAACGTGAATATTGCCGTCTGCAATCAGTTCTGCGCCCGCACTGACGTGGCTTGTAACAATCAGATCACAGTTTGGCGCATAAATGCGCTGACCGGAACGAACCGGCAGATCAATCAATCGCGTTTTTGTGACTGGGGCTACATTTTGCGCCGAAGGCGGGGGAGCGGGAACGGTTGCAGGCGTTGCGCGCGGGGATTTTTCTCTACCCTCGTTTAACAAGGGCAAACCCGCGCGTTCAATTTCGGCTTTTAACTCTGCGTCTTTACAGCCGCTTATACCCACGATGCGCAACCCCGTGGAGACGACGGCCTGCTGGAGTCGCTTCCAGTTAACCGGCCCCTCAAGGTCGCTTACATTGACGACAACAGGAGCATGCTTAAGAAAAGCGGGAGCCTGCGCGATTTTGTCTTCTAACGCCTGACGAATAACCTCGGGTTTTGCATCATGCAAATGAACCACTGATAAGGTGAAGCTACTGCCTTTAAGCTCGATGGGCGTATTTGACATCCTGGCCTTACTCAATTTGCTATTAACCGCAACACATCGCCGCGATATTCCGAAGAGTATCAGGCATGTTATAGTCAGGAGTATATTGAGGCAAGCAACCACCCATTAATTCAGAGTAAAAACATGTTTTGTGTGATCTACAGAAGTACCAGCCGCGACCAGACCTACCTTTATGTCGAAAAGAAAGACGATTTTTCCCGCGTGCCTGAGGAATTAATGAAAAGCTTTGGCCGACCGCAACTGGCGATGCTGCTGCCGCTGGACGGCCGTAAGAAGCTGGTGAACGCCGATCTGGAGAAAGTCAAAAAGGCGTTAACCGAGCAGGGCTATTATTTACAGCTTCCGCCGCCACCGGAGAATTTATTAAAACAGCATCTTGAGGTGAGCGGAAAGAAATAAGCCCGGGTCACTCCGGGAACAACTCATCAACCGATTAGGGGTCGACCATGTATCAACATCATAACTGGCAAGGTGCATTACTGGATTATCCCGTCAGCAAAGTGATCTGCGTGGGCAGCAACTATGCAAAACATATTCAGGAGATGGGCAGCGCCGTGCCGGATGAGCCGGTTCTGTTTATTAAGCCAGAAACCGCACTGTGCGATATTCGCCAGCCGCTGGTTCTGCCGCAGGGGCTGGGCTCGGTGCATCATGAAGTGGAGCTGGCGGTGCTGATCGGCGCGACGCTGCGCCAGGCGACCGAAGAGCATGTAGAGAAAGCGATTGCGGGTTACGGTGTCGCGCTCGACCTGACCCTGCGCGACGTCCAGAGCAAAATGAAGAAAGCGGGGCAGCCGTGGGAAAAAGCCAAGGGCTTTGACAATTCATGCCCGATTTCCGGTTTCGTTCCGGTGAGTGAATTTACCGACGATCCGCAGAATACGCCCCTCAGCCTGAAGGTCAACGGCGAGATTCGCCAGCAGGGGACGACCGCTGACATGATCCATAAGATCGTTCCGCTGATTGCCTACATGAGCCGCTTCTTCACCCTGAAACCCGGCGACGTGATCCTTACCGGCACTCCGGAAGGTGTGGGGCCGCTGCACAGTGGCGACGAGCTGGACGTCAGTTTTAACGGCCTGTCGCTGAAAACCCGCGTGCTGTAAAAGCACCTTGCCGCCTGAAAAGGGCGGCAAAACTTGCATCAACGTGCCAGACTCGTTATAAGGTGCGCTCTATTTTGACGTGTGGACATCCCGATGAACGACATTCCTTTCTGGCAAAGCAAAACTCTCGACGACATGACCGACGCGGAGTGGGAATCGTTGTGTGACGGCTGTGGGCAGTGCTGCCTACATAAGCTGATGGATGAAGATTCGGATGAGATCTATTTCACCAACGTAGCCTGCAAGCAGTTAAACATCAAAACCTGCCAGTGCCGCAACTACGAGCGCCGTTTCGACTATGAGCCGGACTGCATCAAGTTAACCCGTGAAAATCTGCCGACCTTTGAGTGGCTGCCGCATACCTGCGCGTATCGCCTGCTGGCGGAAGGTAAAGATCTGCCCACATGGCATCCGCTGTTGACGGGGTCGAAAGCGGCGATGCACGGCGAGCGTATTTCCGTGCGCCACATTGCGGTGAAAGAGTCCGAGGTGCAGGACTGGGAAGACCACATTATGAATCACCCTAATCGGTGATAATAAAAAACCCGCCGAGGCGGGTTTTTTATTGTGCGCAATTTTGTCGGGTGGCGCTGCGCTTACCCGACCTACAAAACTGACGTTGCCGTTTTGCTTTTACCTTCCAAAAAGATCGCGTTTCTTTGGCTTGAACGGCTGGGCAATCAGCACCAGCAGCGCTACCACGAAGTAGGCGACAAAAATGCCCACCAGCCACTGCGGCATCTCCAGCGTCAGAAACTCCCACTGGCGTACAGAGCAGTCACCGGAGGCCACAAACACCTGCGGCAGCCATTTATCAAGCGGCAGCCAGCTCGGGAAGCGGGCGGCAAAGTCGCAGGTCATAAACGGCGACGGGTGAAGCTGCATCTGGGTGTGCTCCCAGGCAAGCGCAATCCCTTTCCCGGCGCTGTACAGCCAGATGGCAATTGCGGCATAGCGTAACGGTGTTTTAGGTGCAATCGCACCTACCAGACCCGCGCCCATAATGCCGAACAGCGCACAACGCTCATAGATACACAGGACGCAAGGTTTCAGCCCCATCACATGCTGAAACCACAGCGCGACCATTTCCAGCGCAAAGGCGGTCAGGGCCATCAACAACCACGCTCCGCGACCGCGTGAGCACTGGTTCAAAAATCGCAACATAATCATTTCCCTGGAACATGCTTAGACAGCGCAGTGTAAACGAATTTTAATGCGCCGCAAGTATACCTGCTTGCAACAACCATTGCGTACAGGGAACGAGAGTAATTTTGATGCACAGCAAACCAACAAGGGTAAGCACCAGCGTGTACGGCAGCGCCATCCAGACCATTCTTCCATAAGAAAGTCGTATGAGTGGCGCCAGCGCCGAGGTCAGCAGGAAGAGGAAGGCCGCCTGACCGTTCGGGGTTGCCACGGAGGGGAGGTTGGTTCCAGTGTTGATCGCCACCGCCAGCAGCTCGAACTGTTCACTGCTGACAATCCCTTGCTCCATCGCGGCTTTGGCCTCATTGATGTATACCGTCCCGACAAAGACGTTATCGGATATAGAAGACAACAGACCGTTAAACAAATAGAACAGCGTTAGCTGAGAATCTGGCGTGGCCTGAAGCACAAACGCGATGATTGGCGCGAACAGATGTTGGTCAATAATCACCGCCACGACGGCGAAAAACACCGCCAGCAGGGCGGTAAACGGCAGCGCTTCGGTAAAGGCTTTTCCGATAGCATGTTCGTCCGTGACGCCGCTCAGGCTGGTTGCAAGAATAATTACCGACAGACCAATCAGCCCCACCTCGGCAAGGTGGAAGGCCAGCGCAGCGATAAGCCACACGCCGATGATGCCCTGTGCAATCAGGCGCAGCGTCTCCTGGCGCGTGCGTTGTTTGCGGCTCTGCTCGTCAAACTTATGCAGCTCCTGACGGACCTGATCGGGCAACTTCGCGCCATACCCAAAAAGGTTGAATTTTTCGACCAGCACGCAGGTCGCTAAGCCGCAGATCAGAACGGGCACGCTGACCGGCGCCATGCGCAGGAAAAATTCGCCAAAATGCCACTCAGCCGCTTTGGCGATAATCAGGTTTTGCGGCTCTCCGACCATTGTCATCACGCCGCCCAGCGCCGTCCCCACGCCCGCATGCATCATCAGGCTGCGCAGAAACGCGCGGAACTGCTCGAGCACATCGCGGTTGTGCGCCTCAACGTGGCTGTCGTCCTGTAAGTTATCGCCAGGACGAGACGAGGCGACCCGGTGGTAAATACCGTAAAAGCCGACGGCGACGCTGATCACCACCGCCACAACCGTCAGCGCATCCAGGAAGGCAGAGAGGAAAGCCGCGGCGAGGCAAAACGCCAGCGAGAGCAGCGTTTTCGACGGAATGCTCAGCAGCAGACGGGTGAAGATAAACAGCAGAAGCTGCTTCATAAAGTAGATCCCCGCCACCATGAAGATCAGCAGTAGCAGGACTTCAAGATTCGACGCAATCTCGTTTTTAACATGCTCCGCGCTGGTCATTCCAATGACCACGGCTTCCAGAGCCAGCAGCCCGCCGGGCAGCAGCGGATAGCACTTCAATGCCATCGCCAGGGTAAAGATAAACTCGGCGACCAACATCCACCCGGCAACGAAGGGATCCAGCAAAAAGATAACGGGATTAACGACCAGGAATACCAGTAGAGTGAGTTTGTACCAGTCAGGTGACTGACCTAAAAAGTTGCGCCACAGCGCGCGCCCAAATGAAATTTCCACGACAGACGTCCTTTCCCCGTCAAATAAGACAAGACATCAGTATACGCAAAAACGGCGGCGGAGAGGGGGGATAAAGCCATTTTGTAAATTTCATAAAAATGAAACGGCGATCCCTCTTTTCTGTCTCTGCTGCGCTATCTGCCTCTGCGCGCCTCTGGTATGATGAGTGCAATTTGCTAAAGCTGTGTAATGGAAATCTCACTATGGTCATTAAGGCGCAGAGCCCGGCGGGTTTCGCGGAAGAGTACATCATTGAAAGCATCTGGAATAATCGTTTCCCTGCGGGATCAATTCTACCTGCTGAACGTGAACTCTCTGAACTGATTGGCGTCACCCGTACCACGCTGCGAGAAGTGCTCCAGCGTCTGGCGCGCGATGGCTGGTTGACGATACAGCATGGCAAACCCACTAAAGTGAATAACTTCTGGGAAACGTCCGGGCTGAATATTCTGGAAACGCTGGCGCGTCTCGATCACGAAAGCGTACCGCAGCTGATTGACAATCTGCTTTCGGTGCGCACCAACATCGCTACCATTTTCATCCGCACCGCGTTTCGTCAGCATCCTGAAGATGCGCTGAAGGTGCTTGCCACCGCCAATGAGGTGGAAGACCACGCGGACGCCTTTGCGACCCTCGACTACAACGTGTTCCGCGGTCTGGCGTTTGCTTCCGGCAATCCGGTTTACGGTCTGATCCTGAATGGAATGAAAGGATTATATACACGCATTGGTCGTCACTACTTTGCCAACCCTGAAGCCCGCAGCCTGGCGCTCGGCTTCTACCATAAACTGAGCAAGCTCTGCACCGAAGGGCTGCACGATCAGGTCTATGAAACGGTGCGTCGTTATGGCCACGACTCCGGTGAAATCTGGCACCGAATGCAGAAAACCCTGCCGGGTGATTTAGCGATTCAGAGTCGCTGAAATAAAAAACCTCTCGATTGAGAGGTTTTTTTCGCCCGGTGGCGCTTCGCTTACCGGGCAAAAAAACTACAACGTATTCAACCGCGCCGGACACCGCTCCAGCAGCTCCACGCTGCCATCTTCATTCTGCTGCTCCAGCGACACGTCAAATCCCCACAGGCGATGCACATGCTTCAGCACTTCCTTACGCCCCTTATCCAGCGGCGCGCGGTTGTGAGGGATATAGCGCAGCGTCAAAGAGCGGTCACCGCGCAGATCCACATTCCAGACCTGAATGTTCGGTTCAAGATTGCTCAGGTTGTACTGAGACGACAGGCGCGAGCGGATCTCACGATAGCCCTCTTCGTTGTGGATCGCAGAGATCTCCAGGTAGTTGTTGCGGTCATCATCCAGTACGGTGAAGAAGCGGAAATCACGCATGATTTTCGGCGACATGAACTGGCTGATAAAGCTCTCATCCTTAAAATCACGCATCGCGAAGTGCAGCGTTTCCAGCCAGTCAGAACCGGCAATATCCGGGAACCAGTATTTGTCCTCTTCGGTGGGCGACTGGCAGATACGCTTGATATCCTGGAACATGGCAAAGCCGAGTGCGTAAGGGTTAATGCCGCTGTACCACGGGCTGTTATACGCTGGCTGGAATACCACGTTGGTGTGGCTGTGCAAAAACTCCATCATAAACCGCTCGGTGACTTTTCCTTCGTCATACAGGTGGTTAAGAATGGTGTAGTGCCAGAAGGTCGCCCAGCCTTCGTTCATCACCTGGGTCTGCTTCTGAGGATAGAAATACTGGCTCACCTTGCGCACGATGCGCAAGATCTCACGCTGCCACGGCTCCAGCAGTGGGGCGTTCTTCTCCATAAAGTAGAGCAGGTTTTCCTGCGGCTCGGAAGGGTAACGACGCGCCTCGGCGACGGTTTTCTCCTCCTCACGTTTCGGCAGGGTGCGCCACAGCATATTCACCTGGCTTTGCAGATACTCCTCGCGGCTCTTCTGCCGGGCTTTCTCTTCCTGCAATGAGATCTTCTGCGGACGCTTATAGCGGTCAACGCCGTAATTCATCAGCGCGTGGCAGGAGTCCAGTAGCTTCTCTACCTCGTCCACGCCGTAGCGCTCTTCGCAGTCGGTAATGTATTTGCGGGCGAAGATCAGGTAATCGACGATGGAGCTGGCGTCCGTCCAGCTGCGGAACAGATAGTTATTTTTGAAGAACGAGTTATGTCCATAGCAAGCGTGCGCCATCACCAGCGCCTGCATGGTAATGGTGTTCTCCTCCATCAGATAGGCAATACACGGGTTAGAGTTAATAACGATTTCATACGCCAGCCCCTGCTGTCCGTGCTTATACAGTCGCTCCGTTTCAATGAATTTTTTACCAAACGACCAGTGCGGATAGTTAATCGGCATCCCGACGCTGGAGTAAGCGTCCATCATCTGTTCCGAGGTGATGACTTCAATCTGATGGGGATAGGTGTCCAGACGATAGAGTTTGGCCACCCGGTCGATCTCCGCCAGGTAGACATCCAGCAACTCGAAGGTCCAGTCGGGTCCATCGCTCAGACGGGTGCTGTCCCTTGACATGGAATCTAGTGTAGCCATTAGCGCGCCCTCGTTGTTGGTCGCTCTCTCTGACTGGAGAGCCTCCTTTCAAGCATAGATCACCCCATTCAAATACGCGGGGCGCAGAAATTTTTTCTTTGCGATTTCCCGTTTTCGATACGGCAAAAAAAGCGGTGCTCGCAGAATTTTCTACTGGTTAAAAATAACGCGCAGCAGGAGATCCCAAATAAGCGCTATCCCCTGATACAGCGGGATATGTGAGTTGAGTCACCATAAAAAAGTCATATGTTGAATAATATTTTCAGCTAGGTTATCAATCTGTAATTAGATGATTGTTCTTTTGCTCATAATGGAGTGGCTATGCGTGTTGTCATACTGGGAAGTGGTGTCGTTGGCGTAACCAGCGCCTGGTATTTAAGTCAGGCGGGACATGAGGTTACCGTTATCGATCGCGAATCCGGTCCGGCGCTGGAAACCAGTGCGGCGAATGCGGGGCAGATCTCCCCGGGCTACGCTGCGCCGTGGGCGGCCCCGGGCGTTCCGCTGAAGGCGATCAAATGGATGTTTCAGCGACATGCGCCGCTGGCGATAAGCCTTGACGGCACGCAGTTCCAGCTTAAGTGGATGTGGCAGATGCTGCGCAACTGCGATACCCGCCACTACATGGAAAACAAAGGGCGCATGGTGCGCCTCGCAGAATACAGCCGCGATTGCCTGAAAGCGCTGCGTTCCTCAACGGGGATCGAATATGAAGGGCGCCAGGGCGGCACACTTCAGCTGTTCCGTACCGCGCAACAGTATGAAAACGCGACCCGCGATATCGCCGTGCTTGAAGATGCGGGCGTACCCTATCAGCTGCTGGAAGCCAGCCAACTTGCCCAGGTGGAGCCAGCACTTGCCGAGGTCGCGCACAAGCTGACGGGCGGCCTGCGTTTACCGAACGATGAAACTGGCGACTGCCAGCTTTTCACCCAGCGTCTGGCGCGCATGTGTGAGCAGGCCGGGGTGAAATTCCGCTTCAACACCTCTGTCGACAAGCTGCTGTCGGAAGGGGAGAAGATTTACGGCGTGAAGTGTGGAGAAGAGGTAATCAAAGCCGATGCTTACGTGATGGCGTTCGGATCCTATTCTACCGCGATGCTGAAAGGGATCCTGGATATCCCGGTCTATCCGCTGAAAGGCTACTCCCTGACCATTCCCGTGAAAGAGGACAGCGGCGCGCCAGTATCAACCATTCTTGATGAAACCTACAAAATCGCCATCACCCGTTTCGATAACCGGATCCGCGTCGGCGGCATGGCGGAAATCGTGGGCTTCAATACCGAACTGCTCAAACCACGTCGTGAAACGCTGGAGATGGTCGTCGGCGATCTCTTCCCGCGCGGCGGTTTCATTGAGCAGGCGACGTTCTGGACCGGCCTGCGTCCAATGACCCCGGACGGCACGCCGATTGTGGGCCGTACGCCATACAAAAATCTGTGGACAAATACCGGCCACGGTACGCTTGGCTGGACCATGGCCTGCGGTTCGGGCCAGCTGCTTAGCGACCTGATTTCCGGGCGGACGCCGGCAATTCCGTTTGACGATTTAAGCGCCGCACGCTATCAATCAGGGTTTACCCCCTCGCGTCCACAACACCTGCACGGCGCGCATAATTAAGGAGTCGTCATGTCCCGTCCCATTCTGGCCCAGCTGGATTTGCAGGCGCTGAAGGATAACCTGCAAATTGTTCGTCGTGCTGCGCCGGGTTCTCGTGTCTGGTCGGTGGTGAAAGCCAACGCCTACGGTCATGGTATCGACCGTATCTGGAGTGCGCTCGGCGCCACCGACGGTTTTGCCTTGCTGAATCTGGAAGAGGCCATCCTGCTGCGTGAGCGCGGCTGGAAAGGACCGATCCTGCTGCTGGAAGGATTCTTCCATGCGCAAGATCTGCCTCTGCTGGATAAGTACCGCCTGACGACCAGCGTTCACAGTAACTGGCAGATCAAGGCCATTCAGGACGCGAAGCTGCATGCCCCGCTGGATATCTATCTCAAAGTGAACAGCGGTATGAATCGTCTGGGCTTCCAGCCTGAACGTGTGCACACGGTCTGGCAGCAGCTTCGTGCGCTGAAAAACGTCGGTGAGATGACGCTGATGGCGCATTTTGCCGATGCGGAAAAGCCGGACGGCATTGCCGATGCTATGGTCCGCATTGAGCAGGCGGCAGAAGGGCTGGACTGTCCGCGCTCGCTGTCGAACTCAGCGGCAACGCTCTGGCATCCCGAGGCGCATTACAACTGGGTGCGCCCGGGGATCGTTCTGTACGGCGCGTCACCCTCAGGTCAGTGGCAGGATATCGCCAACAGCGGCCTGAAGCCGGTGATGACGTTACGAAGCGAAATTATCGGCGTGCAAACCCTGAAAGCGGGCGATACGGTGGGCTATGGCAGCCGCTATCGGGCAGCGGGCGAACAGCGTATCGGTATCGTGGCGGGGGGCTATGCAGATGGTTATCCGCGCATCGCCCCGAGCGGCACGCCGGTGTGGGTCGATGGCGTGCGTACGGGCACGGTAGGCACCGTCTCAATGGACATGTTGGCTATTGATTTGACGCCATGTCCTCAGGCGGGGATCGGCTCACCGGTTGAGCTGTGGGGCAACGAGGTTAAAATTGATGATGTGGCCGCTGCGGCGGGCACTGTCGGGTATGAACTGATGTGCGCGCTGGCGTCAAGAGTGCCTGTTGTGACGGTGTAACATGTGTGTGCCGGGTGGCGGCTTCGCCTTACCCGGCCTACAAAAGCCCGAACGTAGGCCGGGTAAGCGTTAGCGCCACCCGGCAAAAAAGCAGCTACTCCGCCTCCTCCTCCATCGGCCTTACGCCGACTTTGCGCACCGCGTTATCCTCTTTCTCGGCCACCGTCCAGACCATCCCGGCAAACTCCACCTGGTCACCGACGACCGGTGCAGCCCCTAATAATTGCTGAATAATCTCGCCCAGTGTTTGCTGGTTATCGCGATTCTCCAGTCCTCCCTCCAGGCCATAAATCAGCGCCACATCCGCAAAGCGGGCGCTGGCTTCGAGGATAAAATCGCCGAAGAAACGCTGATCCAGCGCCACCGGGGGCGACTGGCTGAACAGCTTGCCAAGGGCAGGCAGGTCGCGCTCGCGGCCAATCACGCAGAGGATATCGTTCTCTCGCAGCCGCGTGCTGCCGGTCGGGTGAAGCAGGGCGTTATCCCGGAACAGGGCGGCAATACGCGTTTCAGCGGGCATATGCAGATCGCGTAGCGAAGCACCCACGCACCACTTATCGGCGCTTAGCTGATAGACAAACTGTTCCCACGGGTTGTCTGGGTGAATATCCAGCCCCACGCGGGAGACCGGCCAGCCAACGGGCGGTACCACCACTTTGGCTTTTTTCGCCGCCCAGCCCAGCGACGTCCCCTGGAACAGCAGCGATACCAGCACCACAAAGAAGGCGACGTTGAAGAACAGACGAGCGTTGTCCAGCCCGGCCATCATCGGGAAAACCGCCAGGATAATCGGCACCGCGCCGCGCAGCCCCACCCAACTGATAAATATCCGCTCACGCAGGTTAAACCCGCGGAACGGCAGCAGCCCGGCAAACACCGACAGCGGACGGGCGATGAAGATCATCCAGGCCGACAAAAGCAGCGCTGGCACGACGATAGGCAGCAGGTCGGAAGGCGTCACCAGCAGGCCCAGCACCAGGAACATGGCGATCTGTGCCAGCCAGGCCAGCCCGTCAAAGTTTTGCAGTATCGCATAACGGTTACGAATCGGTCGGTTGCCCAGCAGGAATCCACAGAGGTAAACCGCCAGAATACCGCTGCCGTCCAGCGCGGTGGTGACGGCAAAGATCAGGATCCCGCCGCTCAGGGCCAGCAGCGGGTAAAGGCCGGAAGGCAGCGTAATACGGTTGATTGTCTGCTGTAACAGGTAACCGCCGCCGAGACCAATGATAATCCCGAGGCCAAACTGCTGGAGGATGTGCCAGGCGAACATCCAGCTCAGGCCAGTTTCGTGCTGCTGGATCATCTCAATCAGGGTGATGGTCAGGAACACCGCCATCGGATCGTTGCTGCCGGATTCAATCTCAAGCGTGGAGCCAACGCGCTCGTTCAGCCCCTTGCCGCCGAGCAGCGAGAACACCGCCGCCGCATCGGTAGAGCCGACAATCGCGCCAATAAGCAGGCCTTCCATCATATCGAGGTTAAACAGCCAGGCTGCCATCATACCGGTCAGGCCGGAGGTGATTAGCACGCCGACGGTAGCCAGAGACAGCGCCGGGCCTAAGGCAACGCGAAACGAACTTGCCTGGGTGCGCATGCCGCCGTCCAGCAAGATCACCGCCAGCGCGAGGTTACTTACCATATAGGCGAAAGGGTAATTATCGAAGGGGATACCGCCGATTCCGTCAACCCCCGCCAGCATGCCGATAGCCAGGAAAATGACAAGAATAGGTATGCCAAGGCGCGATGAAAATGAACTTAATAAAATGCTGAAGGTTACCAGGATGGAACCCAGAATGAAAAGACTGATTATCGCTGTGGCACTCAATGTCGTCTTACTCCCACCTCAATGTGAACGCTGTTATTAAAACCCTAACATATTAACAACTGTATCTGCGTTTTATTGAGGGGGAATAACGGCTTTTTTATGCCTTTAAGACCGGATGACCGCTGATTGTTAACCGACTGCCTGAATTACCGTGTGCAAGGTGCGCCCGGGCACCCAGTGGCAAGGTAACGGTTTGCTGCTCATGGCCGAAATTCAGACCGGCGATCACCGGAATATCCAGCCGGGAACGAATGAAATCGACCATCGTCTTCAGCGTGTAGCCCGCGTCGTAATCGTTGGGGGCTGACCCGCTGAAACTGCCCAGCACAATGGCCGACTGCCGATCCAGGATCCCGGCGTGATAAAGCTGTAACAGCATGCGTTCGACGCGGAACGGGTGTTCGTTGATATCTTCCAGCACCAGAATGCCGTCCTCGATCTGCGGCAGCCACGGTGTCCCAATCAGCGATACCAGCATCGCGAGGTTTCCGCCCCACAGCTGCCCTTCACATTCCCAGTGCGGTCCGTTGCCTTGCCACTCGACGGTAAACGTCGGGTTTTGCAGGGCGCGCCAGAAATGGTCCTGCGTAAACGCATCCAGCTCCGGCGCACCAAAGTTGCCGGCCAGCATCGGGCCGCTAAAGGTAATGACGTTATGCAACGCCAGCAGGCCGAGCTGGATCGCCGTGAAATCGCTGTGTCCGCAGATTAACAGCGGATCCTGCTGCTGGCGTGCGGCTAGCCCGGCCCAGTCGATGCTCTCCAGCAGCCGGCTTGCGCCATAGCCGCCGCGCACGGCCAGCACAATGGTGTTTTCACCTTCCAGCGTTGCCAGGCTGTTGATATCGCTCAGTCTCTGCGCCTCCGTACCGGCAAAACGCTGCATGCGGCGGGGGATAATTGTCTGATTTTCTACCTGATGGCCCATTTCCAGCAGGCGCTGAACGCCCCGCTGTGCCGCCTCCTGGTTGATGCAGTAGCCCGACGGTGCAATGAGATGAAACTGAGGCATGGCAATTCCTTGCTGAATGAGAATCTAATTGTCTATATCATGCCGCTTATACGCCGCCTGCTTCAAGGGGCGACGTACCGCGATGACCGGCTATAAGGATAGATGACGTGAAATTGAGATGGTTTGCTTTTTTGATTGTGTTGCTCGCTGGCTGTAGTTCAAAACATGATTATAAAAATCCCCCCTGGAATCCTGAAGTCCCGGTAAAGCGGGCCATGCAGTGGATGCCGATCAGCGAACAAGCCGGGAAGGCCTGGGGCGTGAGCCCGCGCCTGATCACCGCGATCATCGCCGTGGAGTCCGGCGGTAACCCGACGCTGGTGAGTAAATCGAATGCGGTGGGGCTGATGCAGTTAAAAGCCTCTACGGCGGGAAGAGAGGTCTATCGCTACATGGGCTGGAAGGGACAGCCATCCACCAGCGAGCTGAAAAACCCGGAACGTAATATCTCTATGGGAACCGCTTACCTGAGCATTCTGGAGCATGGCATTCTGAAGGGGATTGACGATCCGGAAGTGATGCAATATGCGCTGGTGGTGTCGTACGTTAACGGAGCTGGCGCGCTGCTCCGAACCTTCTCATCCGATCGCAAAGAGGCGATAGAAGAGATTAACGATATGGATAAAGATGAATTCTTCGAACACGTTGTGAAGAATCATCCGTCAGCACAGGCTCCACGTTATATCTGGAAAGTACAGAAAGCAATGGACGCCATGTAACGTCTTTGTCGGGCGGCAGCACGCTGCCCGACGCCTTTCAGCGCACTTTATTCGCGCGTTCCCGCGCTTCACGCTCCAGTGAAAAAATGATGCGCTGTAGTTCGCGCTCGGCGCCTGGCCCGACATTCAGAAAGCGAAAACTCAATCGCGGCGTGGTAATGGTTTCGTTTTTGCCGTCCACCACCTTGCGCTCGCTGATGGCAATCAGCTGGGCGTCAAACCAGAAGCGTCCCCATCCGCCCATATCCAGCTCGATCTGACTAAAACGCATACCTTCCACCAGCCCTTCCGGCTTCGGCATATCCATCAACGCTCCCATGCCGCCCAGCGATAGGTCAAAGAGACGAAAGCGGATCTCTTTTTTGTCCGGCATTTTTGCCTTACAGAAGTAGGCCGGGTGAAGCGGGGCGCTGATGCGAAAATACTCGCGGCGCTGCACGAACCAGAGATTAGCGGGCAGGGGGGTGATAAACGCAGGCAAACCCTGGTACACGATCGTGGTCAGGCGAGGCAGTATAAACTCGACTTTAGCCCCCTGCGTTTCGGCCATCACCGAGAGGTTTTCTGCCTGTAGCGCGGCACGGTTTTCATCGCTCTGGCTACCCAGATCGACGATCAGGTGCTCTGCCGTCACGTCCAGGATCTTGCTGATAAACTGGCTGGTTGACCAGTTGATGCGCAGCGGCACCTCGCCCTTTTTCAGGTCGCGTAACACCCCTAATACAGCCAGCGGATTTTGTTTCAGGAACTGCTCACTGTAGCTACTCACGCCAGATGGCTCCTCGATAGATGACAGACTGTCTCTGGGTTATCGGCACGCTGGCATGAAACTTAATACAAACGATCTGTTTTTCTCCGCTGATATTGATTCGGTAATAAAAATGATAATAATTGTCGTTCCCAATATCATCTAATAATAAGACGACACTATGAGCACCTCACGTTTTGCGTTATGCGCGTTGGCAGGCGCCGTTACGCTGGCATTGCAGACACAGGCTTTCGCAGAAGAACCCACCATCGTGGTAACCGGTACAGAGCAGGGCAGCGCGCTCCCTGCCTGGACCAATAGCGCCACGAAATCAGCCGTCGCGGAAAGTAAAACGCCGCAGGTGATCAACACCATCGCCTCTAAAGAGATTGAGCAGCGGCACGCCAGTTCGGTAAACGAGATCCTGCGCTATGCGCCGGGCGTTTCCACGGAGGTGCGCGGGAGCACCTCTTACATGAGCGAGTACAAAATCCGCGGGTTCAACGTTGATCAGGAGTTCTACAACGGCCTGCAACTTCCCTATAACGTCACCGGGAACACCAAAGCGCGAATCGATCCGCTGCTGATTGAGAGCGTCGATATCCTGAAGGGGCCGTCATCCGTGCTGTATGGCGGCGGCTCCCCGGGCGGGCTGGTCAATATTCAGAGTAAAAAGCCGCAGAAAGAGGCGAAAACGGAACTGGGCTTTAATACCGGAAACCGCAATCTGAAAGAGGGGTACCTGGATTCCACGGGGCAGATCGCGAACAGCGACTGGAACTATCGTCTGCTGGGCAAAGCGACGGAAAGTGACGAACAGGCGCACACCACGCGCTATGAAAACTATCTGGTGGCCCCCTCCGTGACCTGGCAGCCGGATGACAAAACGCGCCTGACCATTGACGCGCTGGCGCAAAATACGCCGAGCCTGACGCCGTCTGATCCGATGCCGCTAAGCTATCTGCGGTCTAAATACGCCGATCGTCGTGACTATGCCGGGGATGAGTGGAGCGGCTTCAAACAGCGCCAGTGGATGCTGGGCTACAGCTTTGAGCATGAGTTTGACAGTGGCTGGGGCTTTAACCAGAAAGCGCGCTACTTTGACGTGGATACCCACCAGCGCAGCGCCTATTCCACCGGGACGGGCAGCGAGGTCTACCAGCTTAACCGCTTCGCCTATACCACGGATGAAGATTTGCAGAGCTTCAACATTGATAACCAGGTTACCCGAACCGTCGCGCTGGGGGACTGGCAACATCATCTGCTGGCGGGCTTTGACTACCAGAAGCTGAACTCTCACTTCCATTATCGTTACGCCTCGTCCACACCGGGTATCGATATGCGCAATCCGGATCACTCGCAGATCGATAACGATGCGCTGGGGCTTGAAACAGCGCAGAAAAACCGTCTCGGCTATCAGCAGAATGGCTATTACCTTCAGGATCAGATTGCGTTTGGCGGGCTTAACGTGCTGGCCAGCCTGCGCTTTGACGACTACCGTTCCGTCACCACCAACTATCTGCAAAACGGTGACAAAGCCTGGGTATCGCAAGATCGCCTCACCAAACGACTGGGGGCGCTTTATGCCTTCGACAATGGTCTCTCGCCGTTTATCAGCTATTCGGAAGGCTTCGCACCGGTATCGCCGCAGGGTACGCTGACCGCGAAAGACGTTAAGCCCACCACCAGTAAGCAGGTGGAGGGTGGGGTGAAATATCTGCTGGCGGAATATGCAACTACCTTCACCGCCTCGGTGTTTAACATTCGTCAGAAAAATGTGGTGACCAGCGATCCGGGCTTCCTCAACTACCGACAGACCGGGGAAGTGGAATCGAAAGGCGCGGAGCTTTCCGCTATTAGTCGTCCAACGGATAACCTGACGCTGATTGCTAATTATGCCTACACCCACGCCATCAATACTGAAGATGACAAGTACCAGGGCAAACGACCGACGCAGGTCCCTGAGAACGCCTTTAATCTGTGGGGAGATTTCACCTTTGACAGCACGCCGCTGAGAGGGTTAACGCTGGGGGCTGGTGCACGCTACACCGGGCCGATGGAGATCTCGCCAGCCAATGATGCAGGCAAGCTGGGCGGTACGACGCAGTACGATCTGGCGGCATCTTACCGCATGGGCGAACTGGCGCCATCGCTGGAGGGGCTGACGCTGAAAGCGAGCGCGCAGAACGTCACCAACAAAGAGACGCTCACCTGCTATGACGCGACCAACTGCTGGATAGGCCGCGACCGCACCTTCCAGGTCGGGGCGAGCTACAGCTTCTGAAAAAAGCCCGGTGGCGCTACCGCACTGAACAGTCCCCTCGCCCCTTTGGGGAGAGGGTTAGGGTGAGGGGCGCTACTGCGCCGCCTGTTTAGCAGGTGCAACATCATCGTTTGCCGCAGACTGATTCTCCGGTACGCTGTCGCACGGCTTCTCTTTCGGGCAGACCATGTCCAGCATCCTGAGCGTCACACCGTTACTCCAGCCGAAACCGTCCTGCAACGGATACTCACCGCCGCCACCGCCGGTACCGGTCGAAGAGACATCGTACTTCTCAACCAGTTTCTTCTCGCGATTGTAGGTATGCTGAACGTTTTTCAGGAAACGCCAGGTCACGTCCATCGCCACTTTCTGCTGACCATAGTTCTGCAACCCTTCCACCGCTACCCACTGCAACGGCGCCCAGCCGTTCGGCGCATCCCACTGCTGCCCGCTGTTGATGGTGGTGGTAGAAATACCGCCCGGTTTCAGCAGGCGCGACGATGCGGCTGCGGCCACTTTATCGGCGCGATCCTGTGATGCGGCCTTCACATACAGCGGGAAGAGGGCCGCGGCAGTCAGCTGATTACGCACCTTCCTGGTTTTCAGATCGTAATCCGCATACCAGCCCTCTTTATCGTTCCACAGGTGGCTCTCCATGGCTTTCTGACGTGCGGAGGCCAGCGCGTCATATTTACTTGCGCTTGCGGTATCCCCGTCTTCCTGGCTGGCACGGGCCAGCAGTTTTTCCATCTTAAACATCAACGCATTCAGATCCACCGGCACGATGCTGGTGGTGCGGATGGTACCCAGCTTCTGGGGATCGTCCATCCAGCGGGAGCTGAAATCCCAGCCCGAGGCCGCGGCAGAGCGCAGATCACGGTAAATCTCGGTGGCCGGACGGTTAGGGTTATTTTTGGCGGTGGTCACGTCATCCAGCCACGACTCAGGGCGTGGCGTGTCCAGATCGTCCCAGTAGCGGTTGAGGAGGGAGCCGTCATCCAGCTTCACTACGCGTTTGTTTGCCTGACCAGGCTGGAGTCCATCAGCCCCCTCCATCCAGTAGGCATACTCCTTCTCCATCTGCGGACGGTATTTCTTCAACGCGTCGCTGTCATGCGTGGCCAACAGTTCCACCATCAAAGAAAAGAACGGCGGCTGAGAGCGGCTCAGGTAGTAACTGCGGTTACCGTTAGGGATATGGCCCCAGGTATCAAGCTCGTATGCGAAGTTGTCCACCATGTCGCCGATCTTATCCCAGTGGCCGCTCTCGGCCAGCCCCAGCATGGTGAAATAGCTGTCCCAGTAATAGACTTCGCGGAATCGTCCTCCCGGCACGACATAGGGTTTTGGCAGAGGCAGGAGGGAGTCCCATTTGTTCGCTTTGTCGGTGGTGCGGGTCAGCACAGGCCACAGATCGTCTATGTGTTCCCGCAGGCTCTGGCCCTCAGGGGGAACATATTTCTCACCCTCCTTCGGCAGGATAAAGTTCATCTCCACGAAGTGACGCAGGTCAAAACCGGACTGGGTATGCTGCATCCGGTAATCCGCCAGGATCATCAGCGGGTCGCTTTTGGGAACGGCATCCGCGAAGGTTTTCTGATCCGGGAACAGTTTGGCGCTCTGAACGTCATTAAAGAGGGGGCCAAGAAGAATATCAGGTGAGCTTTGCTGGCTCGTTGGCTGGTCTTCAGCATAACCAAATGCGGTAACACCGAGTAGTGCGCCTGCCAACGCAAGGGGTAAAAAAGCGGGGCGTCGTGCGCGAGGTCTTATCATCGGTTCGTCTCCTGTCTTCGCTGAGCAGCGTGACCGCTGTTGTCAATTACCTGAAAACCTTAGACGAATATCGATAACTTCGCGTGTTGAATGTCCCATTTTTCGCATAACCAGAAAATTCGGGTGCGCTTTCACTACACCAGGGTTGGATTACTTAATTTTTAACCACACCACGGAAAGGCCGGGTAAGCTTCACGCCACCCGGCTTAAGCCCTACAACCCTTTCTTATCCATCAGCACCGCCAAATCCACCAGACGGTTTGAGAAGCCCCACTCGTTGTCATACCACGACAGGATCTTCACCATATTCCCGCCAATCACCAGCGTTGAAAGCCCGTCGATAATGGATGAGCGCGGGTCGCCCTGATAATCACTGGAGACAAGCGGTTCATCGCTGTAGCCCAGGATGCCTTTCAGCGGCCCGCTACCGGCAGCCTGACGGAACGCGTCATTCACCTCTTCGGCGGTCACGTTGCGGCTCAGCGTCACCGTCAGATCGACAATCGACACCACTGGCACCGGCACGCGCAGGGAATACCCGGTGAGTTTACCGTCCAGTTCGGGGATTACTTTCCCGAGCGCTTTTGCCGCGCCGCTGGAATAAGGCACAATCGATAATGCTGCCGCACGCGCGCCGCGTAGATCTTTTTCTGGCTGGTCATGCAGCGCCTGGCTGTTGGTGTAGGCATGCGTGGTGTTCATCAGCCCGTGTTCAATGCCAAACTGCTGGTGCAGCACCTGCGCCGCTGGCGCCAGACCGTTAGTGGTGCAACTCCCGTTACTGACCACAAAATGCTGGGCCGGATCGTACAGCGTGTGGTTCACGCCCATTACCACCGTAAGATCATCATTTTTAGCCGGGGCGGAAATAATGACGCGTTTTGCGCCGCCGCTCGTGATATGCACCGCCGCTTTATCACGTTCGGTGAAGAAACCGGTGGCTTCGATTACCACCTCAACGTCAGCGTCTTTCCACGGAATGTTTGCCGGGTCGCGTTCACTGAATACGGTGATGCGTTGCCCGTCAACCTGTAGCGCGCCGTCCGCCGCTTCCACAGGTACCGGTAGCGTGCCGAGCAGAGAGTCATATTTCAGCAGATGGGCGAGGGTTTTACTGTCCGTCAGATCGTTAATGGCCACAATCTGGAGATCCGGATTGCCCAGCGCCGCGCGCAGGAAATTACGTCCGATACGGCCGAAACCGTTAATACCGACCTTAACCATGATGCACTCCTTATCTGTGTTGTCTGGAGTTACTGTAGGTGTCAGGTCGGTTGGCGTAAATGACAAAAAAGGATCAGATTACGCCATTCTGCGGCAGTGGAAACGCTGGCGATATTCGCCCGGCGTGAGATGAAGCTGCTTTTCAAAAACGCGGCGCAGGTTGATGCTGGTCCCAAACCCGCTTTTTTCGGCAATGACCTCAAGCGGATACGGGGTCTGCTCCAGAAGCTGTCGTGCGGCGGCCAGGCGCGCTTCGGTGACATAACGGGCCGGAGGTACACCGACGTCACGCGTGAACACGCGGGTGAAATTGCGCGGACTCATGGCGACCCGTTCGGCCAGCCTTTCGACGCACAAATCTGCGGTGAGGTTTTGCAGGATCCAGCTTTGCAGTTCGCTAACCGGTCCGGTCGCGCCGGACTGCTCCAGATTATAGCGGCTGAACTGTAGCTGGCCGCCAGGCCGACGCAGGTACATCACCATATCCTGCGCCACGTTGCGGGCGAGGGTGAAGCCGTAATCATCCTCCACCAGCGCCAGCGTCAGATCAAACCCGGAACTGACGCCGCCGGACGTCCAGACGGGACCATCCTGAACATAGAGCGGGCCGCCCTCAACGTTGACCGCAGGATAGCGGGTTTTCAACGTTTCCAGAAGCCGCCAGTGGGTCGTTGCCCGGCGCCCATCGAGCAGTCCGGCCTGTGCCAGCAGCAGGGCCCCGCCGCAGACAGAGGCGACGCGTCGTGCATGCGGCGCGGCCAGGTGCAGCCAGTCCACCACCGCAGTGCTTTCCTGCTCATTCATGCCACGGCCGGTGATGATAATCGTGTCCAGCGGCTCGCGCGGATCCAGCTCCGGCAGGCGATAGTCCGCCAGCAGATTTAAGCCGGATTGGCCATGGATCACCAGGTGAGGCTGGGTAGTGGCAATAATGATGCGGTAGCGGGGCTGCGCCAGACCGTCCGGGTGCAGACGGTTGGCCTGCATCAGAATGTCGGCTATACCGGCGGCTTCAAACAACATGCCACCATCAGGAACAATTATCAGGATCTTCTTCATGTCCTGAAAAGTACCTTCCTTACAATATAAGTCAAGTGGAGGACGTTGACAGTTACCGAGCACGGTTATGGTCAACCCCGATGCCGGCAACGGCACATATTTTGATACCCACTTAACCTGTTTCTACCGCTCGGCCTGTAAGTTATGGTGCGGGAAAGCAAAGAACTCATAACAAATTTTCATCATGTTTGTAATAAATCGTCGGAGTGGTGGAAAGCAAGCAATAGTGTAGTGACGGTAAAATGCCAAATGAAGTTCGCCTGTCGAAAGCAGCGTCTTTATTCATTACCTGGAAAGGGTGGGTTATATTTTGAGCAATGCTTTGGCGAGCAAGAGTGTAGTCAGGCTTAATTATTCATACGGCCCAGACGAAAGAAAATTATCTTAAGAAGGGGGAGAACATAAAGTTAATTTGCGGCGTGAAATTAATTTTTTCATCCTTACTGTGTTTTCTTAATTTGATGGGACATCGTCCTGAGTATTGACGATTTGCTATCGATACAACAAATAATTCGTGTGAGATATATTCATATGCAACTGAAAAATTCTCCGTTCTACTAATTATGGTAGTGGCAGGAATAGTGGTATTACGTTAGTGATAATGGTTCTCTTTTGGATTTTTTTGTCTTTAAATCAGTTAATTGCGTGATTTTTCTATTTTTCAGATTAATCTCAGAGTGAGGCGAATGCGTCATGAATCAGCAGTAGCGAAAAAGGAAATATTGAAAAGGTGATAAGCTCATGTAAACTTGTTTACCGTTTGTCAAAATATGTCAGGATTACGCTGGGCCTTATTCTCGAAGGCTCGTGCGGTAGCTATGCCCAAATAATAGTAACGCCCCGGAAAAACCTGACTATTTTTAACAATAGCACCTAAGTCAAATTTTATCCCCTCTCTTCATCCTCTAAATATCGCTACGGAAAAGCATATGAAACTGCGTGTATTGTTATCACTTCTGTTTGTTATGGCGGTGGCGGGCTGTAAGGCGCCGCAAAAACCAGCGATCACCGATGATACGATTGTGACCAGCCAGGTTAATGGCATCACGCTGACGCACCGTCACGCTGTTACCCCTCCGGCGGAGTTCACTCAGGTGAATGAACCGTATCGTGCTATGTACCCGGCATCCCTGATGAGCCGTCCTGACTACGGTGGAAAAGTGATCCGTACGCTTGAGACCGGAAAAACTTACGTCGTGCTGGGGCAGGTTGAACATTTCTGGATGGCGCTGGCCGATGAAGGGAGTGAACAGCTGATTGGTTACGTGCCGATGCGTGCCGTAATCAAGGCCGACCAGTACGAAGCCACCGTGCGTAAACAGGCACTGCGCCCTAAAGCGCGCAAGAAAACCACCTGTGTTGATGTCGATGGCAACAGCAAAGCCTGCAAAGACAGCGCGAACGGTACCTGGATCCTGAACTAAACGGGTTTCACGAGCATATTTTTATGAATAATAAAAATTTCCATCGGATGTGGTTCCCTTTTTTTGCGTTGATTCTCGCGCTGATCGGTGGTTGTACGTCGTCTTCACACAGCGACCCCTCCCGCTACAATCTTCAGTTTCAGGCTCATCCTCAAATCAATGATTCTGCACCGCTTAAGGTCAGAGTATTGCTGCTGAAATCCGATGCGGATTTCATGTCCAGCGACTTCTACTCCTTACAGAACAACGCGTCAGCCACGCTTGGCGCGAATCTGCTGAACAGCGATGTGTTCTTCCTGATGCCGGGCCAGCTTTCGAAAACCCTGAGCGGTCAAAGCTCACCGGAAGCGCGCTATATCGGCGTAATGGCGGAATACCAGGCACTGGACGGCAAAAAATGGCGCGTCTCACTTCCTTTGCCTGTTCCCGGCGAAAACGCGATTTACCAGTTCTGGAAATGGTCCGCAGAAGAACTCCAGGCCAGCGTCTTCCTTGACGTAAATGGTATCCGGGTCATCAGCCAGTAACGCCCTTCATAACAGGAAAGAGATCATCATGACGAAAGCAGAAAAGGTCGTCTGGACCGAGGGCATGTTCCTGCGTCCCCACCATTTTCAGCGGACAGAAAGTTACCTCCTCAACCACGTTCGTGAGTGGGGGGCCTTGCAGCGTTCGTATCTCTGGGGCTTTCTCGACCTTGAGCTGGATGAAGCGATGCTTCGCCAGGGCTGTATTGCCCTGAGCTACTGTAGCGGTTTGCTGCCTGACGGCACCTTTTTCCAGGTGCGCAGCGACCGCAACGGTCCGGCCCCGCTAAAAATTCCCGATAATCTTACCAATGAAAAGGTGGTGCTTGCGCTGCCGGTTCGTCGCGGTGGACGTGAAGAGGTGATTTTCAGCGAGGAGCACTCTTCTCTGGCGCGTTTTATTACGTTTGAACAAGAGGTAGAAGACGACAACGCCATGTCGGTCGGGGAAGCGACGGTTCAGTTTGGCCGCCTGCGTCTGACCCTGATGCTGGAGAAAGATCTGACGGCAGAATGGACCGCCATCGGCGTGGCGTGCGTCGCTGAAAAGCGCAACGACAACCACGTGCGGCTGGATAACAGCTACATCCCACCAATGCTGAACGCCAATAACAGCCCGCAGCTGTACGGCATGATCAATGACCTGCACGGCCTGCTGGTGCAGCGTAGCCAGCAGATCGGCGGCCGCCTGCGTCAGCCGGGGCGTTTCAATACGTCCGAGATGGTTGAGTTCACGCTTCTTTCGCTGATCAACCGCCACCTTGGCGACATCTCACATTTAAAAACGCTGCCGCTGCTTCACCCTGAAGCGCTCTGGCGAAGCTGGCTGCCGTTTGCCACGGAACTCGCCACCTGGACGCCGCAGCGTACCGCAGAGAGCGTACTGCCAGTATACGACCATGACGATCTCGCCCTTTGCTTCGGCAAAATGATGCTGATGCTGCGTCAGGGGCTGTCGCTGGTCATGGAAGATCATGCCATCCAGCTGCCGCTGCACGAACGCTCTCACGGACTGAACATCGCCACCGTACCGGAGACCAGCATGGTCCGCGAATTTGGCTTCGTGCTGGCGGTAAAAGCCAATGTCCCCGGCGAACACCTGCAAACCCATTTCCCTGCCCAGATGAAGGTTGCGCCAGTCTCGAAAATTCGCGATCTGGTTCAGCTCCAGCTGCCGGGCATCATGCTTCGGGCAATGCCCGTCGCGCCGCCGCAGATCCCGTGGCATGCAGGCTACAGCTATTTCGAGCTCGAGAGGGGCAGCGAACTGTGGCACGAGATGGACAAGTCTGGGGCATTCGCGCTGCATCTCGCAGGGGAATTCCCGGGTCTCGATATGGAGTTCTGGGCCATCCGTAGCCCGACAGAATAATAAAGCGAGCGCTTAATATGCAGGAACGACAGGATACCGGCAGTGATGCCCTGTTTACCGGAGCCAGTGGGAACAATCAGCTGGTGGCGGCCGCCAATCCGCTGCTCAATGCGATTCCGCAAATCCGTCATTCGGTTTCCCACGACGATCAGGTCGGGCTGCGCCAGCGCCTGATTGACGAAATTCGCCGTTTCGAGGTGCGATGCCAGCAGGCGGGCTTACCATATGAAGTGATTGTCGGCGCGCGCTACTGCCTCTGCACGGCGCTGGACGAAGCCGCCGCTCTGACCCCCTGGGGAAGCAGCGGCGTCTGGTCAAGCAATGGTCTGCTGGTGACGTTTCATAACGAAACCTGGGGTGGCGAGAAGTTTTTCCAGCTGCTGGCACGTCTGTCTCAGAATCCGCGCGAACACATTCTGCTGCTGGAGATGATCAACTACTGTCTGCTGCTCGGCTTTGAAGGCCGCTACCGCGTGCTGGACAATGGCCGGACCCAGCTTGAAACCATCAAACAGCGCCTGTGGCAGATGATCCGTGGCGTTCGCGGCAGCTACCCGCCGCCGCTCTCGCCGCACCCGGAAGATCGCCCCGTTCTGCGCAAGCTCTGGCGGCCGATGATTCCACTCTGGGCGTGCGTGGCGCTGGTCGGCTTTATCGCCTGCCTGTTCTATATCGTGCTGAACTGGCGTCTCGGTGATAACACCAGCCCGGTGCTGGCGAAAATTTACCAGTCCCAACTGCCGGAAACCACGATCCGGCAACCTGCACGTCAGCTACCGGCGGTACTGAACCTGCGCGGCTTCCTGAAACCGGAAATTGATGCCGGTCTGGTGGCCGTTAAGGATGAGGCGGATCGCAGCGTGGTGATCCTGAAAGGGGACGGACTCTTTGCCTCGGCCTCAACGGTGGTGCGCGATCGCTATGAGCCGGTCATCGACCGCATCGCCCAGGCGATGAATAACGTCAGCGGCAAAATTCTGGTGGTGGGGTACAGCGACAACGTGCCGATCCGCAGCGCACGCTTCGCCTCTAACTATGAACTCTCGCTTGAGCGCGCCCGTTCGGTGCAAAAACAGCTCCAGGGTAGCCTCTCGCAGCCTGAGCGCGTCAAAGCCGAAGGGCGGGGCGAGATCAACCCGGTAGCGCCTAACACGACGCCTGAAAATCGCGCCCGTAACCGCCGCGTGGAGATTACGCTGCTGGTATCGCCTGACAATACCCAGGCCGAGCTGAACGGATTGCCGCAAGGAAACTAAGGATGCTGACTACTCTACTTTCTATACTGACCAATCGCATTCTGTGGAGCTTCCTGGGCGTAACGGCGCTCGCGGCGGTCATCTGGATGATTGGCCCGCTGTTGTCCATCGTGGACACCCGGCCCCTTGAATCAGAGCAGAACCGCGTCATCAGCATTGCGGTGGTCTACCTGATTTGGGCTCAGAGCCACATTCTGCCGCGGCTGTATAACGCCTGGCTGAACCGTAAGCTGATGGACAAGCTTAACGAAAATACCACCAGCCCGGAGGCGGCCGATCCGCAGAAACGTCTGAACAGCGAGGAGCAGATCCTTGCCGGGCGTTTCGATGAAGCCGCCCAGATGCTGAAAAAAGCCCACTTCAGCAAAGCGGGACATGGCGCGCAGTGGACGCAGCGCTTCAGTACGCAGTACCTCTATCAGCTGCCGTGGTACGTCATTATTGGCGCGCCGGGTTCAGGTAAAACCACCGCTCTGGCCAACTCCGGGCTGCAATTCCCACTGGCGGACCGCTTCGGTAAAACCGCGCTGCGCGGCATTGGCGGCACGCGCAACTGTGACTGGTGGTTTACCAACGAGGCGGTTCTGCTGGATACCGCGGGGCGCTACACCACTCAGGAGAGCGAGCAGGTTCAGGACGCCGGGGAGTGGCTGGAATTTATCAACCTGCTGCGTAAATACCGCCGTCGCCAGCCCATCAACGGCGTGATTATCACCATCAGCATTTCCGACCTGCTTTCGCAGTCCGCTGAGGCCTCCCGCCAGCAGGCGGTCAACCTGCGCCAGCGTCTCTCCGAGCTGCATGAACAGCTGGGTATTCGCTTCCCGGTGTATGTGATGGTGACCAAAGCGGATCTGCTTAAAGGCTTCCGCGCCTGGTTTGCGGATTACGACAAAGCCCAGCGCGATCAGATCTGGGGCTTTACGCTGCCGTGGGAGCAGACCAAACACGCCGATTACGACCTGATGGGCAACTTCCAGCAGGAATTTTCCCTGCTGCAACAGCGTCTGGATGCTGGCCTGCCGGAAACCATGCTTAAAGAGCATGACGCCAAAACCCGTGCGGAAGCCTATCTCTTCCCGCAGGAGTTCGCCGCGCTGCGTCCGCTGCTGGCAGACTACCTGAGCACGGTCTTTGCCCGCTCAAACTTCGAAACCGAATTTTCGCCGCGCGGCATCTACTTTGCCAGCGGCACCCAGGAAGGGATGCCGTTTGACCGCGTGATGGGCGAGCTGAACCGCGCGCTCTCCTTACCTGAAGGGGAGGAAAGCACGCGCTGGGATTCGGTAAGCAAAGAGGCGCCGATCCCGGGCGCGAAGGGCCAAAGCTTCTTCATTAAAAATCTGCTGCAAAACGTGATTTTCCAGGAAGCGGGCATCGCCGGGGAAAACCGCTGGTGGGAGCTGCGCAACCGCGCCGTGATGTGGTCCGGCTACGCGGCGCTGCTGGCCCTGCTGGTGATCCTGGGTGGTCTGTGGCTGACCAGCTACGCCAAAAATAAAGCTTATCTGGAAGAGGTAGATGCAAAAGTGCCGATGCTGGAGCAGCAGAGCAAGGCGCTGCAAAACCAGCCCCAGCGAGATCTGTTTGCGCTTCTGCCGCTGCTTAACAGCCTGGTGGATCTGCCGAAAAGCGATGCCTTCGACGTTAACAACCCGCCGGTTTCCCGCCGCATGGGGCTTTATCGCGGGGATGACGTCAGCGATGCCTCGCAGTCTCTGTATCAGAAGGCGCTGGATCAGATGCTGCTCCCCGCCGTGGCGATGCACATTACCACCTGGCTGCGCAACGACAACGGCAGCGACGTGGAGTACAGCTATGAGGCGCTGAAAGCCTATCAGATGCTCTACCAGCCTAAGCATTATGACGGTAAATTCCTGCACTCGTGGGTGATGCTCAACCTGCAACGCAACCTGCCGCAGAACGTGACGCAGGCGCAGCTTCAGGAGCTGGAATGGCACCTGACGCAGCTGCTGGAGCCAAAAATTCAGGCTTCACCGTATGCGCAGGATGAGGATCTGGTGGCCCGCGAGAGGGCGCTGATCAACCAGCAGCCGCTCTCAACACGCGTATATGGGCGCCTGAAACGTCTGCTGGAGCATGATGAGAACCTGAAGCCGGTTTCGCTTTCTGATCTCGGCGGCCCGCAGAGCGAGCTGGTGTTTTCGCGCAAAAGCGGCAAGCCGGTGAGTGAGGGCGTACCGGGCCTCTACACGCCGGACGGCTACTGGAAAAGCTTCAACGACCAGATCGACAGCGTGACCACCGCCCTGCACGAGGACGATGCCTGGGTACTGGGAGCGACCACTGCCCAGGAAGATAAACAGCAGATCGACAACGCCGTGCGTCAGCTCTACATGCGCGACTTTATCGTTAACTGGGATCGCTTTCTCGCTGATATTCAGCTCAACAACAGCGCCGATCTTTCCCAGCGTATCAACACCGCGCGCCTGCTTTCAGGCACCAATTCGCCGCTGCGCCGTCTGGTACTTAACCTGAGCAAGGTGCTGACCCTGTCGCGCACTGCGCCTGCGCCGGAAGATGCGCAGAAAGCGGAAGACCAAAGCAACCGCGCCACCCGCACGCTGGAAGCGCTGTTCAGCAACGGTGACAATGCCCCGACGCAGGGCGCGGTTGTGACGCAGGCGCCTGAGCAACTGGTGACCGACCACTATGCGCCGATGATTGAGCTGGCGCAGCCGCTGGAGAAGGGCGGCAAGACCATCGTCTTTGATGATTTTCTTAAGCAGGTTGACGAGCTTTATCGCTACCTGACCGCCGTTCAGGATGCAGCCAACAGCGGTATGCCCGCGCCGGGCGGCGATGCAATTAGCCGCCTGCAAGCCAGCGCGGGACGTCTGCCGGG
The DNA here is from genome assembly GCF_049238585.1 of Enterobacter cloacae complex sp. IR5428. Classification (NCBI taxonomy): domain Bacteria; kingdom Pseudomonadati; phylum Pseudomonadota; class Gammaproteobacteria; order Enterobacterales; family Enterobacteriaceae; genus Enterobacter; species Enterobacter cloacae complex sp. IR5428. Next base: position 124,590 of record NZ_JBMKHV010000003.1, on the reverse strand, counting down.
CGGGCTGCAAACCATGTTCAGCAATATGGCCGTCGGCGCCAGCAGCGACACTCAGCGTCGCGATCTGGAGAACGTGCGTAAGCGCATTAACGTGGAAGTGGGTGGGTTCTGCCGTCAGGCGATTGCCGGGCGTTATCCGCTGGTGCGCAGCGCCAGCACCGAGGTGACGCCGGACGATCTCGCCCGCATGTTCGCGCCGGGCACCGGACTGATGGACGCCTTTTTCCGCGACAACCTGACCAACAAGGTGGACACCACCCAGGCGAACTGGCGCTTTATGCCGGGCATCGACGGTAAAACGCTGCCGGGCAGTGAAGGGCTGCTGCGTCCGTTCCAGCAGGCGCAGTCTGTCCGCGATGCCTTCTTCGCAAACGGCGCGACCACGCCATCCTTCAAGGTGACGGTGCGCACCGTGCGTATGGACAATACCATTCTGAACCTGACGCTGGACGTGGACGGCCAACTGCTGCGCTACAGCCACGGTCCGCAGGCGGTGCAGATCATGACCTGGCCGGGGCCGGGCGGGACGAACCAGGTGCGTATGCAGCTCGGTCTGGCCAATGGCAGCACCGCAACGCTGGTGACTAACGGTTCCTGGGCGCTGAACCGCTTTTTCGACAAGTCGCGCACCAGCCCTGGCGCGGGTAGCCTGAGCCGTCAGGCCACCTTCAACGTCGACGGACATCAGGTCACGCTGGAGTTTGCCCCGAACAGCATCCGTAACCCGTTCCAGCTTCCCCGTTTCTCATGCCCATAACCGCAAGGACAGCCGTATGACGAATACCCCTGCGATGAACCGTTATAGCTGGTATGGCAAATTACCCAGCGCCGGAGATTTTTTGCAGCGTCGCTTTCCGGATACCCTGCAACGCCAGTGGTCGCACTGGTTTCAGGTCGGCCTGCTGGCCTGGCAACAGGAAGAGCAGCGCAGCGGTGAGCGCCCGTTTTCTAAAGCCCCGGTGTGGAACTTTGTCGTCCCGCCGATGCTTGGTAGCCAGATGATTCAGATGGGCTGCCTGCTGCCGGGCCGTGACAGCGTAGGCCGCCACTATCCGGTATGCCTGCAACTGAGTTTCACCCCGACCGAGTGGTCATCCCGTCTGCTCGGGCAGGCTGAAAGCTGGTACCAGCAGCTTGGCCGTCTGGGGCTGCACGCGGTGCGTAACAGCTATTCTGCCTCCCAGCTGGATGAAATGCTGATGACCATCCCGGCGCCCCAGCCGGTTGAGCCGCAAAAGCGTTCCGACATTCTCGACGTGATTGGCTATGACGACGAGGGTCAGAGCACGCTGGGCTGGCCGCAGGCGGCGGAGTGTTTTGATCCGCTGCGCCAGACCAGCTACTGGTGGACAAACCGCTGCGACGGCTATCCGCTTTACACCCACGTCCACAGCGGAAACTTTACCGGGCAGCTCTTTACGCTGCTGTTCGATCCGGCAGGCGGCGCCCGTCCGGGCCGCCACGGTCTTTACCCGCCTATGTTTGAATAAGCAGGGATCTTATGAATATCGATGAATTTCTCGCGCCGATAAGCCCCGATAACCCCTGCGGTGAAAACCTGGAGTACGACGCTGATTTCCAGGCCATGGGGCAGGCCAGTCAGGGCAAAGCCGAACAGCAGTTTGGCGACACCATCATTCCGGCAGAGCCTGCCGACTGGAACACGGTGGAAAGACTCGCCACCAGCCTGCTGGGCCGCACCAAAGATCTTCGCGTCATGCTGGCGTTAACCCATGCCTGGACGCGTCGTCGCGGGCTGGCAGGTTACGCCGACGGGCTACTGCTGGTGCAGGAAGCCCTGTCCCGTTACTGGGAGCAACTTTACCCGCTGCTGGAAGAGTATGGCGAAACCGATCCGTTCTACCGCATTAACGCCCTCGCCGGGCTGAGCGATAAATCTGACCTGACGGTCGCGGTGCGTAACGCCTCACTGCTCCGCTCTAACGGCGATGAGATTTCGCTCCGTGACGCCCAGGCGCTGCTTGACGGCAGTAAAACAGAGTGTCCGGATTATCCGGGCGGTCGTCCACGATTAATAGATGAGCTGGCCCGGGGCGATCAGCCAGGTACCGAAGCGGTAATCGTGATCAACGAACGCCTGCTCGCCATCCGCGAACTGCTTACCGGCTATCTCGGGGAAAGTGGCGTACCGGAGATGGAACAGCTGCTGAAAACCGTCGGGCTGGTTTCCAGCGCCTGTCAGGTGACCGATATCAGCAAGTTGCTGCCGAACCGTGACGCGCAGGCTGAGCAGCACGCCGAGCCGCAGCCGGTGACCGCGTCGCCCGTTCAGCAGGTGACGGACTGGCGCAGCGTGCAGGTGACCAGCCGCGCCGACGCGCAGCTGATGCTGGAAAAAGCGAAACAGTATTTTGCGCAGTACGAACCCAGCCACCCCGCACCGCTGATGATTGAACGGGTGCAGCGGCTGTCTGAACTCAACTTTATGGACATTATTCGCGACCTGGCGCCAGACGGCGTTAACCAACTGGAAAACATCTTTGGACGCCGCGAATGACGCGTCCTGGCATTATGACGACAGGCATGGAGTCTGCCGTTTCACCTTCACCGCGCATCTTTGATGGAGAACATCATGGCAATGAGTAACAGTGGACAGAAATTCATCGCACGCAACCGTGCTCCCCGCGTGCAGATCGAGTACGACGTAGAGATCTACGGCGCAGAACGCAAAATTCAGCTGCCGTTTGTGATGGGCGTTATGGCCGATCTGGTTGGCAAGCCGGTGGAAAACCTGCCAGCCGTCGACGAGCGTAAGTTCCTTGAAATCGACATCGACAACTTCGACGAACGCATGAAGGCGCTGAAGCCGCGCGTGGCGTTCCAGGTGGATAACACCCTGACCGGCGAAGGTAAGCTCAACGTCGATCTGACCTTTGACAGTATGGACGACTTCCTGCCGGACGCGGTAGCCCGCAAAGTAGAGCCGCTGAACAAGCTGCTGGAAGCGCGCACCCAGCTCTCTAACCTGCTGACCTACATGGACGGCAAAAACGGCGCGGAAGAGCTGATTGCAAAAATCCTTCAGGATCCGACGCTGCTCAAATCCCTGAGCCAGATGCCAAAAAATGACGAAAGTGCGAAAGGTAGCGAGGAATAATCGATGAGCAACCAGACTCAACAACACGATCAGCAGGCGGGCCAGGCCTTCAGCCAGGACGAGTTCAGCGCGCTGCTGAATAAAGAGTTCCGCCCGAAAACCGATCAGGCGCGCTCTGCCGTAGAAAGCGCGGTAAAAACCCTGGCGCAGCAGGCGCTGGAAAACACCGTGACCTTTTCAAACGATACCTACCGCACCATTCAGAACCTGATTGCCGGTATTGACGAGCAGCTTTCACAGCAGGTGAACCAGATCATTCACCACGAGGAGTTCCAGAAGCTGGAGAGCGCCTGGCGCGGGCTGAGCTATCTGGTGAACAACACCGAAACCGACGAGATGCTGAAGATCCGCTTTATGAGCATCTCCAAGCAGGAGCTGGGCCGCACCCTGAAGCGCTACAAGGGCGTGGGCTGGGACCAGAGCCCGATCTTCAAAAAAATCTACGAGCAGGAGTACGGCCAGTTCGGTGGCGAGCCGTTTGGCTGCATCGTAGGCGACTACTACTTCGACCACAGCCCGCAGGACGTTGAGCTGCTGGGCGAGATGGCGCGCATCGGCTCTGCGGCCCACTGTCCGTTCATCACCGGCACCGCGCCGGGCGTGATGCAGATGGAGTCCTGGCAGGAGCTGGCTAACCCACGCGACCTGACAAAAATCTTTCAGAACACCGAATACGCCGCCTGGCGTTCACTGCGTGAATCGGAAGATGCCCGTTATCTGGGCCTGGTCATGCCGCGCTTCCTGTCGCGTCTGCCGTACGGCATTCGCACCAATCCGGTCGACAGCTTTGACTTTGAAGAGCAGACCGACGGCGCGAACCACAACAGCTACTCCTGGGCGAACGCGGCTTACGCGATGGCCGCCAACATTAACCGTTCCTTCAAAGAGTACGGCTGGTGCACCTCGATTCGCGGCGTGGAGTCCGGCGGGGCGGTGGAAAACCTGCCGTGCCACACCTTCCCGAGCGATGACGGCGGCGTGGACATGAAATGCCCGACCGAGATCGCCATCAGCGATCGTCGTGAAGCCGAGCTGGCGAAAAACGGCTTTATGCCGCTGGTTCACCGCAAAAACTCCGACTTCGCCGCCTTCATCGGCGCGCAGTCCCTGCAAAAACCGGCCGAGTACCACGACCCGGATGCCACCGCTAACGCGCGCCTGGCCTCCCGTCTGCCTTACCTGTTCGCCTGCTGTCGTTTTGCTCACTACCTGAAGTGCATCGTGCGCGACAAAATCGGCTCCTTCCGCGAGCGCGAAGAGATGGAACGCTGGCTGAACGACTGGGTGATGAACTACGTGGATGGCGACCCGGCTAACTCCTCCCAGGAAACTAAGTCCCGCAAACCGCTGGCGGCTGCGGAAGTGCAGGTGCAGGAAATTGAAGACAACCCGGGCTACTACGCCGCGAAGTTCTTCCTGCGTCCGCACTACCAGCTGGAAGGCCTGACCGTTTCCTTGCGTCTGGTATCTAAACTGCCGTCGCTGAAGACGAAGGACGCGTAATGATGATTGCCGGCCCGAAGGGGCCGGCAATTTGAGCGGAAGAGCTTAGCTTGTTTCTGTCAGTGAATAAGGATAGACGGTGAAACATATACTTTTGATCGCGACCAGTTTGCTGGCAGTTTCTACTCTCGCAAGCGCGGAGGCAGGAAATTACAAATACCCTCAAGCGGAAGCATTGCCTCAGGATGACACATCAAACTTCCAACGCGATCCGACGCTGTTAACAGGGTACGATTTAAATCTGAGTGCAGAGCGTTTTGCTAAAGCCTGGCTGTCGAAAACGAATGAACGTGAACGCATTAAGGCAAATATGTATCTTCTCGGCGTAGTCGACGCGTCTGAGGGCACTGCATGGTGCAAGGGCAGGCCTTTTTTGCCAAATACAATACATGAGTTTCTCTATTCTCGTTTTGCGAACTTATCGAAACAGAAAGGCGAGGAGCGCGCTTCAAAAATCATCATTGACGGCATGAAAGAATTACGCCCGTGCAAAAAAGGAGAGTGACAAATGAGACCATTATACGAACAACTTAAACGTCAGCATTACTCTTCAAATCACACACGCGCGGGTTTTGCCTCGGGTGAACAGGTTTTTTCAGAAATTGGCTACGATTATTCGACGATTATCAAGCAACAACCGGCATACGAAAATACCTGTGCGGTAAGAATGAGCCTGGCATTGTTAAAATGCAATGTTGAATTTACAGGGCGTTTACCCATAAAGACCGGTCCCTATAAGGGAAAAACAATCGAGCCTGGCGCAAAATTACTTGCCGATCAGCTTTATAAATCCCATGTGTTTGGCAAGGCAGAAATCTTTAAAGACCGCGAGGCTGGTGCACGCTCAATGTTGGGCCGAAAAGGTGTTGTTTTCTTCAATAAAATTGATGGGTATGGCGGTGGTCATATCGACCTTATCGAGCCTCTGAGTAATAATTCGTTTATATGTAACTCCGATTGCTTTCCGTACTGTCAGGAAATCTGGTTTTGGGAATTAAAATAATTATATTCAGGTGTTTAAAGACCGTATTTCTTTTGCTCACTTGCTTATCTTTTTCTGCTCGCGGTGACAACCCTTACGTTGATTTTTATCAGCAGCAAACATACCGGCAGGTGGTAAAAGATTTGGTCCTGGCGCGCTGCCTTGCGCAGGTTGCAGATAAAGGCAGTCAATTTTCTGCTGATGCGGCCCGCAGTGCGAGTGCATTTATTGAGTGGATGCCGTTTGATGCTGAAAACGGTACTGACAAAGTTAACGCCATTATTGGGAAGTATAAAAACCAAATTAATGGTTTCCACTCGGAGCGTAAACCTGATGTAAAAGGCGTAACCTTAAATTGTCTACGTCTTTATCATAGCGACGAACTGAATAAACTGGTTCCGCAGCTCATCATTGGCGATCCTGATCGTACCTGGATTCAGGATAATCCGCCGTAGTAAAAGACTTCACATTCTTTCCGTTCATTCAGGGGGAATGTAAGACTGTCAAATGACACGGGTCGTTTGATATGAGGCAGAGGTAAAATATGGACGGTTTTATTCAGCCCCATGCTTTCCTGTTTGCCATATAAGGGCTTTTTCGAAAGCAATATTGTTCATCCACGAAGAGTAGATATTATGGCTATTGATATGTTTCTGAAGGTCGAGGGTGTTACGGGCGAATCTAAAGATTCTAACCACACCGGCTGGACTGATATTACCTCCTTCTCCTGGGGCGCGTCCCAGCCGGGTAATATGAGCGTTGGTGGCGGCGGCGGTGCCGGTAAGGTTAACTTTAACGATCTGCACGTTAACGCTCTGATCGACAAATCCACTACAGCAATCCTGAAACACTGCGCAAGCGGTAAGCACCTGACCAAAGTTGAACTGTCCGTCTGCAAAGCGGGTGGTCAGCAGGTTGAATATACCCGCATCACCCTGGAAGACGTTCTCGTGACTTCCGTTCAGTACACCGGTGCCGACAACGGCGATACCGTTGGCGTGACCTATGCATTCCAGGCTGCGAAAGTGAAACAGCAGTACTGGGAGCAGACCACTGCCGGTGGTAAAGGTGCTGAAAGCAGCGCTGGCTGGAACATCAAAGAAAACAAAGAAGCGTAACAGGAGTGGGCCCGAAAGGGCTCACTTTATCCTGTGCTTTTTTAAAAGGGAAAATACTTATGCGTCCTGCTTTTGGTGCCGCCTGGAACAGATTCAGAGAGGTTAATGTCAATGTCGAGACGGTGGGTAAATTATTGGGTGGAAAAGTCCAGCACAATATCGAAGCCGGAATTTTTCAGAATGCATGCCCCATTCGTATGAGCTACGTTTTAAATTATTGTGGCGTTCCAATTCCCGCCAACAGTAGATATGCGACGGTTACGGGGAGTGATAAAAAACGTTACATGTATCGCGTAAAGGATATGATTGCTTTTCTGCCAACTGTACTGGGTAATGCAGATCTGACGGTGACGTCTCCAACACCAGGCCAATTTGCAGGTAAGCAAGGCATTATCATCTTTACCGGTCATGGCTGGAGCGATGCCACTGGACATGTCACGCTCTGGAATGGGAATATTTGCTCCGATGATTGCCATTTTCTGGGTTCTCCCGGTAATGGTTCGTTTATTCCTGGCAGCGCTACGCTCTGGAGCCTGAAATGAAACATTTACTCGCTTTCGTGCTGGCGTTGAATACCTCATATACCTTCGCCCAAACTCTGCCGGACGTTAATACCTTTTCTCAGCAACAGATTTTTGAAAACTGGGTGCAAAATCGCTGTATCGGAAAGATTGCGGATAGTACGACACTGAAAAATGATGCAAAGGCAAGCGCCGCAGCATGGCTGGAAGCCAGTAACCTGCCTGCCGAGAATTTCGAAAAGGCCGACGAGGTTATTAACACCTTACTGAAACAGAAGCTAGGTGGTACAGCACCGGTAAACTATGAGGTTTTAAAGTGCAGCCTAATTTCCCATAGCGATGCGATTCGCCAACTCAGTGTGCAAAAATAAATCTTCTGCAAAAGCTAAAAAATTAAAAAAGAATACAAGGAGTTTCCATGGCAAGTCCGTCAAACGTTGCTCCAGGTTACTGTGTTGTTCAGCAACCCGGCACTCTGGATTTTCAGGCAAGACAGCTATTTGGCAATGTGCGCAATGAAAAATCCGAGTATTTTATGCAATTGAATAAAGACACTGCGTGGCTCAAGCCTGGACAAATATTAATTGTCGCTGATCCACGTAGCGATAATCAAACACAGCAGATTAATAGTTTAGCCATTGCGAAAAAGAAGGTAACCAACGCGCTTGCGACTTTGGACGTGGTCACTGCTGAATTTTTGAAAAATAATTATGATAATATAAAAGCCATAACAGGCTGGGGCGATACAATCGTCGGTGGTGTGAGTGGTGCTGGTGAGTCATATTTTAAGCAAATAGAAAATATTTTAATTAAAATTGAAGCTACCTATCAAAATCAGTACAGAACACAAGGTGCGCTTTTCGGCCAACAGTTTTATGCTGAGCGCAATGCGCTTTTCGCACAATTGAAACCCTTGTTAAATAAAATAACTAAAAAACAGCTTAAGTTTAAAGATTATGCGGATCTTAAGAGAGCATTAGGGCTTTCCACGAAATCAATTGTCCATGAATGGAGTACTGTTGGGATTGGCGCAATCCCAGGTTACTCAACATATATTGACAGAACTGCCAAAATCACCTCTTATCTGAAAGCAGGCGGATGGGTTGCTTTAGGTTTTTCTTTTGTGAACACGTCTAACGAAGTTTATCATGCCTGCACCACTGGAAGAGAAAATGAGTGCAGCAGGGTTGCAGTGACTGAATATAGCAAATTTGGAGGCGGTGTCGCTGGTGCTGCATTAGGCTCATCCCTGGCGGCTCCCATTTGTCTTGCATTAGGTGTACCCACAGCGGGGACAGGAACACTCATCTGTGGTTTAGTGGTTGGTGCAGTCGGGGCTGCGGGTGGAACACAAATCGGTGGGTTTGCAGGAGAACAGCTCAATAACTTAATTTTTAGCGGAGAATAAAGTGATTTTTAATAATATTTACTCTGCTGTTATTATATGTCTTTTTGCTGCCTTTATAATCCTGGTTATTTCATTTTATATAGACTATCGAAAAAAACATCGCCAGGTTAACCAAATATATTCGATATTCACAAATCAACAGTTGCTCAAAAAAGAAGATTATCAAACCTGGCAAAATCTTGGATTCTGGGGGTTTGGTTTTCTCACCACAATTTTATCACGGATCTTACAGGGTAAGCGTGTGAGACTCACTGAGTGTCGTTGGCTTGAGCCACAGTCGTGCAATGAAATTTTGTGTGCCTTTGAGTTATCATGGGTTAAGTCGTACAGAAGAAAAATCATTATTGCCACTATTATATTTTTAGTGCTGTTAATTCTTTCCATCGTTAATAATATGTAATCCTACTCTGAAATTTAAATGATGCCTTTCTGAATTAACCCCCAAACCCCGCCGTTCTCACCCCCGAGAGCGGCAGCGTTTGAGCGCTAATCATACCAGCAGGAATACGCCATGCGATTCACGATTATTTCTACGAAACCCGGTCATCAGCCGCCGCAAAGCAGCTGTGATTTTTATGCCCCGGGCGGCACCATTGGGCGCGGTACGGATAACAATCTGGTGCTGCCGGACAACGATCGCACCATCTCGCGTTTGCAGGCCATCGTTCACGTCGACGCCAGCGGCGAATGCCGCGTCACGAACCGCGGCAGCGTTACCCGCGTGGTACTGAATGATATCCCGCTGGAGCGTGGGCGTCAGGTTGAGCTTCAGGATGGGGACATTCTCGGCATTGATGATTATCGCATCGAAGTGAGCGAACTCATTCACGACACCCAGCCCGTAAGCCGCATGGCGGCCAGCATGCAGCAGGTGCGCCCAGCGGCGACACCTGCTCCGGCGGCACAACCGAAACCGGCCAGCGCCGCGCCGCGCGGAAAAGCTGAACCTACGGCCGTGCCGTCGGAAATCTGGGACAGCCTGATGCAGGAGTTTTCCATCTCCGACAGCATCTCCAGCAACCGGGCAAAGCCACAGCCCGCGGCCTCCCACGACCCGTTCTCCCAGCCTGCGGCCCCGGAGCGGAATGCCGAAGACCCGCTGGCAATGTTTAACGACGCCGAACCGTCGCTTGAACGTAAAAACGTTGACCCAGACACGCTGTTCAGCGATGAAGCGTTGTTTAAAAAAGAGAGCATCTTTGACGATGTCACCCCTTCAACGCTGGTACAGCCGGACGAAAGCAAACCTGCCCAGCCAAAGGAAGAGGCGTCGGATGAACTCGATCCGTTAGCCCTGTTTGGCGGGTCGGCGAGCGCGCCTGCCGCGCGTCACGATGACCCCCTTGGCCTGATGGGCGGCGCGCCGTTAACCCATCCGGATGAAATCGTGGCTGATAAGCCGGAGCCAAAGCCTGAAGCGCAAGCCGCACAGGAAGAGGATGCGCTGGCCAGTTCACCGCTGTTCGATCCGGAACCGACTGAACCACAGGACGCGCCGCGCGCGGAAGAAGAGCCCGCGCGTCCCGATTACGCTGGCTTCACCATGCCAACGCCGCAGGCCGTGGCGCGCAGCAACGCGCAGGCACCGAAAGGCCGCCTGCGTATCGACCCGGTTAAAAACGCTGCATCGCCTGCTGCCTCAGCGCAGACCGGAGAGCGGGGCGAGGTGCTTCAGGGCGAACTGCTGGAGGCGCTGCTGGAGGGCATGGGCCTGAGCGAAATGCAGCCGGTGCCGCAGTTTGACCGGGAAAATATGCGTCAGCTGGGGCAGATCCTGGGCATGTTCTCGCAGGGAACCGTGGCGCTGCTCTCCTCGCGCTCCATTCTCAAGCGCGGGGTGAAGGCCGATATGACCATGGTGCTTGACGATGCCAACAACCCGTTCAAGCTGCTGCCAACCGGTAAAACGGTCCTGATCCAGATGTTCGGCACGCCGATGCCGGGCTTTATGCCGCCGACCAAATCGGTGCGTGATGCGCTGATCGATCTGCAGGCGCACCAGTTGGGGATGATCTCCGGTATCCGCGCCATTATCGCCGCCATGCTGCAATCCTTTAACCCGGAACAGCTGGAAGAGCAGGCGAAACAGAACGGAATGACGTCACGCCTGGCGCTGCCGGGCAGCCGTAAAGCCGCGCTGTGGGATTATTTTGTTCGCAGCTATGGCGAGACGGCGGGCGAGATCGAGGACGACTTCCATACCCTGTTTGGCGAAGCCTTCCTCCATGCCTATGACATGGAGGTCAATCAGTACAAAGACTCACAAAGCGGATCGGAAGAAAAATGAATATCGCAACGGCTTCTCTCTCCCGCCAGGGGACGCGCGCCAGCAACCAGGATCAGACGGGAGAAACCATTGGGGAACGTTCAGCCTGCTTTGTCGTCTGTGACGGCATTGCGGGCCTGCCGGGCGGCGAGGTGGCCGCTGAGCTGGCCCGCAACAGCATTATTTCCCGCTTTGACGGCGACAAGCACCTGAATGCGCAGCATATTCGTGACTACGTCCAAACGGCGAACCGCACCATCCTCAGCGAACAACAGGCCGTGCAGGACTATCGCCGGATGGGCACAACGCTGGTCAGCCTGTTTATCGACAGGGATTACCGTCTGGCTTACTGGGCGCACGCCGGAGACAGCCGCCTGTACCTGTTTCGCCGCGGCTGGCTGTGGCACGTCACCACCGACCACAGCCTGGTGCAGCAGATGAAAGATGCCGGGCATCAGACCGACGATCTCAACAGCAACCTGCTGTATCTGGCGCTGGGTATTGAAAATGGCGGACCGGAAGCGAGCTACAGCGATGTCGTGCAGGTTGAAGACGGTGATGCGTTTTTACTCTGCACCGACGGTTTCTGGCACGGCGTCAGCGAAGAGCAGATGAAACAGTCGCTGCACATGGTCAATACGCCACAGGAGTGGCTGACCTTGATGAACCAAATCATTCAAAAGAATGCTGAACAGGAGGGCAATGCTCAGGATAACTATACCGCCGTGGCGGTGTGGATGGGCAACCCTCAGGACACCACTTTGCTGCATACGCTCTCTGACGCAGCACAATTTCTTCCCTGCGGAACTGATTAGACACACAAGGATTGATATGAAACTTTGGCTATCGGGTTTGGCTCTTCTGACGGTGGCGACCACCGCACAGGCTGAAAACTTCCGCATCGTGCAGTCTCCTGCGCAGAAGCTGGATATCTGGATCGACAACATTAAAGACAATACGCCGCAAAGCTGGTGTAAGGCGGACGTGGCGCTGCGTATCGTGGCGAACGGCAAGAAAGAGGTTTCGGTGCTGGAAAACTTCGTGCCGCGCCTTGGCTCGCTGCTGGAGCACCAGTGCAGCAAGCTGAATACCCTGAACTGGACACTTATCGATCCGGAAGGCACGACGCTTGCCCGGGGCACAGCGGCTAAAGCGCAGGACTGGGCGCTGGTGGTGAAACAGCAGGAAACGGCGGCGGCAACGACCACCACCTCAGGCGCGCTGCTACCGCCTGACCAGAATCCGGAGACGCACACCGTGGCGGCAGATCGTACGCCATGGCAGGAGTTCACCCTTCAGGACGGTTGCCACCTGCGCACCTTCTGGGAGGGCGGTTCCTCCGCGCCAGCGCTGTTTATTCCCGATTCCGACACCACTCGCTGCGGCAACGGCAGCTGGCTCAGCGGCCACACCGTGGTGACGCAGAATCGTAACGGGACGCAGAAAGCGATTCCGGTCACCTACATTCACGGCTTCCCGGTGATGGGACTGAACAACGCGGTCGATCCTGAAAAGGCGCTGATTACCTCCGTTAACAAAGAGCGCATGGTCTTCAGCACCCCGAACAGCGACCAGAGCTGGATGATCCTACCGTACGACAGCACCCTGAACGGCTGGAAGAGCAACGGCACGGTGGCGGTGGAAATCACCCGTGAGATCGCCAGCGACGACGCCAGACTCCAGGCGCGTCTCGCAGAGGTGAAGAAGATCTGGAGCGCATGGGTTGCACCGGGCGCGGAGCTGAATGTTGTTCTGATTGACACGCTGCGTCCGCAGCTACGCGATCCGGCTGTGGGCGCCTGGCGCGCGGCGAATTAAGGAGGGGCTATGAATACGCTTTATCAACGTCTGGCGGGTGAGTCGATTAGCGACGCGCTGCTTCGCCTGGAAGCCGAAATCAAAGCTCGTCCGGCGGATGCCGATCTGCGCGCCGCGTTTGTGCAGTTTCTGATCCTCAGCGGCAACTGGGCGCGCGCCCTGACCCAGCTGAAAAGCTGGCTGGCGCTGAAGCCGCAGGCAAAACCAACCGTGACGCTGCTGGAGCAGGCCATTCAGGGTGAACAGCAGCGGGCGCGCGTGTTCGCGGGAGAGGTACGACCGGCAATGCCCGAGGCGCAGTGGCCGTGGCTGACCACGTTAGCCCAGGCGCTGACCGAAAGCGCAGGGCATGCGCAAACGCTGCGCCTGGCGGCACTCGAACAGGCCCCGGCAAGCCGCGGGCAGGTCACGCTGGAGAATGAAGAGAGCCACACCTTTGAATGGCTGATGGACGGCGATGCCCGTCTGGGGCCGGTGTGTGAAACCCTGGTCAACGGCCGCTATTTCTGGGTGCCGTTCTGCGCCATCGACACGATCCGTTTTCAGGCTCCGGACAGCGTGACCGATCTGGTGTGGCGTCATGCGCTGGTCCGCCTCACGGACGGCACCGAGCAGGTGTGTCAGATCCCGGCGCGTTATCCGTTTGCTGACGGAGCGCCAGACAGCGTTAAGCTGGGGCGCACCACCGAGTGGCTTCCACTCGACGATGACGGCACCCTGTATGAAGGCATGGGGCAGAAAGCCTGGCTGAGCGAGCAAAGCGAAAGCCCGCTGCTCACCCTGAGCCTGGTGACGTTCGCCGCGGATGGCGCGGATGAGTAATCCCGCTGGCGAAGGCGATCTGCTGCGCAGCGGCTGGCAGGCCCGCAGCAGACAGGAGAAAGTGGGGGCGCGCGACAAAATGCAGCCGTCACTGCTGGATCGCCTGACGGATAACGATCCGGAAAAAAAACGCGAGTCCGCCAACAGTAATCTGATTACCCACGCCGCGCTGCGTCGTAACGTCCTGCGGGATTTACAGTGGTTGTTTAACACCATTAACCACGATGCCTCCAGCGATCTGAGTGGTCTGACGCAGGTGAGCCGTTCCGTCGTTAACTTTGGCGTGGCGCCGCTGGCGGGGAAAAGAATGTCCGATATCGAATGGCACGACATTCAGCGCAAGCTCACCGAAGCGATTATTAACTTTGAACCGCGGATCCTGCCGCAGGGGCTTCAGGTTCGCTGCGTGTCCGATACCTCCTCATTAGATCTGCACAACGTGCTGTCTATCGAAATCAAAGGCCGCCTGTGGTGCGTACCGTATCCGCTGGAGTTTCTCTTTCGCACCGACGTCGATCTTGAGAACGGCCATTTTGAACTGAAGGATGCGGGGTAATTATGGAAAGCAAACTGCTCGAATATTACAACCGTGAACTGGCCTATCTGCGCGAGATGGGCGCGGAGTTCGCCGAACGCTACCCAAAAGTGGCGGGGCGGCTCGGCATGCGCGGCATCGAAGTGGCGGATCCGTACATCGAGCGCCTGATGGAAGGTTTCGCCTTCCTGACCTCCCGCGTGCAGATGAAAATGGACGCCGAATTTCCACGCTTTTCACAGCGTATGCTTGAGATGATTGCGCCAAATTACCTGGCGCCTACGCCGTCGATGGCGATCGCTGAGATTCAGCCCGACAGCAGCCGCGGCGACCTGAGCAAAGGCTTTATTGTGCCGCGCGGCACCATGATGGACAGCCTGGCGCTGAAAAAAACCGGCGTTACGTGCAGCTATACCACGGCGCACGAGGTCAACCTGCTGCCGTTAAAAATTGAGCGGATCGAGCTGGGCGGCGTTCCCGCCGATCTGCCGCTGGCCCAGCTCGGCCTGAGTCAGCGGGGGATCAGCAGCGCCTTACGGATCCGCATTGCCTGCGATGGCCCGCAGCATCTTGGGCATCTGGATTTTGACCGCCTGGAGTTCTTCTTAAGCGGCCCGGACATCGAGGCGCTGAAGCTGCTGGAGCTGGTGATGGAGCACCACGCGGGTATTGTCTGCCAGACGGTCAGCAAGCAGCCCCAGCGCCAGCTGCTGTCGTCTGACGCCCTGCGTCAGGAAGGCTTTGATGCGGATCAGGCGCTGCTACCGGACGATCTGCGTAACTTCGACGGCTATCGCCTGTTGCAGGAGTACTTTGCGTTCCCGGCGCGTTTTCGCTTCATCAGCCTGAGCGGGCTGGGCAAGCTGATCCAGCGCTGCGAAGACGAAAAAGCGTTTGATATCTTCGTTCTGCTCGACAAGAGCGATGATCAGCTGGAGCGCGTGGTGGAAGCCAGCCACATGGCGCTGCACTGTACGCCGGTGATCAACCTGTTCCCGAAAGTGGCGGCCCGGCAGAAGCTGAGCGAAAGCCAGCATGAATACCATCTGGTGGTGGATAACATCCGTCCGCTGGATTATGAAATTTATGCTGTGAAAAAAATCTATGCCAGCGCGGATGGTCAGCGGGACGACCAGACGTTTCGTCCGTTCTGGAGTACCTGGAGCGGAGACGCGGGCAACTACGGCGCCTATTTTTCCCTGCGCCGTGAACAGCGCGTCCTCTCTGAACACGCGCTGCGCTACGGCACCCGCACGGGCTATATCGGCTCGGAGGTCTTCGTCTCGCTGGTGGATGCGCAGCACGCGCCGTGGCAGGAGAATTTGCGCTACATTTCCGCCGAGGTGCTGTGTACCAGCCGCGACCTGCCGCTGATGCTCCAGCAGGAGCTTGGGCAGTTTATTATGGCCGACTCCATGCCGGTGAAGGCGTTAACCCTGCGTAAAGGCCCGACGCCGCCGCGTCCGGCGCTGGCGGAAGGGTTCAGTACCTGGCGGCTCATCAGCCAGCTGCAAATGAACTACCTCAGCCTGATGGACAGCGAAAACGAAGAGGGCGCTGCCGCGCTGCGTCAGCTGTTAGGGCTGTACGCTAACCTCGCCGAGACGCCGGTTGCCCGTCAGGTGGATGGCGTTCGTCACTGCGTGCTGGAGCCGGTGCACCGCCGCGTGCCGGAACCCGGCCCGGTGGTGTTCGCCCGCGGGATCGGCATCACCCTGACGGTGGACGAACGCGCCTTTTCCGGTGCCAGCCCGTGGCTTTTCGGCAGCGTGCTGGAACGCCTTTTTGCCCGCCTGGTCTCCATCAACAGCTTTACGGAGTTCACGCTCAAGAGCCAGCAGCGCGGCGAAATTGGCTACTGGGCGCCGCGCATGGGTAAAAGGGCGCTGGTATGAGTGAAGTTGCCCCTGCAACGCTGCGCGTGCATCGCCTGACGCCGCTGCCCGATGCGTTCTGGCGCGGAGTGCGCGAGACGCCGTGGCGCTACGATCTGTTTCAGCTGTTAAGACGTATTGATGCCCAGGGCGGAGAACGTTACCCGCTGGGGCGCGCGCCGCTGCCTAAATTTGAGCCGCTGCGTATTGGTCAGCAGCCTTCAATGGGGTTTGCGCCGTCAACGGTTGCCGAGGTCCGGCAGCGGGAAGAGAACGGACTGCATGAGGTTTCCATTCTGAGCTTCGGCCTGTTTGGTCCTAACGGCCCACTGCCGGTGCACATGACCGAGTATGCCCGCGAGCGTATTCATCATCATCAGGATCACAGCCTCAGCGCGTTTGCTGACCTCTTTCACCACCGCCTGACGCTGCTGTTTTACCGCGCCTGGGCGGACGCGCAGCCTGCCGTTTCACTGGATCGCGACGACAACAGGCGCTTCGAAGGGTATCTTGCATCGCTGATTGGCATGGGTCAGCCCGGCCAGATGTCGAAAGGCAGCCTGAGCCCGCATGCCCGCTTTACTCACGCCGGGCACCTGACCCGCCACGGGCGGGACCCGGAAGGGCTGGAGAAGATCCTGCGCAACTATTTCAACATTCCGGTCAGGTTGGTGGCCAATGTACCGCAGTGGATGCCGCTCTCAACGCGGGAGCAGGCACAGCTGGGTGAGGGGCGTCGCCTGCCGCGCATGGGGGAGTCCGCTTTTCTCGGCATTGCGGTACGCGACGTGCAGCATAAATTTCGTCTTGAGATTGGCCCGTTGAGCGCAGACGAATACAACCGTTTTCTGCCGGGCGAAGGGTGGGTCACCGAGCTGCGCGACTGGGTGCGACAGTACGCCGGGGTGGAATTTGAATGGGAAACACGGGTGATCCTGCGCGCCGATGCGGTGCAGGGCGCCACGCTCGGCAGCGCCGGGCGATTAGGGTACAACACCTGGCTGGGCCTTCAGCCTCAGCCTGTTCCGCGTGGCGATCTGGTGTATCGCGCAGAGCGATAATCCTTCCGTATACCGAATCATTGTTAATGGAAACTAACATGTCAGAAATTAGCCGTGCCGTGCTTTTCGGCAAACTGGATACGCTGTTATTTACCTCTCTGGAAAGCGCGACTGCCTTCTGTAAGCTGCGCGGCAACCCGTACGTTGAGCTGGTGCACTGGCTGCATCAGCTGATGCAGCAGCAGGATGGCGATCTGCAACAGGTCATCCGTCACTTCGCCCTTGATGAACAGCAGCTGACGCGCGATATCGTGGCGGCTCTGGATGCCCTGCCGCGTGGCGCGAGTTCCGTCTCTGATCTTTCCGAGCATATCGACAGCGCCGTCGAGCGCGCCTGGGTCTACGGCTCGCTGAAGTTTGGCGTCAGCCGCATCCGCGGCGGCCATTTGTTGATCGGCATACTGAAAACGTGGAATCTGGCTAACGTGCTGAAAAGTATTTCGGCGCAGTTCACCCGTCTTAACGTCGAGGTGCTGATCGAGCAGTTCGACGCTATTTGCGCCAGCAGCAAAGAGAGCCAGCAGGCCGCCGCCGCTGCGGACGCAGCTGCCGGGGCAGTACCGGCTGCGCAGGGCACGCTGGCGCAGTATGGTCAGGATCTGACGGCGCGCGCCCGGGATGGGAAAATTGACCCGGTGGTGGGGCGCGATGAAGAGATCCGCCAGATGGTCGATATTCTGATGCGTCGTCGCCAGAACAACCCCCTGCTGACCGGGGAAGCTGGCGTCGGGAAAACGGCAGTGGTGGAAGGGCTGGCGCTGCGTATCGCTGACGGCGACGTGCCTGAGCCGCTGCAAAACGTTCAGCTGTGGCTGCTGGATATCGGCATGCTTCAGGCCGGAGCGGGCATGAAAGGGGAATTTGAGGCGCGCCTCCAGGCGCTGATTAACGAGGTGCAGTCCAGCGCCACGCCGATTATTCTGTTTATCGATGAGATCCACACCCTGATTGGCGCTGGCGGCCAGCAGGGCACCGGCGATGCCGCTAACCTGCTCAAGCCTGCCCTGGCGCGTGGGCAACTGCGCACCATCGGCGCGACCACCTGGGCGGAATACAAAAAATACATTGAGAAAGATCCGGCGCTGACCCGCCGTTTCCAGACCGTACAGGTTCACGAGCCGGATGAAGCGAAAGCTGTATTGATGCTGCGCAGCACCGTGTCGCCGCTGGAAACTCATCATCAGGTTTTACTCCTCGACGAAGCGGTCAGCGCGGCGGTGAAACTGTCGCATCGCTATATTCCTGCGCGTCAGCTGCCGGATAAAGCGGTGGCGCTGCTGGATACCGCCTGCGCGCGCGTGGCCGTCAGCCAGAGCGCGCCGCCTGCCCAGCTGGAAGACTGCCTGCGTCATCTGGCGGCCCTGGACGTGGAGCTGGAGATTGCCGAACGTGAAGCGCGCGTGGGGGCGGGCGATCCGGCGCGCGTGGCGACATTAAGCGCCGAACGTGACGCGTTCGAAACCCAACGCGAGGCCCTGGCTCGTCGCTGGGAAGAAGAGCGCACGCGGGTGCAGGAAATTATCCGTCTGCGTGCCGCACTGTTTGCGGCGAGTGATGAGGATACGGCTGAACTGCGCGGCCAGCTGGCAGAACAGCAGCAGGCGCTGAAGACCTTACAGGGTGACGAACCGCTGCTGTTTGCGGCGGTCGATGAAAACGTGGTGGCTGCGGTGGTTTCGGACTGGACCGGGATCCCGCTGGGCCGGATGGTGAAAAATGAGATCGACGCGGTGCTGAACCTGGCTGATACGCTGAACCAGCGGGTTATTGGTCAGCGTCACGGTCTGGATCTGATTGCCCGTCGGGTAAAAACCTCGCGGGCGAAGCTTGACGATCCGAACAAACCGGTCGGCGTATTTATGCTCTGCGGGCCGTCCGGCGTGGGCAAAACCGAAACCGCGCTGGCGCTGGCGGAGTCGCTTTACGGCGGCGAGCAGAACGTCATTACCATAAACATGAGTGAATTCCAGGAAGCGCACACCGTTTCGACGTTAAAAGGTGCGCCTCCGGGCTATGTGGGCTATGGTGAAGGCGGCGTCTTAACCGAGGCCGTGCGCCGCCGTCCCTACAGCGTGGTGTTGCTGGACGAAATTGAAAAAGCGCACCCGGACGTGCACGAGATCTTCTTCCAGGTCTTCGACAAGGGCTGGATGGAGGACGGCGAAGGGCGTCACATTGATTTCCGTAACACCATTATTATTCTGACCTCTAATGTCGGTACCGAGCTGATCGCAGCCATGTGCGCCGACCCGGAACTGATGCCGGATCCTGACGCGTTAAGCGGCGCCCTGCGCCAGCCGCTGCTGGAGGTGTTTCCGCCTGCGCTGCTGGGCCGCCTGCTGGTGGTGCCGTATTACCCTCTGAGCGACGAGATGCTGGGGCAGATTGTGCGTCTTCAGCTCAGGCGCATTCAGCGTCGTCTGGAAGAGAATCACAATATTATTTCTGAATTTGACGACAGCGTGGTCGAACAGATTGTTCAGCGCTGTACCGAGGTTGAGTCGGGCGGGCGTATGGTGGATGCGATTCTGACCAATACGTTGCTGCCTCAGATGAGCCAGATTTTACTTACCGCCAGCCGCAGCGACGAGCAGTACCGACGTCTGCATGTCACCTGCGAGCAGGGCGAGTTCCACTGTCAGTTTGCCGCGTAATAATCATCAAGAGAACTGTAAAAGATGACGGATAATGATAACAATCGGACTGTCCCAAACGCGCTCCCGGTCGGGTACCGTTTCAATGAGTTTGAGATAAAAGAGGTGATTGGCGGCGGCGGATTCGGCATCGTCTATCGCGCCTGGGATCACCAGCTCGAACGCACTATCGCTATCAAAGAGTTTATGCCTTCCTCCCTCGCCGTGCGCGGCGAGGATATGACGCTGGTGCTGCGCAGCGAGCGCTTCGGCAAAGCGTTTTCTGCCGGTCTGAACAGCTTCATCCAGGAAGCCCGCCTGCTGGCGCGCTTTAACCACCCGAACCTGCTGCACGTGCTGCGCTTCTGGGTGCAAAACGACACGGCCTATATGGGGACGCTGTTTTACAGCGGCACCACGCTATCGCGTCTGCGCGAAGAGAAACCGGAGCTGATTAACGAGGCGTGGATCCGCCGCATGCTGCCAATGCTCTTCGGCGCCATCAAAACGATCCACGATGAGGGCTACCTGCACCGCGACATCTCGCTGGATAACATTCAGATTCAGGATAACGGCCTGCCGGTGCTGCTCGATTTCGGATCGGCGCGCCGCACCATCGGTAATCTCTCGGATGAGACGGAAACCATGCTGCGTCCGGGTTTTGCGCCTATCGAGCAGTATACCGACGACAATGAAAGCGAGCAGGGGCCGTGGACGGATATCTACGCGCTCGGCGCCGTATTGCGCACCCTCATCGTCGGCTCTCCGCCCCCGGTCAGCGTGGTGCGTTCGATTCAGGACACCTGCAAACCACTGGTGGAGCTGATGCCGCAGGGGTATTCCATTCCGCTGCTTCAGGCCATCGACAAGGCGCTGGCGCTGCATATGGAAGACCGTCCGCAATCCATCGAAGAGTTTGCGGCGCTGATCGAGATGCCCGTCGCCGGTATCGACGAGGTGCTGACCGCGAAGAAGACCGGCACGATGCTGGTGCCGGTGGAAGAGGAGACATCTGCTTCCGCGCTGGACTGGCGACGTTACAAGCTTCCGGGGCTGGTGGCCGCGGGCGTGCTGGTTGGGGTGGTTGCCGGTGCGATGCTGTTCGGCGGCGGCAGCCAGGAAACGCCAGCACAGACGGCGCAAACCCCTGCCGTGAGCCCTCCGGCTGAAACCTCCGCCGCAGCGGAAACCAGACCGGCAACGGCCGACGTGAGCGAGCCGGTAGCGCCACCTGCTACGGCGCAGCAGAGTGCGTCGCCTGTCGACGCCAGCCCGGTCGCGCTGGTCTATATCCGCATGCTTGATGGCGAGACGCTGAAGGTGAACGGCGAGCCGAAAGCGCTGCGTCCGGGGAATAACGGTTACGCATCGCTGAAACTGCCTGCAGGCGAGACCCGCATTGAACTGGAAGGCAATGGAAGAACGCGTACCCAGACGCTGGATATTGCGAAGCCAGGCACCTGGCTGGTGAATCCGTAAGCCTGCGGGTAACAGGACGGAGCGAATGTATAACATCAAGTTTGTCTATCTGTTCCACGAGAACGTCTCGCCAGCGCTGTTTGCGAAAATAATCCGCCCGTCCGTTGCCGGACAGTGGATTATGTCGGTTCCCGACCATTCGCTGCGCTCGTTCTTCACGCGCTACGATCTGCTGCGCACGATCACCGGTGCGAATCCTTATCAGTCCGGGCGCGATACCCGCACGCTGATCGCGCAGGATTTAGAGATGGGCAGAGTGGTTGCCATTGACGAAAGTTTTCGTGACTGGTCATCAGTAACGGAAATTTTTTATATCAACGCCAAAGGGCAACTCCAGGCTGCCTCGCTGGTCGGCCTGGGCTGGTATCCGGTGAGTACGATTGTTGACCGCTACGAAACCATGGTGAGAACGTACGGATCTCGCCCTGCACCAACGGTACTGCCAAAACAGGTAGTGAAATCTAAAACGGCACAGGTGCCGGATGAACCTACTCCCGGCAAGGACGGTAAAACCTATGCCGGGCAGCTTCAGAAGATGACCAAAGCAGAACGCTGGCAGGCGCGTAAGGATCTGATTGCGAAGGGGAGCAATAGCCTTTATCCGGATGCCCAGATCGCCGCGAAACGTCTGGCGGCGAATAATATCGCGGTGGAAAAAGCGAAGCTTGCGGAAAATATTTATAAGACCGTGAACCCGCTCGAAACCACACCGGACGTGCCGGAGGGATGGACAGATATCAGTAATGACGATGCGCTGTTAGGAAAGTTCGGGCTGAACAAATCCATGCTCTTTGACGATGATACGTCCCCCAATTTTCTGGCGCGCGTCTATCAACCGAAGCCGGAAGTGTTTGGTGCAGATATGAACCCCACGCTGGTATTCAGGGGATCGCGCGAGCCTGGTTTCGCCTCTCTGTCTGAGAATGTCTCCTCTCTACTGACCAAAGGGGAACTGGCGCCGGTGGTAAACGGGGCTGACTGGTCGAATAACTTCTCACAGGGCATGGGTATGGCTTCAGATTATTATAAAAAGGCCGTGAGTATCGGTAAGGAGCTGGCAAGGTCAGGGCAGAATATTGATATTGCCGGTCATTCCCTTGGCGGTGGTCTCGCCTCTGCAACCTCTATGGGCAGCGGGAAAGCGGGGTGGACGTTTAACGCCGCCGGCCTCAATGCCGGAACCGTAGAAAAATACGGCGGTAAGATATTAGGCAGTACGGATAATATCCAGGCGTATCGGGTTGAAGGTGAACTGCTGACGAAGATTCAGGAAGTTAACCCCTGGGAAGATCTGAAAACGATGAAAGGGCATGTCCCTTCGTGGATCCTCAAAGAGGAAATCTCTGCGCTGAGCCCTAATGCTGCCGGAATACCCCATGATCTTCCCGGTGGAACCGGAAGCGCGCTGGACCGCCACGGAATTAATCAAGCGATTGATTGCATAGAGCAACAGAAGGATGAGGATATTTCGATAATCGGGAGTCGATTGTGAAAAAAGGGTTGATGGCTTTTGTCGCGTTATGTTTTTTATTCATGATTCAGGGGTGTAAGCAGGATATGGACCTTAATCCACAGGACTATTTCAGCGGCCAGCAGCTTGAACTGGCGAAAGCGATTGAGGAAGGCGACGTCGATGCGGTGAAGACGCTTGCGCCAGACAGCGACCTTAATCAACCAGGAAAGCAGGATATGACCCTGCTTTTCTGGGCCCTTGGCAACGCAATTAATGATAAAAAAACGTCGAGCCATTTAAAGGTGATTACGTTGCTAGTTAAGGATGGCGCAGATCCGCTCCAGCCTCGACCGCAGGGAAAAAGCAGTCCTGCTGAATTTGCCCTAAAGGGAGACAGTGCGGACTGGATCGACGCGATGTTGGACGGTGGCCTCTCACCCAACGTGAAAGATAAGGTTTTCCACGAACCGATCGTCTTCCAGTCGCTTAAAGCGAAAAATACAGAGACGCTGGAAGCCATGCTCGATCGCGGTGCTGACGTCAACTCAACCAACTCACTGGGTAAAACGCTGGTGTTTGATGCGCTGGATAACCAGGCTTACGATCATGTCTTGTTGCTGCTCGATCGGGGAGCGGATCCGTCAATTAAGGCCAAAAATGGCTGGTCGATGAGCAATGCGCTCGCGGACGCGCTGAATGGACTTGACCGAGGCAGTGAGCAATACGAGAAATTAAACGAAATAAAAGAGAAGCTCATCCAGAAGGGGGGCGAATGGCCACCCGCGCCGGTTAAGTGATTGCTCAACTGTCATGAACGCCAGAGATAAGGTTTTCGTTTTCTGGGGATGCATGGATGCCCTGGCCATTGTGCTCTATTGTGCCCAGTCCGTGCGACATGACAGAATCCCTATTATTTCCGATATACACGCCTTCAGTACGGTTGTGAACACGCTGTCTGCTGGTGGGTATAGCGCTCTGGTTATTCTTTTCTTTATTCTCGATTTCTTGTTGTTGCTCTCTTTTATTGCCTCAGCATGGTGCTTCTTCGCCCGGAATTTATACGCGAGAAGACTGGCGCTCTACCAGGAAATACTGCGTCTGGTAGGATTTCGCTACTCAGTTTCCCTTTTTCCCCTGGTGTTAAGTTTCACGGGCGTGATGAATGTCTGGCTAAATGGCTTTTTGTTCTTTTTGTCAGAGTTTCTGAAAATCTATTCCCTGTGGATTTATAAATATGAAGGGGAATGGCCCCCGGTTAAAGAGTAAGACGGCCAACAACCAGAACATTCACGTTTAAAAAAACCTTGCGTTAAAAATACTCTCAGCATAAACCATTACGGAATAAAGATTATGCTCAACCGAATTACCGTTCAGCTCCCGGTTGAGGGGCTGCTTTTCTGGAAACTCTCCGGCCGCGAGGCGATGTCGGAGTCGTTCGCGCTGACGCTGACCCTGCTCGGCACGGATGCGCGCATTGACCGCAGCAGGCTGCTCGGTCAGCCGGTCACGGTGACCATCCCCACCCAGAACCTGCTTACCCCCCGCTATATCAACGGCAAGGTGACGCGCGTGGCGGTGAGTGCCGTGGAGCTGACGGGCACCCGCTATGCGGTCTACCAGCTGACGGTGGAGCCGGACCTGTGGCCGATGAAGCGCGACCGTAACCTGCGGATTTTCCAGGGCCAGACGGTACCGCAGATTGTGAAAACCCTGCTGGGTGAGCATCAGGTTAACCTCGAAGACAAACTCACCGGCAGCTACCGGGTGTGGGACTACTGCGTGCAGTATCAGGAATCGAGCCTGGACTTCATCAGCCGCCTGATGGAGCTGGAGGGGATTGCGTATCACTTCAGCCACGAGGCGGACAAGCACACCCTGGTACTGACCGACGCCGCGACGCAGCATCAGCCGTTCAGCGGCTATGAGGTCATTCCTTACCATCAGACGCCGTCCGGCGGCAGTACGGATGAAGAGGGCATCAGCCAGTGGGCGCTGGAGGACAGCGTGACGCCGGGGATTTACAGCCTCGACGACTACGACTTCCGCAAGCCGAACGCGTGGCTGTTCCAGGCGCAGCAGAACCCGGCGTCACCGAAACCGGGCAGCATCGACGTGTACGACTGGCCGGGGCGCTTTGTGGAGACAGGCCATGCGGAGTTCTACGCCCGCATTCGTCAGGAGCGCTGGCAGGTGGAGCATCAGCAGATTCAGGCGACGGCCACGGCGGCGGGCATTGCGCCGGGCCACATCTTTACCCTGACCAACGCGCCGTTCTTCAGCGACAACGGTGAGTATCTGGTGACGGCGGCGGGTTACCACTTCGAGGAGAACCGATACGCGAGCGGCGAGGGGGAAACCATTCACCGCACCGATTTCACCGTTATCCCGGCGGCGGTGTCGTACCGTCCGGCGCAGAGCACGGCGTGGCCGCGTACCTACGGCCCGCAGACGGCGAAAGTCGTGGGGCCGCAGGGGGAGAGTATCTGGACGGACAAATATGGCCGGGTGAAGGTGAAGTTCCACTGGGACAGGCTGGCGAAGGGCGATGACACCAGCTCCTGCTGGGTGCGTGTCTCCAGCGCATGGGCGGGCCAGGGCTACGGCGGGGTGCAAATCCCGCGCGTGGGCGATGAGGTGGTGGTGGACTTTATCAACGGTGACCCGGACCGACCGATTATCACCGGCCGCGTGTATAACGAAGCCAGCATGCCGCCGTGGGCGCTGCCGGCTGCGGCAACGCAGATGGGCTTTATGAGCCGCACGAAAGACGGTTCCGTGGACAACGCCAACGCCCTGCGCTTTGAGGACAAGGCGGGAGCAGAGCAGGTGTGGATCCAGGCCGAGCGCAACATGGACACCAGCGTCAAGAATGATGAAACGCACAGCGTTGGCGGCGCGCGCAGCCATTACGTGAAGAAAAATGAGCTGCATCGTGTTGAAGCGAACCAGATCCAGGCCGTGAAAGGCGGAACCGAGATCCTGACGGGAAAAGGCAAGCTGGATGCAGCGGTAGAGCAGTATGTCATTGCTTCCGGGACGAAGCTGCGGCTGGTCTCGGGTGAGAGTGCTATTGAGCTTAACGCTAACGGCAAGATTAACCTGATTGGCAAAGAGTTTAACTTTTTCGTTGAGGGAGATGGGTATATCACCACGGGTGGTAAGCTGCATCTGAATACCTCGGGAACCAAGCCGGGCACAACGGCACCGGGATCGGGGCATAAAGGGGATATTGATGCGGCGGTGCAGGAGAAGTTTTCTCCAAATAAAAGTGCTAAGAATCCGGCTCCCGCAGTTTCAGCGCCAGCAGCATCCAGACCAAAACCAACAACAAAATTTGCAGCAGCTCCACCATTAAAAGGGAGTTACGTTTATCAAAATAATTCCTACAACTCTGATGTGATGCCCTTCAGTGAAGATGTAGTTAAGGAAATCAATAAGTCACCAACGCTTCAGACACAATTAAAAGATCTAAAAGATAAAGGGTGGGCTATCCAGCCGGGAGCCGCAGGAGGGGGGAGTTACGCTGATACAAATAACAAATTGATTGTCATGGACCCTGAACACATGGAGGATACAGCCACAACTGTGCAAACTCTGGCACATGAGGCAGGGCATGCAACTTATCCTGTTGCGGTAGATTCTTCGAGTAAGGAAAACTTCATCAACAGCCAGCTTATGGATGAAGGTGGAGCAACGCTGAATAACATTAAAATACAACGCGAGATCCTTGCAAACGGCGGTATTGATATTGATATAGCGGGAAGTGCCGAAAACCTAAAAGCATATAATTCTGCATATGATAAAATGGTGAGCGGTGAGTTATCTCGCATTGATGCAGCCAAAGCAATAGGAAAAGTGTATGGTAAAGGCGAAATAGCCTCAGGGACTAATTTAAATTATAATGATTACTATGGAGGATTCTATGGAAAGTAGGATGATTAAAGCTACATTCCTCATTGTTCTTCCATTATTTTCAGCATTTACCTATGCAGGGCATAATAAAATGAATCAAGATTCGTTGTGGCAAATGATCAAAGAAATGAAATCAGTGTGGGGTAAACAAGTTGAGGATGTCAGTAAACTGTTTAACCAACCGCTGATTAATAATACACAGGAGAAAGAAGACCGTTATACTTCAGCTCCCTTTACGTTAACTGATGGCACACGGATCAGCGATGTGGATGTTCGTTTATGGGGAAATGGCGATAACAGCGTATCTTTAATTTCTTTCGTAATTAATCATCCATGTATTACTCTTGAACAAGTCAAATCTCATTTTCCAGATCTGAAATTGTCTAATATCCCTCGCGGAAACACGCCGGGACAATCAGTAGGATATCGCACTCCTACCGATGAACGCGGGCTGGCATGGGCATTTAGCTTTCCAGTTCTGAATCAGGAATGCCTGAGCAGGGTAGTTATGTCACGCTACGAACATTAAGTTGCGAGGCAACTTTACGGGCTGTGAAAGAAGATAATTATCAAACGGCCAATAATATCGCTGCCCCTAAAGTTTTTGCGGAAAAAAAAGAAAGTGCTAACGTTGTAATGATCTTGTCCCTCTGAGTCGCTAAGCAGTAATTAATATTGGCTGTATAAACTTTAGCGCTTTTAATCTTATTTTTCTAATATCATCCCGAGTTCACTTATGAAATACACCCTCCAGGAAGGTTCGTTTTCCCTTTTCCCTGCTGCCTGGCAGGATAACAGCATGAACATTATTCGCGATGACGAAAGCGGGTTATCTGTAGTGGTCAGCCGCGGCGTCATCCCGGATGGTAGCGATTACGAACAAGAGTTCCACCGTCAGTGGGAAGTCCTGCGCCCTCAGATGGGGGAGATCGCCCAGAGCGAATTTCAGCACGTAAAAGCCGGGCCAGACGGAAACATTAGCGGACTGGAAGTTGAGACCACCTTTGACCGTAACGGCCAGCGCCTGTGGCAAAAACAGCTGGCCGTGCAGACGCCGGGCAAACCGGTACTGATGATTTTTACCCTCTCGGCCTTAAAAGCCTTTACGGAAGAGGACGAGGCGCGCTGGAGCGCACTGAAGCAGAGTCTGACGCTAAACGACAACCGGAATGTGTAAGGCATGAGCGATAACAACGCGGCCCGTAAGGGCGACGAGATTATTCACTCCAGCATTTTTGCTGATATTACCAGCATTGTGGCGGAAGGCGCTGCCTATGCGGTGATTGGCGCGGCGGTGGGCGCGGCAGCGACCGTCGCGGCCCCACTGCTGGGAGCCGGGGCCGCAGCGGCAGGCGTGGCGGCAATTGGATCCAGCTGTCTGTTGAGCGGCATTATTGGTGGGGTTCTGGCGAACGTCGCGGGGATCACCGACGATATCAGCAACGCCGCTGAAGGGCTGGGCAACGCGCTTTTCCCGCCGTCGCCTGCGGGTAAGATCACTACCGGTTCCAGCAACGTTCTTACTAATGCGATCCCCGCTGCACGCGCAGCCGGGACCTTGACGCCTGCCGATACTCCTTCCCCTGAGCCGCAGTCTCCGGGCAGCTTTGCCGACTACGCGGGCATGCTGCTTGCCGCTGCCGGACAGTTCGGCAGCGAAATGTGGCAGCCGAGCGTGGCCTCTGCCGCTGCCGGGACCTCGCCGCTGGAAGAAGACAAGGTGGCGTGCGAGAAACACTCCGGGCCGCAGTATCTGGCGGAAGGCTCGAAAAGCGTCTTTATCAACGGGCAGCCCGCGGTGCGTGCAAAAGATCGCACCACCTGCGAAGGCACCGTTTCCGACGACGTCTCCCCGAACGTGATCATCGGCGGCGACACCCTCACGGTTCGAGATATTAAAAGCGGCAAAACGCCGGGCCTGGCGCTGGGGATGATTGCGCTCTCCCTGCTGCGCGGGCGTCCGGGCAAGATCCTGAAAAACATGCCCTGCGCGCTGGCTGCTGCCGGTGGCGGGATGCTGGCCGATATGGCGGTCAACGCCGTGTTCGGCTCCTCGCACCCGGTTCACGCCGCTACTGGTGTGAAGGTGCTGAATGACGACGACGAACTCGATTTCTCGCTGCCGGGGCGCTTCCCGCTGCGCTGGCAGCGCAGCTACAACAGCCTGACCACCCGCGAAGGGCTGTTTGGTCTGGGCTGGGCTACCACCTTTGACAGCTATCTGACGCTGGAAGAAAACAACGCCACCTGGTTCGATGAAACCGGGCGCGAGCTGAGCTTTGAACTGCCGCCGGTCGACCGCGCGTTTTACAGCATCAGCGAAGGCATTATCATCCGCCGTAATGAGAGCGGCGACGTGGCGATTGCCGACGATGACGGCGCGGTGTGGCGTCTGTATAAACCGACCCGCGCCAACCCAGCCATCCTGCGCCTGGCCTCCCTCAGCGACGAGTACGGCAACGCGTTGCTGACGGCGTGGGATGAACACGGGCGGCTGGTCGGTCTGCACGATGAGCCGCGGGCGATCGACGTCACTCTGCGTTATGAAAATGAACGTTTCCCGCAGCGCGTTACCTCGGCGAGCCATTTTGACGGCAACCAGACATGGCCGCTGATGCAGTGGGGGTATGACGCGCGCGGCCAGCTGGCCAGCGCAACGGATGCCTCCGGCGTGATTACCCGTGAATACCGTTATAACGATGATGGCCTGATGGTCTGGCACCGTCTGCCGGGCGGGCTGGAGAGCGAATACCGCTGGCAAAAATTCGACCACTGGCGCGTGGTGGAAAACCGCACCAGCACCGGCGACGGCTGTCGCTTTAGCTACGATTTAGCCGCCGGGCTGACGACCGTCGATCACTACGACGGTCAGACGCGAAAGCATTACTGGAACGCGCAAAACCTGATTGTTCGCTACGTTGACGAGCGCGGTGAGAACTGGCGCTACGAGTGGGATGACAACGAACTCCTCACGCGTCGCATCGATCCGCTGGGTAATGCCGTTACCTTCGTCTATGACGAGATGGGCAACCGGGTGCAGGAGATCGACGCCGACGGCAATACCCGCACCACCACCTGGCTGGAGCACCGTGCGCTTCCGGCGTCCATCATCGAAGCCGACGGTAGCGCCACCCGGTTCCTGTATGACGAACATCACGGGCTGAAACGCGTGGTGGATCCGATGGGGCAGACCACGCTGCTGCGTCGGGACGAGTTTGGTCAGGTTGTGGAAGAAGTCAATGCCGCCGGGAACAGCCGTTACCAGGAGTACAACGAGGCCGGGCAGATGGTGCGTGCGACGGACTGTTCGGGCCGTGTGACACAATACCGTTATCATCCGCTGGGCTGGCTGGTGGCTGAGATAAGCGCCGACGGCGAAGAGACGCGTTACCGCTACGACGCCGCGGGGCGTCCGGTGCAGCTCGATCGCCCGGAAGGGTGGACAGAGTCGCTCAAATGGAACGAACGTGGTCTGCCGGTGAAGCATGCGGGCGCCGACGGGAAAGAGAGCGAGTTCAGATACGACGAGGCAGGGCGCTTAACCGCCACCCGTAATACGCAGGGTGAAGAGGTGCGCCGCCGCTGGGACAGCCGCGGGCGTCTGATTGCCCTGGAAAACGAAAACGGCGAAGCGTACCAGTTCCGCTGGGGTGCGGACTCGCTGCTGCTGGAAGAGGTGGGGCTGGATGGCGTGGCCTCGCAGTATCGCTACGACGCCTGTGGGCGTACGATAGCGCGCACCTTTGCCGCCGGACATCCGGAGGTCATTACCCATGCCTTTGCCTGGAGCGCGAGCGGCCAGCTGGTCGCCCGCACCACGCCGGAGGGGCAGACGCGCTACCACTACACCCCGTCCGGCCTTCTGAGCCGGATTGGGCTGCATCCCGCGCTTTCAGCCGATGCCTGGAGTGCCGAGGCCGAGCAGGAGCTTGTGTTTGAGTATGACGCGCTCGGGCGCGTCACGCGCGAAACGGGCGAGCACGGGGAGCTGGCGTGGGAGTATGACGCGCTGGGTAACCGCACCTCCGTCACGCTGCCCGATGGCCGGGAGCTGAAACAGTTCTACTACGGCAGCGGGCATCTGCTCAGCATCGCGCTTGATAAGCTCTCGGTCTCCGACTTTACCCGCGACGAACTTCACCGTGAAACCAGCCGTACGCAGGGGCTGCTAACCACACGCAGCGAATATGACCGTCTCGGTCGACTGCATCGCCGGGACGTTTTTACCGGCAATGCCCAGCGCCCGTCGCCGCGCCGCTGGTCCCGCCGCTGGGATTACGACTATCGCAATAATCTTGTCCGCGAAGAGCGGGACGATAACCCGTTCAGCTGGTACCGCTGGCAGTACGACAGCGCCGGACGTCTGCTGGTTCAGGACGGCACGCTGCCCGGTCAGGAGCAGTGGCGCTGGGATGCGGCCGGTAACCCGCTTGAGGGGGCTGCTGAGAAAGTCACGCACAACCGTCTGACGCAGCTCAACGGCATTCGCTGGCGCTATGACGTCCACGGACGCACCGTGGAGAAAGATAACGGCCAGACCCGCTGGCACTACCGCTACGACGGCGAGCACCGCCTGACGGAGGTCATCAGCCAGCCGCGGGACCGCAACAGACCGCAGACGCAGGTCAGCTTCCGCTATGACCTACTCGGACGACGCATCAGCAAAACGCGTCGCCAGATGCTGGGCGGCCAGCCAACCGGTAAGCCTGTCATCACGCGGTTTGTCTGGGAAGGGTTCCGCCTGTTGCAGGAAGTGCACGGAGAAGTGCCGCTGACCTACGTCTACAGCGATCAGGACAGCTACGACCCGCTGGCGCGTATTGACGGCGTTGATGCCCCGGAAATCTTCTGGTTCCACTGCCAGCCGAACGGCACGCCGGAGCGGATGACGGATATCGAAGGGCAGGTGCGCTGGGAAGGCGTGAACAGCGCCTGGGGCAAGCTGCTGCGGGAAAGCGAAACGCAGGTATCAGGATATTCTCAGAACCTGCGCATGCAGGGGCAATACCTGGACCGTGAGACAGGGCTGCACTACAATCTGTTCCGGTATTACGACCCAGACTGCGGACGGTTTACGCAGCAGGACCCGATAGGGCTGGCGGGGGGGATAAACCTTTACCAGTATGCGCCGAATGCGCTGGGGTGGGTGGATCCGTGGGGGTTGTCGCCTTGTAAGCCCGATAAACATCTACCTGATGCGGAACCTGGGCAATATAATTACAGGGGTATACATAAAGACCATCCCGAATGGGAAAATGCACTTAATGGTAAGGTAATTCCTGGGGATGTTCATTCATCAATAACTCCGGAGCAACATAACTTCGGAGGGGTATCCAGCATCAGCCCCTATACTTCGTGGACAGATAGTCCAGATGTAGCTAGAGGCTTCGCAGGGCCTGATGGGGTCATATTGAGAGTCAAAGTTGGTGCTCCTAAGCCTGGCGATTCTTGGTCGTGGGAGTATTCTTTTGATGAATGGATGGAACGCGAAATCTTACTTAAAGGAATTCGAAGTGGCGATGTGGAGGTATTCCTACCATGATAAATGATAAACTTATTGAGTATGCACGAGAAAAAATACCGGATGAGTTTCGTTCTTATCTAAATGAAAAGAATAATCTTCAATGTGCATCATTTATAAGTAGTACTCAAAATGAATTGAGAATAATGAAAGCGCATAAAGAAAATACTAAATTTACAGGGTTGAAAGTTAATGGTCTTGATGATTTAATCATTGCCCTTGAAAATTTTGAAAAGGAAAATGTATTCGTAATTAATATCCGAAGTAAGTTGTACTCGTTCAAGATTTATTCAGATGAAAATAATAATACTTTACTGGGTGTTATTATCCTTAAACTTAAAAAGAAAACTGCAGAGGAAATTCGATTTGGCCGAGAAATACTTGGTATTACGACACCACCCCCTGATATAGAAGATGATTAGTCAGTTTTAATTTTGATTGCATACAATTTCCCCGGCGTGTGCATGCATAGCATTCTGGCATGTATTTGTGCTCGCGTTCATCTTTGAATTATCTATCCAATTAAAACATCACCTCTATTCATTATATCTATAATTAATTCTGATTTGTTGCGTTTTAATTAAGGTTTTGATGAAAAATTAAAATAACTAATCAGCTGAAGAGGAAGTTATTGGTCCTGGATGGTATAGATAATGACTTTATAAATTATGGCGCAGAAATAGCATGCCCTGAATGCGAAGGCGTAATAGTCTATTCCATAGTAAACTCATATGAGTTTGACACGCTCTCTGAAGAGGTAAAATGCTTTTTGGTTAAGAAAATGAGATGCGTGAAGCTTGTTAGTGAATATAATAAATATAACTACGATGAAAGCCAATTAGACGCTTCGAAAAACATTTGTTCAAAGTGTTTGAAAGAGTTTTCTGCTGTATTAACGTATAAAGAAGTGCAGCCAGCCCGATATCGGGTATATCTTGTGGGGCTTTTTGAAGGTGATTTGAAACAGATCAAACTTTAAAAGTTGAGGTTTACCAATGATTGAAAATCTCATTTGTATTAAAGAAAATGACCTGCTTCAATGGGCGTGTGGTGAAAGTAACATACTGGTTAGTATGCCATTTTTAGACTATGCACTGGTCGACTCAACACGTCAGTTAGTCTTTGCGTTAAGCGAGCCAAAGCCACTATCAACCGTTTTGACCATCTTCAATCCGCAGGGCGAAAAACTATTTTGGTCAGCACCTCCTGAAGGCGCAGCTTTCTGTTACTTAACTTTCAACCTGTCAAAGCAAGTGGTTGTGGTCTGTAGCTATGCGGAAAAGGAAAACGGCTGGCATGACTGGTTTTATTCCTGGGATATGAAGCATAATGCTTTGTCTCAATTGGGCCCTGCGTATTAACATCAAAAGCGCCAAAAAACGATAACAATAACTGTTGGCAAAAGAGGGACTGTACAGCAGTACCAACAAGCAGTTTAAAAAACAGAGTTAAGAGGCAAAGGATGAGCACGGTTTAGATTGTCATTTTAACCTATATCAAACCACTCGAAGAGATTGACGCAGTGATACCTGCTCATGTGGAGTGGCTTAAAAGGTTATTCAGAGGGGATATTTCTGGCATTGGGTAGACGGAGCCCAAGAACCGGTGGAGTCATACTCGCTAAATGTGAGAGTCTGGTCTCTCTCGAAGAACGCTTGCGTGAGGTTCCTTTTCAGGCATTAAAGCTTGCGACTGCCGACATCATTCTCTTTGAACCCAGTATGAAAACAGAACTATTAGAAAATGTGTTTTAACCCCGCAATAAAAAAACCAATCAAACGTTAATGACCGTCTTGGGCGACTGCATCGCCGGGACGTCTTTACTGGCAACGCCGAGCGCCCGTCGCCGCGCCGCTGGTCCCGCCGCAGGGATTACGACTACCGCAATAATCTGGTGCGGGAAGAGCGGGACGATAACCCGTTCAGCTGGTACCGCTGGCAGTACGACAGCGCCGGGCGCCTGCTCGTTCAGGACGGCACGCTGCCTGGCCAGGAGCAGTGGCGCTGGGATGCTGCCGGTAACCCGCTCGAAGGCTCTGCTGAGAAGGTCACGCACAACCGCCTGACGCAGCTGAACGGCATTCGCTGGTGCTATGACATCCATGGCCGCACCGTGGAGAAGGATAACGGCCAGACCCGCTGGCACTACCGCTACGACGGCGAGCACCGCCTGACGGAGGTCATCAGCCAGCCGCGGGACCGCAACAGGCCGCAGACGCAGGTCAGCTTCCGCTATGACCCGCTCGGGCGACGCATCAGCAAAACGCGCCGCCAGATGCTGGGCGGGCAGCCAACCGGCAAGCCGGTCACCACGCGGTTTGTCTGGGAAGGGTTCCGGCTGTTGCAGGAGGTGCACGGGGACGTGCCGCTGACCTACGTCTACAGCGATCAGGACAGCTACGATCCGCTGGCACGTATTGACGGCGTTGATGCCCCGGAAATCTTCTGGTTCCACTTTCAGCCCAACGGCACGCCGGAGCGGATGACGGATAGCGAAGGGCAGGTGCGCTGGGAAGGGGTGAACAGCGCCTGGGGCAAACTGCTGCGGGAAAGCGAGAGGTATCAGGATATTCCCAGAACCTGCGTATGCAGGGGCAATACCTGGATCGCGAGACAGGGCTGCACTACAATCTGTTCCGGTATTACGACCCGGACTGCGGACGGTTTACGCAGCAGGACCCGATAGGGCTGGCGGGGGGGATAAATCTTTACCAGTATGCGCCGAATGCGCTGGGATGGGTGGATCCGTGGGGGTTGAGCCGTAAATGTAAGGATCCATCTAAAGAAGCTACGAAATGGCAAGGTCAAGGTGATTACAAAGGTATAGATGTCTACAAAAATAGGAAACTGAAAAAAGGCACGATTTTGTATGCATTATATCCGAACGGTGATACTCCTCCATCATATGCGGTGACTTATCCAACCGTTAGGCAAAACAAAGGAAATGCTATAGGCTACCATGAAGCGCTTCAGGTTAAAATTGATCCTCATCGTACATTAAGAACGCAAGTAAGAGCTTATTATGTCAGCGAGGATATTGATGTCGCATATGGAAGAGCATTGGCTAATAACATTTATGGCCGAGGGGGAGGGATGCAATTCTTTATCCCTGAGGAATTTAGAAACCTACTGATACCGGGGAAGGTTATAAGCATATGATTGATTTTGAAATTAACATCGCAGATGGCAAAGTTAAGTTAGATAATAAATATCTTTTCATACAACGGGAGGATACGTTTATAGTTTCTGAACTTTACAAATATCTTGAATCAAAAAATAAAATGCAAAGATTAATTCCTTATCATTATACCGTTAATACCGTTCTTTGGTTTGATAAGAAATTTGAGCTTATAATACGCCCATTATGCTTTAGCAATTTTCCATTTATGGTGCAATTAATTTATAAAGAGGGTGAGTATTATCAGGCAATAAGTGATTGGAATAAAGTTTCTAACATTGATATGTTAAACAAAGAAGTTGATTTCTTATATCGTTGGGTAGCAGAGGAATATGATCTTGGCGAACCAGATGCAAAAGAAAAACATAGTGTAACATGGCGTTTGGAATGGGGTGATATTACTGTCTGCTATGACATTAAATCATTTAATTGCGGTATCTATATAACATGGAATTAACTATCAAATAAGTATCGCATGTTGACTGTTTTTTGATCTTTTCTTTTTTAATAATCGATACGCATAAACATATCAATGGTGTACCACGTCCACAGGTGGTCGATTCAGTGTAGTTAATGAGGGGTAAATAATTGCACACGTTCCTCTAGATCTCATTCTTAATGAAATCCGTGTAGCTGATTCCACAGATTGGAGCCTTCGAAAATAAAATGGCCCAGTATGAATTAGGATTTATACTACGGATTATTACTTGATAAAAAGCCCAGCGCAAGCATTCGCTGGAACTATGACATCTTCTGTTAAACTGTGTAGAGCTCTAACGAGCGTGCCCGCTGCACTGTTGCAACTTTTCAAGTGCATATCTTGAATAAATTAATGGTGGAACATTACAGCTGCTAGGGATAGGACGAAATTACCCTATGATTTAGTCGGTGTGGATCTTACCGGCCGCCTGAGGCGCAGTCGCACCGACAGGGATGGTCCATGCACGCACTTCTTTTACGCCAGCAGTGAAGTAGATTTGCAGATTCAGCAGCTCATAGCCCGCGCGGATCACGCGGTTCAGGCCCGGCTCTTCCAGACCCGGCTCGGCCATTAAATCTTCACGATCGGTGTCGTTCATTTCAGCGATATCGGATTCAACCGCGGCGCAAACCGCCACCACTACAGAATCTTCACCGCTCGAAGATTTTGCTGAGAAGATCCCGCACAACCGCCGGTCGCAGCTCAACGGCATTCGCTGGCGTTATGACATCCATGGCCGCACCGTGGAGAAGGATAACGGCCAGACCCGCTGGCACTACCGCTACGACGGCGAGCACCGCCTGACGGAGGTCATCAGCCAGCCGCGGGACCGCAACAGACCGCCTGACGGAGGTCAGCTTCCGCTACGATCCGCTCGGGCGACGCATCAGCAAAACGCGCCGCCAGATGCTGGGCGGCCAGCCAACCGGCAAGCCGGTCACCACCCGGTTTGTCTGGGAAGGGTTCCGGCTGTTGCAGGAAGTGCACGGGGATGTGCCGCTGACCTACGTCTACAGCGATCAGGACAGCTACGATCCGCTGGCGCGTATTGACGGCGTTGATGCCCCGGAAATCTTCTGGTTCCACTGTCAGCCCAACGGCACGCCGGAGCGGATGACGGATAGCGAAGGGCAGGTGCGCTGGGAAGGGGTGAACAGCGCCTGGGGCAAACTGCTGCGGGAAAGCGAAACGCAGGTATCAGGATATTCCCAGAACCTGCGTATGCAGGGGCAATACCTGGATCGCGAGACAGGGCTGCACTACAATCTGTTCCGGTATTACGACCCGGACTGCGGACGGTTTACGCAGCAGGACCCGATAGGGCTGGCGGGGGGGATAAATCTTTACCAGTATGCGCCGAATGCGCTCAAGTACATTGACCCGCTTGGATTATGTAAGGTTAAAAGCGCAAGAGCGCGACAAGCGAAAATGCTAAAGGATGATGTAGGATATAATATTAGTCCAAAAAGTTGGGACCAATATCCTGCAATTGGTCGCGATGGTACATTCATTACGGACAAAAAAGGAGCGTTGAAATATTTCAATGGCATTGAAGACGGAGATGTAACTATATCTAAGTCTCTTTCCTTAATAATTGAAAAAGATATGGGGTTATATCCAGGTTCACTAAGTGAAGGATTTAATATCAGAAAGATTGGCGGAATCTCTAATATGCAGCCACGAAGTCCATTAAGTGGTAATGATTATTTCTTAGGCCCGGGTCAACATTTACCTGGTGGGGCTCCAGAAATGGTGATAAATTCCGTACCAACATCAAATCCAGTAGCTATAAGGGTGAATGTAAATT
The DNA here is from genome assembly GCF_049238585.1 of Enterobacter cloacae complex sp. IR5428. Taxonomy (NCBI): domain Bacteria; kingdom Pseudomonadati; phylum Pseudomonadota; class Gammaproteobacteria; order Enterobacterales; family Enterobacteriaceae; genus Enterobacter; species Enterobacter cloacae complex sp. IR5428. Next base: position 87,100 of record NZ_JBMKHV010000003.1, on the reverse strand, counting down.
GAATAAGATGCCAAATGAAGCGATTATTGTTATTGATATAGCTGGGAACCTTATAAAAACCCGGGCTTTTGGTCAGCATTTTATTAAAAAAATGCAGGTATTAGGTTTTTCATTATTAGATGAGTTTATGGTTAGGCCTGTAAGCGATGATCTGGATAAGCAGAGAATTATTAGAATTCTAATTAGCGAGGGTGCTCTTTTTTTATATGGGAATGGTTGGTATCCATCAGAAGTGATGGAATATTACAAAGATCAAGGCATAAATTTCGGCAATTACAAGATTATATATTGGAGTGATAAAGATACGTACCATATAGAGGAAAGGTAACCCTTCAAAAATAAAAGATGTAAAATATATCCTAGGTATTTATGGATTTTATTTTATATACCACGCATTTCGCCTGATTCCCCTCTCTTGATTTTATTCGCCATCCGCTTGGCGCTTAGTAGAACCTGCTCTAAGGGGGGATTGAGAATATTATCCATAACCGCCTGACGCAGCTGAACGGCATTCGCTGGCGTTATGATATCCACGGCCGCATCGTGGTGATGGTTAACTGTCAGACTCACTGGCATCACCCGGTTTGTCTGGGAAGGGTTCCGGCTGTTGCAGGATGTGCACGGGGATGAGCCGCTGACCTACGTCTACAGCGATCAGGACAGCTACGATCCGCTGGCGCGAATTGACGGCGTTGATGCCCCGGAAATCTTCTGGTTCCACTGTCAGCCCAACGGCACACCGGAGCGGATGACGGATATCGAAGGGCAGGTGCGCTGGGAAGGGGTGAACAGCGCCTGGGGCAAACTGCTGCGGGAAAGCGAAACGCAGGTACCAGGACATTCCCAGAACCTGCGCATGCAGGGGCAATACCTGGACCGCGAGACAGGGCTGTACTACAATCTGTTCCGGTATTACGACCCGGACTGCGGACGGTTTACGCAGCAGGACCCGATAGGGCTGGCGGGGGGGATAAATCTTTACCAGTATGCGCCGAATGCGCTGGGATGGGTGGATCCGTGGGGGTTAAGCCGTGAGTGTAGCGGTAAAACGAAACCTGATTTCTACGTCGGTCCAGCGGGGCCAAGCGCTACAATGCCTTCTACAGCCTATCGCTATATGAGGTATCTTGAGGATGATGGTACTATTAATGCATGGGTGCCTAAAACATTTGAATCCAAATCCGCACCAGTCACTTATTTTGGTTTTGATAAATTAGACTCCGGCCGCACAGTAAGAGATGCATTCCAGATCAAAGGAGCAGATAAATTGAATCCACTTGATCCTTTGGATAAATCATGGAGTGATGGACGTCTTAGAGCTGAGTTTGATACGCTTCAATTATATGAAAATGGTGTTCCGCAAGTGCGAACCCCGAGAATGTTCGGCGATAGACCAGGAGCGCCACTTGAACCGTTTACTAAGGCATACCCTGAATACAGCCAAGGTAATGTTCAACAGCTGCATGCTGAAAATAGAGTTATTAATTTCGACAAGATTGATATTCTGCCAGAGGAACCATGATAAATTTACAATCTTACAATGAAGTTTTAGATTTCCTGGAGCTGTTTTTTCAAAAATATATTCTTGATTCTAATTGTTTGCAGGATATGCAATCTATTTTAGATGATTGTCGAAAAGAAAAAATGGTGGCTATTCGAGCTATAGACTCATGTTTTATGGAATATAGGCGAAAGACTCAAGATTATAGAGTCCCTACTCATGAGGAACAGGAGATATGGAAACAGTTGTTCAATATATGGCAGTAAAATATTAAATAAAAATGGCTGGATGGGTTTTTACTTAATATCCCGTATTATTTTGCTAAGGTTATGCTATTACCATCGGTGTCAGGAGGTAATCTGTTTTTTTCGAATGTGTTATTAAAATTCAGGAGTAAAATGAATGACAGTGGAAAAGTTACGAAAGAATCTTGTTTTTTTAATAAAAAAATATGTTCGGGAAAGTCAACAGGAAGCATTTTATGATGACATATCAAAGCCTGATGTGCCAGTGAAAGGTATTTTAGCTGACTTTAATAAAGTCAAAACAAGAACCGTTGATGAAGCGGATGGAGATTTGATACGTGATATTTACTTTTATTTTTGCTAACTAATAGTTATACGGGGAATTGATTTTTTCAGGTTGTTTATTATGTTTGTTTTTTTATGGGAGGTGAGTAGGTTGATGCATGGGGAAGGGTAAATGACTCTTGACTCGTCCCAATCCTTACCCTCCCCTATGAGGGACATTAGAAATATATTAATTACAGATTTTATTTTATATATCACGCATTATGCTGATTTCCTTCTTTTAACTTTATTCAAAACCTGTTCGCCGCTGATGATAATCCGTTCGAAGGGCGATTGAGAAAATTACCCATAACCGCCTGCTGCAGGAGGTGCACGGGGACGTGCCGATGACCTAAGTATACTGCGACCAGACAGTGATGACCCGTTGGCACATGCTGACGACGTTAATGCCCCAGAGATCTTCTGGTTCCACTGCCAGCCCAACGGCACGCCAGAGCGGATAATGGATATCGAAGGGCAGAAGCGCTGGGAAGGGGCGAACGGAGCCTGCGTAAGCTACTGCTGGAAAGCGAGACGCAGATATCCGAGTATCTCCAGAATTGGATGTGCCAAACAAACCAGTGTATGAAATCAGGGATGCCTATCATGAATTACGATTCATATAATGAAGTACTCGATTATCTCAGGTTTTTTTTCAACGAAAGAGTGGATTCATCAATTTATTTAGAAAAACTAATGACTTTGATTGAAGGATCTCGCACTGAAAAAACGGTGATAATAAGAGCAATTTATGAAACGTACATGCAGTATGTAAAACAAAGTAGAGATGGCATAAAAATTAACGCTGAGGAAAAAGAAATGTGGATTGACTTATTGCACCACTGGCAATAAGACTTTATTGTTATGCGGGTGTCATTGTAAATGGTTATAATAAATATAATTTGTACGCGGAAAATGCTCCTCATATGGATGTTCTCATGTTGAGTCGATTATATTATTAAGATCTTGTCAGACAATAAAAAGTAAACCAGGACAAAATGATTGAATTAAAATTTAAACCGATTACAGGTGAACTAAATCTTGATGATCTGCCTTTGGAAATTGATACTGAAGAAGGCTTTTGTAAGTGTGATTTATACCGCGAATTAGTAAAGCACAAAGCCGTTAAGAAAACCATGCCAAATCACTACCTTGTTGACTCAGCAGTGTTTTCCGATAAAGAATTTCAAGTTACTATACGCCCAGTGTGCTATGGTTTTCCTTTTATGCTTCATCTTGTTGATAAAAACAGTCAATACTATAAAGCATTAAATGATTGGAATGCTCGAACTAATATTCACATACTAAATGAATCAGTAAAAAGTTTGTCTGATTGGCTGAAAGAATCACTAAACCTGGACACGCCTGATACCATGGAAACAGACATCATTAGGTGGAACTTTGCGTGGGGGCGGGTTTCAGTCTCATATGAGACAAAGTCGTTTAATCATGGGATATATATAGTTTGGAATATAACGTAGTCACTTCCAGACAAGGTTGTTTAGATATGTTAGAAATGAAACTTGATGTTCATACTGGATTTGTAGCAATTAACAACTACCCAATCGAATTAAAAGATGTTGATACTTTTAAAAATTCCGCATTTTACAAGTTCTTCTCGCCATTGGCTAAAATAGGTCCTTTTTATTTCGCTATCGATAATATTAAATGGAAAGATCAAGTTTTCATTTTGGAACTGAGGCCCTCAGCATTTTCTTTTACTCCATCATTATTCCTTACTAGTAAGGATGGAAATTTTTATAAAACGCTAGAGGATTGGGATAAAAGGGCTAGTCTGAGTAATTTATCGGATGAGCAGCAACGCTTGACAGCCTGGGTTGAGAGTGAAATAACCTCAAAGCCTAAACTTAAAATTACAACCCCCCCATATGGAATTCAATGGGAGCATGAATGGGGAAGTATTGTTGTACAGTCTAATGAAAAAAGCTTCGATTGTGGTATTTATATCGAATGGAATGTTTGATTAAACAATGTTATTAATTAATAAAACCCCTCATTTTCTTCTCGCCTTACTTTTTTATTAATAAAGTTAAAATCTAAAAAAATGAAAATAACTAATCGACTGAAAAAGAAGATATTAGTCCTGGATGGCATTGATAATGACTTTATAGATTATGGCGCAAAAATAGCATGCCTTGAATGCGAGGGTGTAATAGTCTATTCCATCGTAAACTCATATGAGTTTGACTCGCTCTCTGAAGAGGTAAAATACTTTTTGGTTAAGAAAATGAGAGGAGTGAAGCTTGTTAGCGATCATAATGAATTTAGCTATGATGAAAGCCAATTACACATTTCGAAAAAAGCATGTTCAAATTGTTTAAAAGAATTTTCTACTGTATTCACGTATAAACAAGTGCAGCCAGCCCGATACCGGGTATATCTTGTGGGGCTTTTTGAAGGTGATTTGAAAAAGATCAAACTTTAAACGTTGAGGTTTACCAATGATTGAAAATCTCATTTTTATTAAAGAAAATGACCTGGTTCAATGGGTATGTGGTGCAAGTAACATACTGGTTAGTATGCCGTTTTTAGACTATGCAATGGTCGACTCAACTCGCCAGTTAGTCTTTACGTTAAGCGAGCCAAAGCCATTACCAACCGTTTTGACCATCTTCAATGCGCAGGGCGAAAAACTATTTTGGTCTGCACCTCCTGAAGGCGCATTTTTCTATTACTCAACTTTCAACCTGTCAAAGGAAGTGGTTGTGGTCTGTAGCTATGCGGAAAAGCAAAACGGCTGGCATGAGTGGTTTTATTCCTGGGATATGAAGCGTAATGCTTTGTCTCAATTGGGCCCAGCGTATTAACATCAAAAGCGCCAAAAAACGATAACAATAACCGGTAGCCAAAGAGGGCCGAATAAGCAGTTCCAACAAGCGGTTTAAAACAGAGCTAAGAGGCAAAGGATGAGTACGGTTTACATTGTCATATTGACCTATATCAAACCCCTTGAAGAGGTTGACGCAGCGATACCTGCTCATGTGGAGTGGCTAAAAAAGGGGTATGCAGAGGGGATATTTCTGGCATCGGGTAGACGGATCCCAAGAACCGGTGGAGTCATACTCGCTAAATGCGAGAGTCTGGTCTCTCTCGAAGAGCGCTTGCGCGAGGATCCCTTTCAGGCGTTGAAGCTTGCGACTGCCGAAATCATTCCCTTCGAACCCAGTATGAAGGCAGAACTTTTAGACAATGTGTTTTGACCCCCCAATAAAAAAATCCACGCCAGGGCGTGGATTTTTTTTATTCAAGACGACTCAGACGTTGAACAGGAAGTTCATCACATCGCCATCTTTAACGATGTAGTCTTTCCCTTCAGCACGCATCTTGCCAGCTTCTTTCGCGCCTTGCTCACCCTTGTAGGTGATAAAGTCTTCAAACGCGATAGTCTGCGCACGAATGAAGCCCTTCTCGAAGTCGGTGTGGATCTTACCGGCCGCCTGAGGCGCAGTCGCACCCACAGGGATGGTCCACGCACGCACTTCTTTTACGCCAGCAGTGAAGTAGGTTTGCAGGTTCAGCAGCTCATAGCCCGCGCGGATCACGCGGTTCAGGCCCGGCTCTTCCAGACCCAGTTCGGCCATGAACTCTTCACGGTCGGCATCGTCCAGCTCGGCGATATCAGATTCAACGGCCGCGCACACGGCAACAACCACAGAACCTTCAGCAGCGGCAATTTCACGCACTTTGTCGAGGTACGGGTTGTTCTCGAAACCGTCTTCGTTAACGTTGGCGATGTACATGGTTGGCTTCAGGGTCAGGAAGCTCAGGTATTTGATCGCCGCTTTGTCTTCTTCAGTCAGGTTTTTCAGCGCGCGCAGCATGCCCGCGTTTTCCAGCTGTGGCAGACATTTTTCCAGGGCAGCCAGTTCCGCTTTCGCGTCCTTGTCGCCGCCTTTCGCTTTCTTCTGCACGCGGTGAATGGCGCGCTCGCAGGTGTCGAGGTCAGAAAGGGCCAGCTCGGTGTTGATGACGTCGATGTCGTCAGCCGGATCCACTTTGTTGTTAACGTGGATAATGTTGTCGTTCTCGAAGCAGCGCACAACGTGGCCGATCGCTTCGGTTTCACGGATGTTGGTCAGGAACTGGTTGCCCAGGCCTTCACCTTTGGATGCGCCTTTTACCAGGCCCGCGATGTCCACGAACTCCATGGTAGTTGGCAGAATGCGCTGCGGCTTCACAATTTCTGCGAGCTGGTCCAGACGCGGATCGGGCATAGGAACAACACCGGTGTTCGGCTCGATGGTACAGAACGGGAAGTTCGCCGCTTCAATACCTGCCTTGGTGAGCGCGTTGAACAGGGTGGATTTGCCCACGTTTGGCAGACCGACGATACCGCATTTGAATCCCATTTCTAAATCACCTTAATATCTTGATAATCAATCCGTTAACGATAACCGATTGAAGAAAAGTAAATAACTACGCCTATTATACACGTAACCTGCGCGACGCGCGGTAAAAAAGCCCCATGGCGCCGATTATTGCGCTTTGAAAGCGTGCAGTCGATTGGTGGCTTTCGTCAGGCCGTCCTGAAGCCAAATCTCGGTGCAGCGGGCCGCTTCGTCCACCGCTTCGTCAATCAACTTCTGCTCAGAAACCGGTGGTTTACCCAGTACGAAACCAACAACTTTGTTTTTATCGCCCGGATGGCCGATTCCCACGCGCAAACGGTGGAAATTAGGATTATTACCCAGTTTGCTGATGATGTCTTTAAGGCCGTTGTGGCCGCCATGACCGCCGCCCAGCTTGAACTTCGCCACGCCTGGCGGCAGATCCAGTTCGTCGTGGGCCACCAGGATCTCATCCGGATTGATGCGATAAAACGTTGCCATAGCCGCCACGGCTTTGCCGCTCAGGTTCATAAAGGTGGTTGGCACCAGCAACCGCACGTCAGCACCCGCAAGATTGATGCGTGAGGTATACCCGTAAAACTTGGGTTCTTCACGCAGGGGCGCGCGCAGACGTTCCGCCAGCAGATCAACATACCAGGCGCCGGCGTTATGGCGGGTAGCGGCATACTCTGCGCCCGGATTGGCGAGGCCGACAATCAGTTTAATCGTCACGATTTACTTCCTAATGGGTTCCAGATCTGGCGCGTAGTTTACTGTCTGGCGCGCCGCTTGACAAAGTTCTGCCTGCTGTACACCGAAATGCGAATAATTTCTTCTTTGAACAATTAGAATTTCAAGCTGTTCAATGTCTTATTTGTAAATTTTTGTCCGGGAGTTATCTGTAAATGTGATCATTCACGCAACTCATATAAGTGGCGTTGTCTATACTTTACACACAAGGAGAAGGGGTTTTTCCCCTGACAACCCAAAGTTCCGGAGGTGACATATGAAACGCAAAAACGCTTCAATGCTCGGTAACGTGCTAATGGGGTTGGGACTGTTCGTGATGGTCGCCGGTGTCGGTTATTCAATTTTAAACCAATTACCGCAGCTTGACCTCCCACAATACTTTGCGCATGGCGCGGTGCTGAGTATCTTCCTCGGTGCGGTATTGTGGCTCGCCGGGGCGCGCGTGAGCGGACATGAGGAAGTCTGCGATAAATACTGGTGGGTGCGCCATTACGATAAACGATGCCGCCGCGACCAGCATAAGCACGGCTAGTGCCCCATAAAGAACACCGAAACGACTTCATCTGAAGTCGTTTTTTTTTGCATGACGCATTGACCCTCACGTAACGTAAGGCTTCAGAGTGGCGACACTGGCAGAACAAAAGGAGCCGTTATGTTGATTCAGGTGGGTGAACTGGCGAAACGTGCTGGGATCACCGTGCGGACTTTGCATCACTACGAGCAAACAGGGCTGTTGTTACCTTCTGCCAGAAGCGCGGCAGGCTACCGGCTTTACAACCTGGCGGATGTGCAGCGTCTGCATATGATCCAGACGCTGGCAAAAGCCGGGCTGGAGCTTGCCGAAATCAGGGATTTTCTGGAACAGCGTTCGCTGTCATTAGCGGAATTACTCGACGGGCAAATCACTTTGCTGGACAAGCAACTGCGTAGCATCCATACGCTGCGCAACCGGCTGGTGGAATTGCGTACCGGGCTGACCGACGATGCGACGCCGGATCTGGAATCCTGGCTACAGACTCTGGAGTTAATGAATATGTACGATCGCTGGTTTAGCAAAGAAGAGTTGCAGCAACTGCCGTTTGCGGTAGAGAAAGAGGCGCTGGCGGATATCTGGTCGGGTCTGGTGACGGAGGTTAAACACTTGCTGGAACAGAACGTCAGCGTCACGGACGCGCGGGCGACCGATTTGGCTTCACGGTGGATGGAACGCCTGGAACAGGATACCGCAGGCAAACCGGAATTTTTGACCCGTCTGAACGAAATGCACAGCGTGGAGCCGCAGATGCAGGAGCAAACCGGCATTACGCCGGGGATTACGGATTACATCACGCGGGCGTTTGCCGAATCAAAGCTCAGCATCTGGGAGCAATATCTCACTGCCGAAGAGATGGCCTTTACCCGAGCGCACTACTTTGACCGGATGATGGAGTGGCCGCCGCTGGTGGCGAAGCTGCATCAGGCGCAGCGGGATAATCTCAGTCCCGCTTCTGACGATGCGCAAAAGCTGGCAGAAAAGTGGCTGGTTTTATTCCAGTCCTATGCGGGAACAAACCCGCAGACCCAGCAAAAATTTCGTCTTGCCATGCAGCAGGAGCCGCATCTGATGAAAGGCACGTGGATGACGCCTGCCGTGCTTGAATGGCTCCAGCAGGCGATCGGGGTGATGATGCAAAGACGTATCTCTGCATCAGATGACTCACAGATCCGCTAATGCAGCTTCACGGTTAGGGTAGAAGGACAATCGGCCAGGGATCGGCTGTACGCCCGCGCGCGCCATGGTGCGCAGGGGCTGGAATTCGAGGTTACTGATCCGCAGCTCGCAGCCTTCCGGCAGGCGGGCAACAAAGCGCTGGAAGGCATCCAGACCGCCGGCATCCAGCACCGGGACGGCATCCCACTTCAGCACCACAATCCGTTTGCCCGCGATGCGGGACGCCAGATCGCTGAACAAACCTTCCGCCGCGGCGAAGAACAGCGGGCCAATCACGCGCAACACCAGCACATCTTCAGGCACCTCAACGTTAACCGGGGAGAGACGCGTCATCTGCGCGATGCGGCGCATAAACAGCAGCGAGGCCAACACTATGCCGACGCTGATAGCGATAACCATATCAAACAGCACGGTCAGCGACATGCAGATCAGCATCACGATGATGTCATCTTTCGGCGCACGGCGCAGCAGATTCACCACCTTATGCGCCTCACTCATATTCCAGGCCACCATCAGCAGCAGCGCAGCCATGGCAGAGAGCGGAAGCCATGAAAGCAGTGGGGCAAGGATCAGCAGCGCCATGATCACCAGCAGGGAGTGAATGACCGCGGAAACCGGTGATGTCGCGCCCGCACGTACGTTCGCGGCGGAACGGGCAATCGCAGCCGTAGCCGTAATACCGCCGAAGAACGGTGCAACGATGTTCCCTAAGCCCTGACCGACTAGTTCGCTGTTGGCTTTGTGCTTAGTGCCGGTCATGCCGTCGAGCACGACGGCGCAGAGCAGGGATTCAATCGCGCCCAGCATTGCCATGGAGAACGCGGCAGGCAGCAGAGCGCGAAGGGAATCCCAGCTCAGGGTGAAGCTGGAGCCCGGCATGTCCCACGGCAGAACCAGCTGCGGCAGCAGCTGCGGAATACCGTTACCCTGTGAGCCATCCGCCAGAACATAGTGGAACTGGGAGCCAATGGTGGCGACCTGTCCACCGAGCAGGTTGACGACGCCCATCACCGCGCAGCCCAGCAGCAGAGCGGGGAGATGCCCCGGGAGACGAATGCCTAAGCGAGGCCAGACGATGAGTGTGCCGAGGGTAACGATGCCAATGGCTGCATCGCCCAGGTTGGCCGTCGGCAACGCCATAAACAGCGCGCCCACTTTCTGTAAGTAGTGCTCCGGAACATGGGCCATTTGCAGGCCGAGGAAATCCTTAATCTGCATGGTCCCGATGGTAATCCCAATCCCCGAGGTGAACCCCAGCGTCACGGAAAGGGGAATATATTCAATCAGGCGACCAAAGCGGGCCAGACCGAACAGAATTAAAAAGATGCCGGACATCAGGGTGGCAACCAGCAGGCCTGCCAGACCAAACTGTTGGGAAACCGGGTAGAGGATCACCACAAAGGCGGCAGTTGGGCCGGAGACGCTGAAGCGGGACCCGCCCGTCAGCGCAATCACAATCCCCGCAACGGCTGAGGTGTACAGCCCGTACTGCGGCGCGACGCCGCTACCAATCGCCAGTGCCATCGCCAGCGGGATGGCAATAATCCCGACGGTGATCCCGGCTATCAGGTCACGAACAAAGCGTGACGACGTGTATTTCTCTTTCCAGCAGGCGTCGATGAGGGCGCGAAAGGGCAGAACATGTGAGGAGGTTACGTTTTTCACAATTATCTATCATCCGTGTGCGCATCATCTGTCATATGAATGGCAGGTGAAGGAGGCATAAGTCATACAAATAAATACTATAAACAAAAAAACCCGCCGTAGCGGGTTTTTTGGCCGTGTTCGATCAGTGTTCGAACATTGCAGAGATGGATTCTTCGTTGCTGATACGACGAATCGCTTCGGCCAGCATCCCGGACAGAGTCAACGTACGCACGTTTGGCAGCGCTTTGATCTCGTCGCTCAGCGGGATGGTATCGCACACCACAACTTCGTCGATGACGGAGTTACGCAGGTTGTTTACCGCATTGCCGGAGAAGATCGGGTGAGTTGCGTAAGCGAATACGCGTTTCGCACCACGCTCTTTCAGCGCTTCAGCGGCTTTACACAGCGTACCGCCGGTATCGATCATGTCGTCCACCAACACGCAGTCGCGGCCAGCCACGTCACCGATGATGTGCATCACCTGAGAAACGTTAGCACGCGGACGGCGTTTGTCGATGATCGCCATGTCGGTATCGTTCAGCAGCTTCGCGATAGCTCGAGCACGTACCACGCCGCCGATGTCCGGAGAAACCACAATCGGGTTGTCCAGATTCAGTTGCAGCATGTCTTCCAGCAGGATTGGGCTGCCGAAAACGTTATCAACCGGCACGTCGAAGAAGCCCTGGATCTGCTCTGCGTGCAGGTCGACCGTCAGTACGCGGTCAACGCCGACGCTGGACAGGAAGTCTGCGACAACTTTAGCGGTGATTGGCACACGCGCGGAACGGACGCGACGGTCCTGACGTGCATAGCCAAAGTAAGGAATAACAGCAGTGATACGGCCAGCAGAAGCGCGACGCAGCGCGTCGACCATAACAACCAATTCCATCAGGTTGTCGTTCGTTGGAGCACAGGTGGACTGGATGATGAAAATATCACCACCGCGTACATTTTCGTTAATTTGTACGCTGACTTCGCCGTCGCTAAAGCGACCTACAGCGGCGTCGCCGAGGGAAGTGTACAGGCGGTTGGCAATACGTTGTGCTAGTTCCGGGGTGGCGTTACCAGCAAAAAGCTTCATATCAGGCACGAGAAGAACCTCAGGCATGCGTCCAGTGGTGGATAGCGTTCGCCGCAAACTGCGGGGCCTAAGCAAACGCTATCCAGGCGGTGTATTAAAGAGCGCGATGCAACGTCTGGAACAGGGTGACGTTGTCACCGAAACTCAGTCTGCGCCAGAATGGCCTGCTGTAGGGGGGAGGTGTTCATCCCGCGTGCTACAAAACCATGCAGCCAATCCGGCGCTTGCTCAAGCACCTGACGGGCGGCGGATTCGGTGTCAAATTCAGCAAAGACACAGGCCCCTGTACCGGTCAGGCGCGACGGCGCGTATTCTAACAGCCAGGAAAGCACCGCATCAACCTCGCGAAAACGTTTTCTTGCGATATCCTCGCAATCGTTGCTGAATTCACAATTTAATAACGTTTTTATTGACCGTACCGGGGTATTTCTTTTCAGGTCAGGATCTTTAAAGATGACCGGGGTAGGAATGCTCACGCCAGGGTGAACGATCAGATACCATTTTTCCGGCGGATCGACCGGCGTGAGGATTTCGCCCACCCCTTCAGCAAACGCCGCGTGGCCGCGTACAAACACTGGTACATCGGCGCCCAGCGTCAACCCTAACGCTGCCAGCTCGTCCGTTGTCAGACCGCAGCCCCACAGATGGTTAAGCGCCACCAAAACGGTTGCAGCATTTGACGAACCGCCGCCAAGACCGCCGCCCATCGGCAGGCGTTTGTCGATACGGATATCCGCACCGCTTCCCGCTGGCAGACGATCCGACGACGACGCCGTTTTCATCAGCAGGCGGGCAGCGCGCACGATCAGGTTATCGTCATGCGCCACGCCGTCGACTGGCGTCAGCAGGCAAATCTGCCCGTCCTGACGCGGTTCGATTGAGATCGTGTCGCCGTAGTCGACAAACTGAAACAGGGTTTGCAGGGTGTGATAGCCGTCAGCGCGCTGCCCGGTAATGTAGAGAAACAGGTTCAGTTTTGCGGGAGAGGGCCAGTGGGTCATCATTTAACGATCCAGTTGTCCATTTTCAGCTTAATACGCTGGCTACCCTGCGTCAGCTCCATATTGGACGGCAGCGATGGTTGAGTCTTGCTGTCATACGCGCTGTACACCACTTTCCAGGTTTTACCGCCCTGGGTGTAGTTAACCTGGCTCAGACGGTATTGGTCATCAAGCGTATAGTCGGTGGCGTCACCCGGCAGGCCAAGGATCCACTGGCGCAGACTATTGAGCGGAATCGGCATCCCGGTCAGCTTGCCAATCATCTCTTCGGCGTCGGTCGCGGTGTAGTGCTGGCCTTTGTTATCGGTGATCTGCGCTTCGCCAGGCTTCGCGTTAAGCTCCAGCTCGGTGCTGCCCAGCGGGTTGAGCAGCAGCAGGCGATAGTTGTCCTGCCCCGTTTGCTGCCAGAAGAAGCGAGCATAAACTTTTTGTTCGTCAGAGAGATATGCAAATGCACCGCGGGTCTGGTACTGGCTTAATTTCAGCACATCCTGCTGGTGCTGACGCCACTGCGGTGAGTCGGGGCTTTTGCCCGGGCCTTTCGGCTGATGAACGGAACAGGCGGTCAGAACCAGGGCCGCCAGAGGCAGCAGGCGAATCATTCGGGTCATAATGATGACAAATCCTTGAGATACGTTGCAGTTATAACTGTTAATGCTAGCGTTGAAGGGTGCCACCGTCTACGTTCAAATTATCTCAAAGCGCGGCGTAAGCTATTACTCCGAAAGGGGGCAGTCTCTTTTATTGATCTCGCGCATCCTGTATGATGCGTCCTGCTAACCTTATTAACGCTGGTACTACTCCCGCTCAACATGACCCTATTAGCACTCGGTATTAACCACAAAACGGCCCCGGTTTCACTGCGAGAACGCGTTACGTTTTCGCCGGATACGCTCGACCTGGCGCTGGATAGCCTGCTTGCACAGCCGATGGTGCAGGGTGGCGTGGTGCTGTCGACGTGCAACCGTACCGAGCTCTATTTAAGCGTGGAAGAGCAGGACAACCTGCACGAGGCGCTGATCCGCTGGCTATGTGACTATCACAACCTCAACGAAGAAGAGCTGCGCAACAGCCTGTACTGGCATCAGGATAACGATGCGGTCAGCCATCTGATGCGTGTTGCCAGCGGTCTGGATTCGCTGGTGCTGGGCGAGCCGCAGATCCTCGGCCAGGTGAAAAAAGCCTTCGCGGATTCCCAGAAAGGGCATCTGAAAGCCAGCGAACTGGAGCGAATGTTCCAGAAGTCATTCTCCGTGGCGAAGCGTGTGCGAACCGAAACCGACATTGGCGCCAGTGCGGTTTCGGTTGCTTTCGCGGCCTGTACTCTTGCCCGTCAAATCTTTGAATCGCTGTCGACCGTCACCGTACTGCTGGTGGGGGCGGGCGAAACCATCGAGCTGGTGGCGCGCCATCTTCGCGAACACAAGGTGAAGAAGATGATCATCGCTAACCGCACCCGCGAACGTGCGCAGGTGCTGGCAGATGAAGTGGGCGCTGAGGTGATTGCGCTGAGCGACATCGATGAACGTCTGAAAGAGGCGGACATTATTATCAGTTCTACCGCCAGCCCGCTGCCGATTATCGGGAAAGGGATGGTCGAGCGTGCGCTGAAATCCCGCCGCAATCAGCCGATGCTGCTGGTGGATATCGCCGTTCCGCGTGATGTCGAACCGGAAGTGGGCAAACTGGCGAACGCCTACCTGTACAGCGTGGATGACCTGCAAAGCATCATTTCGCACAACCTTGCCCAGCGTAAGGCGGCGGCTGTGCAGGCGGAAACCATCGTTGAACAGGAAACCAGCGAATTTATGGCCTGGCTGCGCGCGCAAAGCGTCAGCGAGACCATCCGCGAATACCGCGGTCAGGCGGAGCAGGTGCGTGATGACCTGACGGCCAAAGCGTTAGCGGCCCTTGAACAGGGCGGCGACGCGCAGGCGATTATGCAGGATTTAGCCTGGAAACTGACCAACCGCCTGATCCATGCCCCAACCAAATCTCTTCAGCAGGCTGCCCGTGACGGGGACGATGAACGCCTGACTATTCTGCGCAACAGCCTCGGGCTGGAATAGCGCCCTATACCCATTTTCTAAGACAAGGTGCATTTACGCCTATGAAGCCTTCTATCGTCGCTAAACTGGAAGCTCTGCACGAGCGCCATGAAGAAGTCCAGGCGCTGCTCGGCGATGCCGGGACCATTGCCGACCAGGAACGTTTTCGCGCGCTGTCGCGTGAATACGCGCAGTTAAGTGATGTTTCAAAATGCTTTACCGACTGGCGACAGGTCCAGGAAGATATCGAAACCGCGCAGATGATGCTCGACGATCCTGAAATGCGCGAGATGGCCCAGGAAGAGTTGCAGGACGCTAAAGCGCGGTCAGAAGAGATGGAGCAGCAGCTTCAGGTCCTTCTGCTGCCAAAAGATCCGGACGATGAGCGTAACGCTTTTGTGGAAGTCCGCGCCGGTACCGGCGGCGACGAAGCGGCGCTGTTCGCCGGAGATCTGTTCCGTATGTACAGCCGTTATGCGGAATCACGCCGCTGGCGCGTGGAGATCATGAGCGCCAACGAAGGCGAGCATGGCGGCTACAAAGAGGTTATCGCCAAAATCAGCGGCGACGGCGTTTATGGTCGGCTGAAGTTTGAATCCGGCGGTCACCGCGTGCAGCGCGTGCCTGCGACAGAATCTCAGGGACGCATTCACACCTCGGCCTGTACGGTGGCGGTCATGCCCGAGCTGCCGGAAGCGGAACTGCCGGATATCAACCCGGCGGATCTGCGCATCGACACCTTCCGCTCTTCAGGGGCGGGTGGTCAGCACGTTAACACCACCGACTCCGCTATCCGTATTACTCACCTGCCCACCGGGATTGTGGTTGAGTGTCAGGACGAGCGATCCCAGCACAAGAACAAAGCTAAGGCGTTATCCGTGCTGGGTGCCCGTATCCACGCGGCGGAAATGGCGAAACGCCAGCAGGCGGAAGCCTCTACCCGCCGTAACCTGCTGGGCAGCGGCGACCGTAGCGATCGTAACCGCACCTATAACTTCCCGCAGGGGCGCGTAACCGACCACCGCATCAACCTGACGCTCTACCGTCTGGATGAGGCAATGGAAGGCAAGCTCGATATGCTGATTGAGCCTATCGTGCAGGAATACCAGGCCGACCAGCTGGCGGCGCTGTCCGAGCAGGATTAATGGATTTTCAGCGCTGGTTACGTGAGGCGGCCCGTGAACTTTCAGAAAGTGAAAGCCCGAAGCGGGACGCCGAAATTCTGCTTGAGCATGTGACGGGTAAAGCCCGCACGTATCTGCTGGCTTTCGGCGAAACCGAACTGACAGCTGAACAGCTATCGCAGCTGGAGGCGCTGCTCGCCCGCCGTAAAACCGGCGAGCCGGTGGCGCATCTGGTTGGCGAGCGCGAGTTCTGGTCACTTCCGCTGTATGTTTCAGCGGCGACGCTGATCCCGCGCCCGGACACCGAGTGTCTGGTGGAGCAGGCGCTGGCGCGGTTACCGGCGCAGTCGTGTCAGATCCTCGATCTCGGTACCGGCACCGGTGCGATTGCGCTGGCGCTTGCCAGCGAGCGGCCGGACTGTATCGTGACGGCGGTAGACGTGATGCCTGATGCGGTCGCCCTCGCGCGGCGCAACGTTGAACGGCTGGGGTTGAACAATGTTTCCGTTCTGCGAAGCAGCTGGTTTGCCGCGCTTGAAAGCCGCACGTTCGAAATGATTGTCAGCAATCCGCCCTACATCGACGAAGACGATCCGCATCTCGCGCAGGGCGACGTGCGTTTTGAACCGTTGACCGCGCTGGTCGCTGCGAATCAGGGACTTGCGGATCTCGATCACATTGTGACAACGTCACGGCAACATTTGCTTCCCGGTGGCTGGCTGCTGGTGGAACATGGGTGGACGCAGGGAGAGGCGGTGCGAGCACTGTTTACGCGTGCCGGATACGCCGCCGTGGAAACCTGCCGGGATTACGGCGGCAATGAACGTCTGACGCTGGGGCAGTGGTCATGAGCCTGTTTACGCTGCTAATCACCGTTCACCTGGTTTCCGTTGCCCTGACCATCGGCTTTTTCATTGTCCGCTACGGGTGGCGCTACAGCAATAATCCGCTGATTAACGCCCGCTGGGTACGTATCGCCCCACACGGTATCGACACAGTGCTGTTCCTTTCCGGAGCCGGGTTAATGTGGAAGACCGGCTATCTGCCATTTACTGATAAAGGCCTATGGCTGACTGAAAAGCTGTTTGGCGTTATCATCTACATCGTTTTGGGTTTTATCGCGCTTGGGCGTCATCGTCTGCGCAGCCAGCAGACAGGGTTTATCGCCTTTCTGCTGGGTCTGGTGGTGCTGTACATCATCATTAAACTCGCCACCACAAGAATACCGTTACTGGGGTAAGTCATGAGGTCCTTAGCCGATTTCGAATTTAACAAAGTGCCGCTATGCGATGGTATGATCCTGATTTCAGAGATGATCCGCGACGATTTCACATCACAGTACGTTTACGCTGAACTGGAAAATCTGGTCAGCCTGGCGCGCGAAGAGATCAATCAGGCACGTCCGCAAGACTGGCAATTAGAGAAGCTGATTGAGCTTTTCTACGGCGAATGGGGTTTCTGCGACACGCGAGGCGTGTATCGCCTGTCTGACGCACTGTGGCTGGACCAGGTGCTGAAAAATCGACAGGGTAGCGCCGTCGCGTTGGGCGCCATTTTACTGTGGGTTGCGCACCGACTGGATATTCCACTGGTGCCGGTCATTTTCCCGACGCAGATGATTTTGCGGGCGGAGTGGCTGGACGGTGAGATGTGGTTAATCAATCCGTTTAACGGCGACACGCTGGATGAGCATACGCTGGACGTCTGGCTGAAAGGCAACATCAGCCCGATAGCGGAGCTGTTCAATGAAGATCTCGATGAAGCCGATAACGCCGAAGTGATCCGCAAGCTGTTGGATACGCTGAAGTCTGCGCTGATGGAAGAGCGTCAGATGGAGCTGGCCCTGCGCGCAAGCGAAGTGCTGTTGCAGTTCAATCCGGAAGATCCGTACGAAATCCGCGACCGCGGCCTGATTTATGCGCAGCTCGACTGCGAGCACGTGGCGCTGAATGATTTGAATTATTTCGTCGAGCAATGTCCGGAAGATCCGATCAGCGAAATGATTCGCGCGCAGATCAACGCGATCGCGCATAAACACATTACACTGCATTAATCTTAATTCCGATTCACACCTGAATAAGGCGATCCTATGAAACAAAAAGTGGTTAGCATTGGTGATATCAACGTGGCAAACGACCTGCCGTTCGTGCTGTTTGGCGGTATGAACGTTCTGGAATCCCGCGATCTCGCTATGCGCATCTGCGAACACTACGTGACCGTGACCCAAAAGCTGGGCATCCCGTACGTGTTTAAAGCCTCTTTTGACAAAGCCAACCGCTCCTCCATTCACTCCTACCGTGGCCCGGGCCTGGAAGAGGGGATGAAGATTTTCCAGGAGCTGAAACAGACGTTTGGCGTGAAAGTGATCACCGACGTGCACGAAGCGTCTCAGGCACAGCCCGTGGCTGATGTGGTAGACGTGATTCAGCTTCCGGCGTTCCTGGCGCGCCAGACTGACCTGGTAGAAGCGATGGCGAAAACCGGTGCCGTGATTAACGTGAAAAAACCGCAGTTCGTGAGCCCTGGCCAGATGGGTAACATCGTCGATAAGTTTATCGAAGGTGGTAACGACCAGGTGATCCTGTGCGACCGTGGTTCAAACTTCGGTTATGACAACCTGGTTGTGGATATGCTGGGCTTCAGCGTAATGAAGAACGTCTCTAACCAGTCTCCGGTGATTTTCGACGTGACCCACTCCCTGCAATGTCGCGACCCGTTTGGCGCCGCGTCTGGCGGGCGTCGTGCGCAGGTGACCGAACTGGCGCGCGCCGGTATGGCAACCGGCCTGGCGGGTCTGTTCATTGAAGCGCACCCGGATCCGGTTAACGCGAAATGCGACGGTCCTTCCGCGCTGCCGCTGGATAAGCTGGAGCCATTCCTGAAACAGATTAAAGCGATTGACGATCTGGTGAAGAGCTTCGACGAGCTGGATACCAGCAACTAATAAAAAAACCCGCTTCGGCGGGTTTTTCTTTGCCCGGCGGCGCTACGCTTGCGCGGGCCTACGGGTTTCGTAGGCCGGGTAAGCGCAGCGCACCCGGCAAAAAAATTACGCAAATATCGTCATCAGATACGCAATAAACAGCGCCATATGCGCCGCGCCGTTCAGCACATTGGTGCGACCGGTTGAGAAGGAAATCTGACACAGCAGCAATGAAGCTACCATCACAATCATCTCTGGGGCACCCAGCGCAAACTGCAATTCATTCCCCGTCATAAAGGCAATAAGCGTTACCACCGGAACGGTAAGGGAGATGGTCGCCAGAACGGAGCCAAAGAACAGATTCATCGCACGCTGCACCTGATTATTGAGCACCGCTTTCAGCGCTCCCAGGCCTTCTGGCGACAGGATCAACAGGGCTACCAGGAAACCGGTAAAGGCGACCGGCGCGTTCAGTTCAGTTAACAGCGCCTCCAGCGGGTTCGCATTCATCTTGGTGACCGCAATTACCGCAATCAGATGCACGATCAGCCAAACCGTGTGCCACGCGCTGCTGTGGGCCGACGGCTTACCGTGATGCGGGTCATCATCGTCGCCGTCGTCTTCATGCTCGTAAACAAACAGGCTCTGGTGCGTTTTGGTCTGGATCAGCAGGAACACGCCGTACATTGCCGCGGAAATCAGCGCCACCAGCAGCGCCTGGCCGGTGGTGAAGTTTGCGCCCGGCAATGCCATCGGGAATACCAGCACGATAATCGCCAGCGGGAACAGGGCGATCAGATACTGTTTAATGCCAAAAAGGTTCATGTACTGGGTGGCAAATTTGCGGCCACCTAATAAAAGCGAAAAACCGACCAGGCCGCCGGTAACAATCATAATGATGGAGTAGAGCGTATCGCGCATTAACGTTGGTGCGGCGTCGCCGGTGGCCATTAATGCGGAAATTAGACTGACCTCAAGAATCACAACCGAAAGGCTTAAAATTAATGACCCATACGGCTCTCCAAGACGGTGGGCTAAAACATCCGCATGGCGTACCACGCTAAATGCACTGGTTAAAATACCCACCAGAGCCAGAATATTGATCCCCACAACCACTGGCAATGACTGACTGCTTCCCCAGAAGAGCAGCACAGCCAGTGCCAGAACCGGGAAAATGAGAGAGGTCTCCTTGTGGCGGGTCTTTACCGCCTCGTGTGTTGCTGTCATGTGTTTCTCCAACAGTGCAGGTGCTTGTAATTATAGATAGATTTTGAGGGTGTTAAATTAACAGAAAACGGTTAAATACCCTGTATTTTTTACTTAATTTTACCCTTTAATGGGATTTTTCTTCCTGAAGCTTATAATGCCTCATTTACACAAAATAATAATTTAATAACAATGCCTTGCACTCTTAAATAGTTCATTTCTCGCTGTCGGCTGGCACCCTGGCGTATCGTCGTCCACACTTATCTTTTAGCCAAAAGAGAGGTTAGCGATGCCATACAAATCGAAAAGCGAATTACCGGATAACGTGCAAAACGTACTGCCTGCCCACGCTCAGGATATCTATAAAGAAGCCTTTAACAGCGCCTGGGATCAATACAAAGATAAAGAAGATCGCCGGGACGATGCCAGCCGTGAAGAGACGGCGCATAAAGTGGCCTGGGCCGCCGTAAAAAATGACTATGAGAAAGGGGATGATGACAAATGGCACAAAAAGAAATAGCTGCCGAATAATACGCTGCCTCCATTTTGACATTTCAGGCGGTTGAACTGCCGCTGTATTGCATCTGGCCCGCGAATTGCTTATCGTTGCTCAACTGCTGTTAAAATGAACAGCACAGAATGCCGGGAAGGCGCATTAAAGATGTCGCAAGGAAGCATGCAGTGGCGGAGGTGGAATGTGTTAACGCGTGATTTCTTGATGAAGGCAGATTGTAAGACGGCATTTGGTGCTATTGAGGAATCGCTTCTGTGGTCGGCTGAACAACGTGCGGCGTCGCTTGCGGCAACGCTGGCCTGCCGCCCGGATGATGGCCCGGTCTGGATTTTTGGTTACGGCTCTCTGATGTGGAACCCGGCGCTCGAGTTTGTTGAATCGGCAACCGGAACGCTGCCTGGCTGGCACCGCGCCTTCTGTTTGCGCCTGACCGCCGGACGCGGCAGCGCCTGTCAGCCTGGACGTATGCTTGCACTAAAAGAGGGCGGGCGCACCACGGGCGTGGCATACCGGCTGCCGGATACCACGCTGGAAGATGAGCTGACGCTGCTGTGGAAGCGCGAGATGATCACCGGCTGCTATATGCCCAGCTGGTGCAAGCTGGAACTGGACGACGGCCGCACCGTCAACGCGCTGGTGTTCATTATGGATCCGCGCCACCCGCTGTATGAAGCCGACACCCGAACCCAGGTGATTGCCCCGCTGATTGCCGCCGCCAGTGGACCGCTGGGCACTAACGCCCAGTACCTTTTCTCGCTCGATCAGGAGCTGACGCGTCTCGGTATGCAGGACGACTGTCTGAGTGAGCTGGTGGTGAAGGTTAAAGCGCTGCTGGAAGGGAACCCGCTCAGCAATACGCTGCGCCCGGGTTTTGCCTGATAATACGCCCGGCTGGCCGGGCGTTTATGGTTATGCTGCCACGTAACTTACGGAATGTTCGAGCGACTGGCTGTGGCTGTCGATCAGCACATCCCAGGTGCCGGTGTAAGGCACCGTCAGCCAGGCCTTATCATCCTGGACGGTAAGGATATCTGCCTGCGATTGCTTTTGCCCTTTTGTACTCATCAGATGGATGCGGCAACGTTCTGAGCAACGCACCACTACCGTATCCCCGCCAAACAGTTTCAGACTCGTTTTAACTCGTGCCATTTTTTATACCCCGTCGTTTTTGCCCATCCCGAGCGTGATGTTGTTCACAATTTACTCATTGCATAACACCAAAGGGGAAGGTGGGTGATGCTGATTTCGATCAAAAAATGGCGCAACGATTAAACAAAAATGACAAAATTTCTGAAACCTTTCAGCCGACGCGCGTTTTCCCTGCTTAACGCGCGTCCGGGAAAAATTATATGCGGAAATGGCCAGCGGTCTCAGCAAGGTCGCCCGCCTGGCTTTGCAGCGCGCTGGCCGCAGCAGCAGACTGTACAACGAGTTCAGCGTTCTGCTGCACCATGCGATCCAGGTGAGTCACCGCGTGGTTAATTTCATGGATGCCTTTCATCTGCTCGCGGGTGGCAATAGATATTTCACGCATAATGCCAGACACGCTCCCGACGCTGGCGCGGATCTCATCCATGCTGTCGCCCGCAAGGTGCACAAACCGGGAGCCGGTTGCAACGCTTTCGGTAGTGGAGTCAATAAGGGATTTGATCTCTTTCGCCGCCTGAGCGCTGCGGCTGGCCAGATTACGCACTTCCCCCGCAACGACCGCGAACCCACGGCCCTGCTCACCGGCACGAGCCGCTTCGACGGAGGCGTTAAGCGCCAGAATGTTGGTCTGGAAGGCGATGCCGTCAATCACGCTGGTGATATCGCCAATCTTTGCAGAAGCCACTTCGATGGACTGCATGGTGCTGATTGCCTGCGAGACAACTTCGCCGCCGCGCGCTGCGGCCGCAGAGGCCTTACTGGCCTGGTCGTTGGCCTCTTCGGCCGATTCATTCGACTGGGTGACGGAGGCGGTTATCTCTTCCACGGCGCTGGCGGTCTCACGCAGGCTGGACGCGGCCTGCTCGGTACGTCCGGAGAGATCCTGGTTGCCTGCCGCAATCTCCTGCGCGGCGTTTTTCACTGAGGCGCTGGCGTCGCGAAGCTGGACCATCACCACCGAGAGCTTATTGCTGAAGGCGTTAAACGCCTGCGCAATTTGCGCCACTTCGTCATCGCCGCTATCCGGCAGACGCTGGGACAGATCGTTGGTGCCGTTGGCAATGCTGTGCATCGCGTAGCGAATGTCGGACAGGCGCTTAAGCAGGCGGGCTATCAGGAGGTGGACAATGGCGCCGCTCAGAAGCGCCAGAATCACCAGCGAGATTGCCGACGCTTTCAGCAAGGAACGCATGCCGGAGTTAGCGTCGCTGCTGTCGAGGGCGACGACCAGCAGCCAGTTCGTGCCCGGCACGGCTGAGGCGATAAAGGTTTTTTCCTCATCATTCAGCGTCCCGTCGACCGGATTACCGCTCTTCAGCGCCGCAAGGTCGATGCCTTTGATCGTCCCGGTAAACGGCTTCAGCGTCAGGGTCGGCTCGTTGGCGGCAATAACCGTGCCGTCGCTGTTCAGGAGCAACCCGCTGCTGGCAGGCGTTGGGTGGATCCCGCGCACGTTCGCCACCACGCTATCCATGGCGACATCGCCCGCTACCACCGCTTTCAGAGTACCATTCTCCTTCACCGGTACGGCAAACGTCACCACCAGCTTCCCGGTCCCGGCATCAACGTAGGGCGCCGTCACAACCGGGCCATCCGTGCTCACCACCTGCTGATACCAGGGACGAATGGTTGGGTCATAATCCGCCGGGACCCCCGCAGGATCGGAGAATTTCGCCGTCTTGCTGGCGTAGCCTGCGTAGACGTTGGTGAAGCCGCCCGCCTGGGCTAATTGCTTAAACACCGGAACCGGATCGTCAGCCAGCGCGATGCTCTGCGCGGAGGCAATCACCGTCATTTTGCTTTTGACCCAGTCGGCAATCGCCATATTGTGGCTGGCGCTGGCGCTGGTCAGTATATCGCGCTGCGACTGCTGATTATCCTGGCGCGTGACCTGAAAGTTGATAATGGTATTAAGAAGAAGGGCGACGACCATACAGCCTGTCGTCGCCGCAATAATGCGGGCGCGAATGGATCTGAACATAAGTGTAATACCTGCTGTGTTGTTTCCATGCCTATCGGCAATGGCGCAGGTAAACTTGATGCTGAAACCGCGTCCATAAGAAAATAATATTTTTAGCGATTTATTATTAAAAAGTTAATACTTTATCAGCGGTAAGAGTCCATTCAGCCAGTTCAACCAGCGTGCCAATTTCCACGCCATCAATCAGGGGCAGCCCGGTAATGCCGCGACCGTCGGTACAGGTTTTGCACAGCTTGACCGGAACGTTTTGCGCGGTCAGGATCTCCAGCATGTGTTGTATGTTGTAGCCCTCAGCGGGGTTCTGCCCCTTCAGCGCGGCCGTGACGGCATCGGACATCAAAAAGAGGCGCAGCTCCAGCTCACTCTCCTTATCGCGCAGCGCGATTGCCAGGCGCAGACTGTTAAAAAGGGATTCACTGCCGTAGGCCGCACCGTTGGCGACGATCACAATCTTCTGCATGTTGACTCCTGTTCTTTGAAAAGGCACGAATATTGCTTCTCATACCGAAGAATATGTATCGGAGAGAGAAACGATGACGATAGTGGCTGGCAGTTCGCCTGGCGCGACCGAATGGTTCCAGCGTGCAAGAATGCTGCGGGAGGAACAGCTCGGCAGATTAGCGCAGCTGGGCGCACTGGTGAACGGCATCAGTCGACTGGTGCATATGCTACAGTGCGAACGCGGTGCGTCAAATGTCTGGCTCTGCTCGCAGGGTAAATTGTACGGGCCTGAATGCAAAGCCAGCAGGGCTTTGGTGGATGAAAACCTTGCTGCATTGCACCTCCTGTTTAGCGAACCGCTGCCGGGCAGCGCCCTCTGCGAACGTATCGCCAGCGCACTGCACGGCCTTGAAACGCTGACGGTGCTGCGTGATGGCGTTACAGGTCAACGCGTCACCGCGCCGCAGGCGATGGAACACTACAGCCGCATACTGCGTCATCTGCTCAATATCGTACCTCAACTCAGCGACAGCATTGACGATCCGCACATCGCGGGCCGATTTGTGGCCCTTTACAGCCTGATGCAGGGCAAAGAACTTGTGGGACAAGAGCGGGCGTTAGGGGCTATTGGTTTCACCCAGGGATTCTTTGACGATGAAACTCGCCAGCGGCTGGTGGATCGCATTGATGGCCAGCAGGCCTGCTTTGAGGTTTTTATCTCCCATTGCACTCCAGACGTGCAGGAGACGTTTACCCTCAACTGTCAGCCGGGTCTGGAGACTGAAAAACTCAGGCGTGAAGCGTGCACCCGCCAGCCTCCGGCAGATAATGGCGATACCGCTCTCAAATGGTTTGCCCTGCAAACCACGCGCCTTGAGCATCTGCGCACGCTGGAGGAGGTGGCCATTGCCGATCTGATGACGGCAGTTGAGGAGCGTCGCTATAGCGAAAACCTGCACGTAGACGATGAGTACGACGATATCCTGGCGCGATTTCCGGATAGACTACTGCTGCCGCTGGTGCGCCAGCAGGCGCGTGAAATTGAGCAACTCTCCCGTCAGCTTGCTTCCCTGCGCGACACGCTGGAGGAGCGCAAGACCATCGACAAAGCCAAAAGCGTGCTAATGACGCATCAGAACATGAGCGAGGAGCAGGCGTGGACAGCCCTGCGCAAAATGGCGATGGATAAAAACCAACGCATGGTGGATATCGCCCGTGCGCTCCTTACGGTGAAAAATCTGTGGAAGGTACCCCCTGGGGAGTAGTTGCACAGTCAGTGGGCATTTAATGCCTGATTGAGGTGCGTAAAAGAGCGCTCTCCTTGCAGAAACCCCGTAAAGCCGGGGTTAAAAAGCTGGCATCACCTTTGCATTAACAGATTAACTATTTTTGACGATGCGCCAACGGCGGTGCATACGTCTTCGGGATAAAGGCGTCCAGCGGTGCTTCAGCACCGTCGGGCGCTTTTTTTTGCCTTTTTTCAGGAGCAATTATGGCGGATTTGTCGAGACGGCGGTTATTGCAGGCCAGCATGCTGGCGAGTGGTGCGATGCTGTTGCCGGGTGTCATGCAGGCCGCATGGGCGGCGGGGTCAGATAAGCCGGAGCAGGATACCGTGCGTATCGGGTTTATCCCCCTGACCGATTGCGCGCCAGTGGTTATCGCGGCCCTGAAAGGGTTCGATAAAAAACACGGCATTACCATTGTACCTACCAAAGAGGCGAGCTGGGCGGCGGTGCGCGACAAGCTGGTGGCGGGGGAGCTGGACGCCGCACACATTCTTTACGGCCTGCTGTACGGACTGGAGCTGGGTATCGCGGGCAAGCCGCAGCAGATGGCGAACCTGATGACTCTCAACCAGAACGGTCAGGCCATTACGCTCTCCAGCGATCTGGCGGAGAAGGGCGTTCGCGATCTCGACGGGCTGAAAAAGCTGATTACACAGCAGGCACCGGGAACCTACACCTTCGCGCATACCTTCCCGACGGGGACACACGCTATGTGGCTCTACTACTGGCTGGCCAGTGCGGGCATTAACCCGTTTGACGACGTGCGCACTGTGGTGGTCCCGCCGCCACAGATGGTGATGAACATGCGCATCGGCAACATGGTCGGGTTCTGCGTCGGCGAGCCGTGGAACGCGCGGGCGATTAACGACCGCATCGGGTTTACCGCCGCCACGTCACAGTCCATCTGGGCCGATCACCCGGAAAAGATCCTCGGCACCCGACGCGACTGGGTGGTGAAAAATCCGCACACCGCACGGGCGCTGGTGAGCGCCGTGATGGAAGCCGCGCGCTGGATCGAGGCGTCAGCGGAAAACAAACGTGAAACCGCGCAGATCCTCTCGCGCCGCGCATGGCTCAACTGCAAGGAACAGTACCTCACCGGACGCATGCTCGGCGAATACGACAACGGGCTCGGTCAGCGCTGGCAGGATGCGCACCCGATCCGTTTCTTCAATGAGGGTGCCGTGAGCTACCCGTATCTCTCCGACGGCATGTGGTTCTTAACCCAGTTCCGTCGCTGGGGCTTGCTCAACGCCGCGCCGGATTATGCGGGCATCGCACAGCGCATTAACCAGACCGCGGTCTGGCAGGATGCCGCGACCGCCGTGGGCGGCATGTCCACACCGTCATCACCGTATCGCAGCAGTACCCTGATGGACGGCACCGTCTGGAACGGCACCGATCCGGAAGGGTACGCCAACCACTTCGCCATTCACCGTAAAGGGGCCTGAGTATGCAGCATCTGCAAAATACGCAACCACAAGAGAAGTCAGAGAGCGGGGAAGTGATTGTCCTGCCTCCGCTACAGGTTCGCCGTCGTGCGCCAGCGTTTACGCGTCGGATGAATGAGTTTTTACAGCGCGTCATCCCGGCGCTGCTCGGTCTCGGTCTGCTGGTGGTGCTCTGGCAGCTGGCGGCGATAAACAGTAAAGGTTTCCCGACGCCGCTCAGCACGCTCGATTCGGCCATGACCCTGTTTGCCGATCCGTTTTATCGCGACGGGCCAAACGATATGGGCATTGGCTGGAACGTGCTGGCGTCGTTGCAGCGCGTCGCCATCGGCTTCGGTCTGGCGGCGCTGGCGGGCATTCCGCTGGGCTTTTTGATTGGGCGCTTCACCTTTTTCTCCCGCATGTTCAACCCGCTGATCGCGCTCCTGCGTCCGGTCAGCCCGCTGGCCTGGCTGCCTATCGGCCTGCTGCTGTTCCAGAAAGCGGAGCCCGCGTCGAGCTGGACCATTTTCATCTGCTCTATCTGGCCGATGGTCATTAACACCGCCGAAGGGGTGCGCCGTATTCCGCAGGACTACCTCAACGTGGCCCGGGTGCTGCAACTCTCAGAGTGGACCATCATGCGCCGCATTCTTTTCCCCGCCGTGCTGCCTGCGGTGTTGACCGGGGTACGTCTCTCCATTGGCATTGCCTGGCTGGTGATTGTCGCCGCCGAGATGCTCACCGGAGGTTTAGGCATTGGCTTCTGGATCTGGAATGAATGGAACAACCTCAACGTCGAAAACATTCTCATCGCCATCGTCATCATTGGCGTGGTCGGGTTGCTGCTGGAGCAGGGGCTGATGCTGATCGCCCGTCGCTTTAGCTGGCAGGAAAAATAAGGAGTGAAGATGAAACCTTTAATTCAGGTCCAGGCCGTGAGCCAGCGTTTTTCCACCGCCAGCGGCGAGTTTCTGGCACTGCAAAACGTCTCTTTTGATATCCACGAGGGCGAAACCGTCAGTCTGATTGGTCACTCCGGCTGCGGCAAGTCGACCCTGTTAAACCTTATCGCCGGGATCACGCTGCCGACGGAAGGCGGGCTGATTTGCGACAACCGCGAAATCGCCGGGCCGGGGCCTGAGCGTGCGGTAGTGTTCCAGAACCATTCGCTGCTGCCGTGGTTAACCTGCTTCGACAACGTGGCGCTGGCGGTGGATCAGGTCTTCCGTCGCACCATGAGTAAGGCCGAGCGCAAAGAGTGGATTGAGCACAATCTCGACCGGGTGCAGATGGGCCACGCGCTGCATAAGCGCCCCGGGGAGATCTCCGGCGGTATGAAGCAGCGCGTCGGTATTGCCCGGGCGCTGGCAATGAAGCCGAAAGTGCTGCTTATGGATGAGCCGTTTGGCGCGCTCGATGCGCTGACGCGTGCCCATCTTCAGGACTCGGTGATGCAGATCCAGCAGGCGCTGAACACCACCATCGTGCTCATCACCCACGATGTGGACGAGGCGGTACTGCTCTCTGACCGCGTACTGATGATGACCAACGGCCCGGCGGCCACCGTGGGTGAGATCCTGCGCGTCGATCTGCCGCGCCCGCGCAACCGGGTGCAGCTGGCGGACGATAGCCGCTATCACCATATGCGCCAGCAGATCCTCCATTTCCTCTACGAAAAACAGCCGAAAGCGGCGTAATGAGGGGGCACGATGCGACTGGTCATTATCGGTAATGGTATGGCGGCAACCCGGCTGATTGCATCGCTCACCGGGCGTGTGCCCGGTCGTTTTGCTATCACCGTCATTGGTGACGAGCCGGAGCAGGCGTACAACCGCATCCAGCTTTCGCCGGTGCTGAGTGGTGAAAAGCAGGCGGAGCACATCTGTCTGCACGATGAAGACTGGTACACGGCACGAGGCGTGACGGTGCTGCGAGGAGAAACGGTGCTCGCAGTAGACGTTAACGCGCATAAAGTGCGTACCTCTGCTCGCACGCTGGGCTGGGATGCGCTGGTGTTTGCCACCGGGTCTACCCCTGTAGTGCCGCCGATCCCCGGCGGCGATGCGCCGCATGTGTTCACCTTTCGCACCCTGGCAGAGACCCGCGCCATCCAGAACCTCTCCGGTCCGGCGGTAGTGCTGGGCGGTGGCGTACTTGGCGTGGAAGCAGCGGCAGCGCTGGCGCGCAACGGTGACAACGTCACGCTTATCCATCGTGGTCCCTGGCTGATGGAACAGCAGCTGGATCAGCAGGCGGGACTGCTGCTTGAAGAGGCGCTGGCGGCGCGGGGTGTTAGCTGTGAATTCGCCTCTGGCATCGCGGCGATTAACGGCAAGAGCGTGACGCTACTCAACGGGCACAGCGTCACCGCCGCGCGCGTGGTGCTGGCCACGGGTGTACAACCCAACGTTGCGCTGGCAAAAGCCAGCGGCATTCACTGCGCGCGCGGCATCGTGGTGGATCACCAGATGCAAACCTCCGTGCCGGATATCTACGCCATCGGCGAGTGCTGTGAAATTGACGGCCAGACATTTGGCCTGGTCGCCCCCTGTCTGGCGCAGGCGGATATTCTCGCCGCGCGGCTGGCCGGGGAGATCACCGCGCCGTTTACCCGGACCGACAACGGCGTGCGTCTTAAGGTGACCGGCGTGGAGCTGTTCAGCCTTGGACGCGCGACGGCGCAGGCGGACGATGTGGTATGGAGTTCATGGGATCCGCTGACCCGTCACTATCGACGTTTACTGATCCATCAGGGGGCGCTGGCTGGCGTGCTGCTGCTGGGTGACTGCCGCAGTGCGGCAACCTTTACCGATTTACTGGCAACGGCTGCGCCCGCCCACGCGGACTGGCTGTTCGATCGTTTCACAACGCAACCGCAGGTTGCAGGACAGAACGCTATGACAAAACCTACTCTGGTGGTGGTTGGGCACGGTATGGTCGGCCATCATTTCCTCGAAGACTGCGTTAACCGCAATTTGCATCAGCAGTATCAGATTATTGTTTTTGGCGAAGAGCGCTATGCGGCCTATGACCGCGTGCATCTGTCGGAATATTTTGGCGGACGCAGCGCGGACTCGCTTTCGCTGGTGGCGGGGGAGTTCTTTGCCGATAACGGTATAGAGCTGCGCCTCTCGCAGCAGATTGTCGCTATCGATCGTGATGCACACGTTGTGCGTACCGCCAGCGGCCATGAAACCCACTGGGATAAGCTGGTGCTGGCGACCGGCTCGTACCCGTTCGTACCGCCCGTTCCGGGCAGCGATCTGCCGGGTTGTTTTGTCTACCGCACCCTCGACGATCTGGACAACATTGCGGCCCATGCGGCAGGCTCTCGCCGCGGCGTGGTAATTGGCGGCGGCCTGCTGGGGCTGGAGGCGGCGAATGCGCTTAAGCAGCTAGGGCTGGAAACCCACGTGGTGGAGTTTGCGCCGAACCTGATGGCGGTGCAGCTCGACAGCGACGGTGCGGCAATGCTGCGCAGGAAAATTGAGGCGCTGGGCGTAGGGGTACACACCAGTAAATCGACGACGGAGATTGCCACCGCAGACGACGGGCTGGTGCTGCGTTTTGCCGAGGGTGAACAGCTGGAAACGGACATGGTCGTCTTCTCTGCCGGTATTCGTCCGCAGGACGCGCTGGCGCGCAACAGCGGGCTGGCTATTGGCGAGCGCGGCGGGATCTGTATTGACGACGGCTGCCGGACCTCCGATCCGGACGTGCTTGCCATCGGGGAATGCGCGCTGTGGGAGGGGAAAATCTTTGGCCTGGTGGCCCCGGGCTACCAGATGGCGCGCGTGGCCGCCGCTGTGCTGGCGGGTGAGGAGAAGCGCTTCACCGGCGCGGATATGAGTACCAAACTCAAGTTGCTGGGTGTGGATGTGGCGTCGTTTGGCGATGCCCACGGGCGCACGCCGGGGGCGCTGAGCTACCAGTGGACGCACGGGCCGCAGCAAATCTACAAAAAAATTGTGGTCAGTCACGACAGCAAAACCCTGCTGGGTGGCGTGCTGGTGGGCGATGCCAGCGAATACGCCACGCTGGTGCAGATGATGCTTAACGGCATCAGTCTGCCAAAAGAGCCGGAAACGCTGATCTTACCCGCGTCGTCAGGCTGCACGCCAAAAGCGCTGGGCGTGGCGGCGCTGCCGGAAAGCGCGCAGATCTGTTCGTGTCATAACGTCAGCAAAGGGGATATCTGCCTGGCGGTAAGCGCGGGCGCAACGGATATCGGCGCCATTAAGCAGTGCACCAAAGCGGCGACCGGCTGCGGAGGTTGTAGCGCGCTGGTGAAGCAGGTGATGGAGTTCCAGCTTGCGGAGCAGGGCGTGGAGGTGAAAAAAGATATCTGTGAGCACTTCCCGTACTCGCGTCAGGAGATATACCACCTGGTGCGCGTCAACCATATCCGGACCTTCGACCAGCTTATCAGCCGTTACGGACAAGGGCACGGCTGTGAGATCTGTAAACCGCTGGTGGGATCAGTGCTGGCCTCCTGCTGGAACGAATACCTGCTGAAACCGGCGCATCTGCCGCTGCAGGACACCAACGACCGCTACTTTGCCAATATTCAGAAGGACGGAACGTATTCCATCGTGCCGCGCATGCCTGCCGGGGAAGTGACGGCCGACGGGCTGATCGCCATAGGCCAGATTGCGAAACGCTATAGCCTTTACAGCAAAATCACCGGCGGACAGCGTATTGACCTGTTTGGCGCCACGCTCGAACAGTTGCCGGAAATCTGGCAGGCGCTGGTGGAGGCCGGATTTGAGACCGGTCATGCGTACGGGAAATCCCTGCGCACGGTGAAATCCTGCGTCGGGTCGACCTGGTGTCGCTATGGCGTGCAGGACTCCACCGGCCTTGCGGTCAAACTGGAGCATCGCTACAAGGGGTTACGTGCGCCGCACAAAATCAAAATGGCGGTCTCCGGCTGTACCCGTGAGTGCGCAGAGGCGCAGAGCAAAGACGTGGGGGTGATTGCCACGGACAAGGGCTGGAACCTTTATCTGTGCGGCAACGGCGGGATGAAGCCGCGCCACGCGGATCTCTTTGCCAGCGATCTGGACGACGAAACGCTGATCCGCACCGTTGACCGTTTCCTGATGTTCTACATTCGCACGGCAGATCGTCTGCAACGCACCAGTACCTGGATGGATAACCTGGAAGGCGGCCTCGACTATCTGCGCGAGGTGATCCTGAACGACAGCCTTGGGATCGCCCACGAGCTGGAGCAGGAGATGGCCCGGGTGGTGGAGACCTATCAGTGCGAATGGCAAACCACCCTCAACGATCCTGATCGCCTGGCGCTGTTCCGCACCGCGGTGAATGTCCCTGCCGCGGCGGAGAGCAAGCGCTGGCAGGAAATTTGCGGCATCAATGATATCCCCGAGCAGGCGGGCATCGGCGCGCGGCTTGGCCGAAAACCGATTGCGCTGTTCCGCTTTGGAACGTCCGTTTATGCCCTGGACGACCTGGAGCCGGGCAGCAGCGCGAACGTGCTTTCGCGCGGCATCCTTGGCGATGCAGCGGGCGAGCCGGTGGTGATTTCCCCGCTTTACAAGCAGCGCATACGTCTGCGCGATGGATGTCAGGTGGAGAACGGCGAACCCGTGGTGCGCGCCTGGCCGGTAAAAATTGAAAACGGCAAGGTTTGGGTTGGAAGCCAAGAGCTGGTGATGCGTGCGGAGGCCTCATGACGGAAACCCGTACAACGTGCCCTTACTGCGGGGTGGGCTGCGGCGTGGTCGCCAGTGTGGAAGATGGCGCGGTAAGCATTCGTGGGGATGAAACTCATCCGGCGAACTTTGGTCGCCTGTGCGTAAAAGGATCTGCCCTCGGGGAAACGACGGGGTTGCAGGGACGTCTGCTGCGCCCGGTTGTTGACGGCATGGAGGTGGCATGGCCGCAGGCGCTGGGTGAAGCGGGCGAGCGGCTACGGAAGATCATCACCGAATGGGGGCCGCAGGCGGTGGCGTTTTATGCCTCCGGCCAGCTGTTGACCGAGGATTACTATGCGGCCAACAAGCTGATGAAAGGCTTTATCGGGGCGGCGAACATTGATACCAACTCGCGGCTGTGCATGTCGTCGGCGGTGGTGGGCTACAAACGCGCCTTCGGTGAAGACATTGTGCCGTGCAGCTACGAGGACGTGGAAAACAGCGATCTGGTGGTACTCGTTGGCTCAAACGCGGCCTGGACGCATCCGGTGCTGTATCAGCGGCTGGTGCAGGCAAAACGCAGCAACCCGCAGATGAAAGTGATCGTGATCGATCCGCGCAAAACCGCCACCTGCGATGTCGCTGACCTGCATCTGGCGCTTAAGCCCGGCAGCGACGCCGGGCTGTTTGTGGGATTGCTCAATCTGATTCAGGGTAGCGGCGAGTGGCCGATTCCTCACGTGGCCGCGTTTTGCGATCTGCCTTCAGACGAGATTGGCACCTTCTACGACTGGTTTGTCACTGCGCCACGCGCGATCACGCTCTACACCATGGGGATCAACCAGTCCTCCAGCGGCAGCGACAAGTGTAACGCCATCATTAACGTGCATCTTGCCAGCGGGAAGTTCAACCGTTCGGGCTGCGGCCCGTTTTCGCTGACCGGACAGCCAAACGCCATGGGCGGGCGGGAAGTGGGTGGGCTGGCGAACCAGCTGGCGGCGCACATGAACTTCGAGCCGGACGATCTTTCGCGTGTGGCGCGTTTCTGGGGAACCGAGCGGCTGGCACAAACGCCGGGGCTGATGGCGGTAGAGCTGTTTGACGCGATTGCCCGCGGCGAAGTGAAGGTGGTGTGGATCATGGGCACCAATCCTGCCGTGTCACTTCCCGACAGCCACGCGGTGTGCCAGGCCCTGGCAGCCTGCCCGCTGGTAATAGTATCTGAGGTGATGCAGGAGACGGACACCAGCCGGTTTGCTCATATCCGTTTTCCCGCCCTGGGCTGGGGCGAAAAAGACGGAACGGTGACCAATTCCGAGCGGCGTATTTCGCGCCAGCGCGCGTTTCTGCCTGCGCCGGGCGAGGCCAGACCGGACTGGTGGATCATCGCCCGGATCGCAGAGCAGCTCGGTTATGGCGATGCCTTCGCCTGGGAACACCCTCATGAGATATTTTGTGAACATGCGGCGCTGACGGCGTTTGAAAATAACGGCGAACGGGCGCTAAACCTGCGCGAACTGGCGTCGCTGTCGCGAGAGGCGTGGGACGAGCTGGCGCCTTATCAGTGGCATGCCGGTGATTTCCCGCAAAGAAATCTTGTACCGGTTGATCCTTCCTCGCATGGGGCAGGCGTCGACGAATTGTACCCCTTGATACTGAATACCGGGCGGATCCGCGATCAGTGGCACACCATGACGCGCACGGGGTATGTTCCGCGCCTGATGCAGCATATCGATGAGCCTTTTATTGAGATGAACGCAACCGATGCGGCGCGCGCGGGGCTGACTGACGGCCAGCTGGCGCGGATAAGTTCCCCGCGCGGGGTCATGGTTGCCAGAGTACGTATCTCTACCGCACAGCGTGCGGGCGAGCTGTTTGCGCCGATGCACTGGAACGCGCAGTTTGCCCGGCAGGGGAAGGTCAACGCGCTGGTGGAAGGGCGGATTGATGCCTGGTCCGGCCAGCCGGAGAGTAAACAAACCGCGGTGAGGATCCTGCCCTGGCTACCCGCCTGGCAGGGGGAGCTGTATGCCCGCGAGTTGCCAGCGCTGCCGCTGTCGGTCTGCTGGTGGCGTAAAGCCTCACGTCTGACGGTGGCGGGGGAGCAGCCGTTGCTGTCGTGGGTCATGGCGTACGCCAGCGGTCGGGGCTGGCAGTTACAGGTGGCACAGACGGGAGAACGCAGCAGCGTGCTCGCCTGGCATCACGGCGAGCTGATGCTGGGCTACTGGGAGGGCCATACGCTGCCGGCGCTGGCGCATGCGTTTATTGAACAAGCCTTTGCTGCTGCGCCCGTACAACTTGCTGAACGCCACGCGCTGCTGCACGGACAACGGCCGGGCGAAGATGCCGATCCCGGGCGAATTATCTGTAGCTGCTTTAGCGTGGGTGAAAATACGATACGTAAGGCGATAGCCGGAGGCTGTAATTCTGCCGCAGCGCTGGG
Source organism: Enterobacter cloacae complex sp. IR5428 (assembly GCF_049238585.1). Lineage (NCBI taxonomy): Bacteria > Pseudomonadati > Pseudomonadota > Gammaproteobacteria > Enterobacterales > Enterobacteriaceae > Enterobacter > Enterobacter cloacae complex sp. IR5428. The sequence goes on along the minus strand of NZ_JBMKHV010000003.1, from coordinate 52,280 downwards.
CGTGAAGCTGCGTTGCGGTACGAACTGCGGCTCCTGCCTGCCGGAGCTGAAAGGGCTGTTGGGATAATAGTGTAAAGGCGTCAGGTGGCGGCTTCGCACCGGCACGAATTTGTAGGTCGGGTAAGGCGAAGCCGCCACCCGACAATTCTGTTCAGGATATTCCTGAAATTTCTGTTAAGACTGGTTTTCAGGGCTTATGGCGTTAACATAATAAGTGTTTGTTCATAAACACAGGTTCTGATTGACGACGTTGAAGGCTGTATCGTCCCGCATCCATTTTTTGCTGTTACTCCCCCTTCTTACGGCTGGAGCCGTTCACGGTGCGCCGAAATCCTTCGTGCAGCAGGCGCAAAACCCGTTTGATAATAACGGCGATAGTCTGCCGGATCTTGGTATGGCGCAACCGACTACCGAAGGCGAAAAGCACCTGGCTGAAATGGCAAAGGCCTTCGGTGAAGCCAGTATGATCGATAACGGCCTGACGGCCGGGCAGCAGGCGCGACAGTTCGCGTTTGGCAAGGTGCGGGATGCCGTCAGCGGGGAAGTCAACGAGCAGATTGAATCCTGGCTTTCCCCCTGGGGTAACGCCAATGTCAATGTACTGGTGGATGACGACGGTAACTTTAACGGCAGCAGCGGAAGCTGGTTTATCCCCTGGAGCGACAACACCCGCTATCTGAGCTGGAGCCAGCTTGGCCTGACGCAGCAGACAGACGGGCTGGTGAGCAACGTCGGGATCGGGCAGCGCTGGGTTGCCGGAAACTGGCTGCTGGGCTACAACACTTTTTACGACAACCTGCTGGAAGACAACCTGCAACGTGCCGGACTGGGCGCAGAGGCGTGGGGCGAAAACCTTCGCCTGTCGGCCAATTACTACCAGCCGTTCGCTGGCTGGCAGCCGCGTTCCGACATCCGGGAGCAGCGCATGGCGCGCGGGTACGACGTAACGGCCAAAGCCTGGCTTCCCTGGTTTCATCACCTGAACACCAGCGTCAGCTTTGAACAGTATTTTGGCGATAACGTCGATCTGTTTAACAGCGGTACGGGGTATCACAACCCGGTTGCGGTCAACCTGGGGCTGAATTATACCCCCGTTCCGCTGGTCACCCTGACGGCTGCCCATAAGCAGGGGGAGAGCGGCGTTAGCCAGAATAACCTCGGGCTGAAGCTCAACTATCGCTTTGGCGTGCCGCTGGCGAAACAGCTTTCCGCCGGGGAAGTGGCGGCGACGCGCTCGCTGCGGGGCAGCCGCTATGATTCACCTGAGCGTGATAATCTGCCCGTGATGGAATTCCGTCAGCGTAAAACCCTCTCGGTCTATCTGGCCACGCCGCCGTGGGATCTTAAGCCAGGCGAAACTGTGATGCTGAAGCTGCAAATTCGCAGCACGCACGGTATCCGTCAGATCCACTGGCTGGGTGATACCCAGGCGCTCAGCCTGACCTCACCGGCAAACAGCAACAGCAGCGATGGCTGGAGCATAATCATGCCCGCCTGGAACGACGCGGAAGGGGCGAAAAACGAATGGCGGCTTACGGCCGTGGTGGAAGATAAGGATGGGCAGCGTGTCTCCTCCAATGAGATCACGCTTTCCGTGGTGCAACCGCTCGTCGCAATGCCTGCCGACGATCCACGGTGGAAGTTGCTGCCGGATGAGTAAGTTAAAAAATGCGCTCCTGATGCACCCAGACGGCGGCTTCGACGCGGGATTTTAACTTCATTTTCTTCAGCATGTGTTTGACATGCACTTTGACCGTGCTCTCGGTGATGTCCAGACGGCGGGCGATCATTTTGTTCGGCAGACCCTGAGCAATCAGCTTCAGAATGTCGCGCTCGCGCGGAGTCAACTGGCTGACGTCACGGTCAGACGTGGCGCGGTTCGCACGCAGGCTGGCGGCCAGTACCGGCGTTAACGCTTCACTCAGCACCATCTCGCCTGCGGCAGCCTGTTGCAGCGCCTTGAGCAGATCTTCCGGCTCCATATCTTTCAGCAGATAGCCGTCTGCCCCCCGCTTGAGGGCGGTGACCACGTCTTCTTCATGGTTTGAGACGCTGAAGACCACCACCCGGCCAGAGAGGGATTTCTCCCGCAGCTTGTCGAGGGTTTCCAGGCCATTCATGCCCGGCATGTTGAGATCGAGCAAGATCAAATCAGGATCGAGCGATTCGGCAAGTTCAATACCCTGTTCGCCGTTGCTGGCTTCCCCGACGACGGTGATATCGGGCGCCATGCTGACAAGCTGTTTAACGCCAGTGCGCAGCATCGGATGATCGTCAATCAACAGGATCGATGCCGGTTCCTGATTAGTCATGGTTTTCTCCTTGAGCAGTTATGAGGGGCTTTTCGGGTATAAAGGTGACCACGACTTCGGTGCCACCTGACTCTCCCCGGCGAACCTGGCAATCACCGCGCAGGCTTTGCGCGCGGTCTCGCATGATAATTAAACCATAATGGTTCGTTCGTTCGGCATTTTCCGGCACGCCGCGACCGTTATCCTGAACCCTGAGCTTCACCTGATTATCCTGGCAACTGACGGTGACCGTAACGGCCGTTGCCTCGGCATGCTTGAGCACGTTGCTCAGGGCTTCACGGGCAATTTGCAGCACATGGATCGCCTGGTGAGAAGGGACAAAACGCGGCGGCAGCTGGTAATCCAGCTTCACCGGGAGGCCCAGCCGGGCGCTAAATTCCTGGCAGCTGGATTCAAGCGCCGGGCGCAGCCCCGGCTCGGTGAGCTGCAAACGGAAGGTGGTCAGCAGCTCGCGAAGCTGAACCCATGAGGTGTTAAGCTCGTTGCGGATCTGGCTGAGCAGCTGTTTGTTGCTTTCGGGCATGCCTTCGTCCTGCATTTGTAGGCAGCTCACCTGCATCTTCATGCAGGAGAGGGACTGGGCGATAGAGTCGTGCAGCTCGCGGGCGATGGTGGCGCGCTCCTCCATAACAATCAGCTGCTGCTGCTTCTCCTGGTGGCGATCGAGCGCGAGGGTGGCCGTGAGCTGCTCAACCAGGGTATCCACAAGCTGCTGCTGGTCGTGGCTGAGATGACGCCCGGCGGGCAGGGTTGCCAGCAGAATGCCGTACTGGGTATGGCTGTCCATCAGCCGCCACTTGAGGGTCGTGCCGCTGGTGGTCAGCGGAGGCAAGCCGCGCGGGCACAGATGACACCCTTTATCGTCGCATGAGATGTCTGACTGACAGGTAAATTCCTGGTGGTTTTCTTCGTCTTCAACGTCGTAAACCCGTAGCTCAAGATCGCGGAGCAGGGTCAGGTTTTGCAGGCCGTTCAGGACCGGCGAGAGACGCTCGCAAAGCGGCACCTGCATATGCAGGCGACGGTTCGCCTGCCACAGGAAAGAGAGGATCTCGTTTTTCTGCTCAAGCCCGGCGGTTTTCTCCTGGACGCGTTTTTCCAGTACCGCGTAGCTTTCCGAGAGTTCAGCCGACATGGTATTGAGCGCCTCGCCGAGCATCGCCATTTCGTTACGCCCGCTGATGTGCGTGCGTTGGGTAAAATCGCGCTGTGTGACGGCGCGGGCCATCGCCAGAAGCTGTTTCCAGGGGTTCAGCAGCCGCGCGCGCAGCCAGATAACCGTGAAAATCAGCAGCAAACCCATAAACAGCGCCATCGCGCGGTGAACCATCACCACACGGTCAATGCGTAACTCTGTCGTGCGATCGAAAGAGCTGACAAGATGGTCGATGCGTGACACAAACCCGGCGACATCCTGCGCGACCGTTTCCCGATTTTCCGCCCGCTTTAGCCCGGGCGCCAGCTGGGTGTGCCAGTAGCCCTGAAGCGCCTTAAGCTGAGATTGTTGGCCGTCACGAATAGCGGCTCTTTCCAGTTCAGGGCTGAATGCGGTACGCTCCATTTCGTCGATAAGCGGCTGGTCAGCCTGCGTCAGCGGAACCGACGCCAGCAGCCGGTAACTCTGCATGCGTAGCGAGCCTGCCTCGTTGATGGCATGCGCATTACCCTGTACGCCCTGTACCAGCCAGCCAGAAATAGCCATGCCGGTCACACCGATAGCGGTGGACAGCAGAACGATAAGCGCCAGCTGGTTAACCAGCGTTAGCGGAGATAAACATCTTTTTAACATAGAGTTGACGGGCTCCTGACGTGACCTGCTTGCAGGAATGGCGCTATTCTGGTGCATACCCCGGAGTATACCCATACCAATAAAGGATTACCTCTAAATTGCCGGAGGGGTAATGGTTAGTGGGTGGACGAAGCAGGGATGCGTCAGCACCGTGAAAAACCACACCTTTTTTACGTTTTGCATCTACTCATTAAGAGTGATGGCTTTTTTTTCGCCGCAAAACCTCCCACTTTTCCTTTGATTTATATCAACTTACCGCCGCCCTAAAGCCCTAATGTTTGCAGCATCATTCGAGAATCAGAGGTGTCTATGAGTCACTCTTCCGCTCCCGAAAGGGAAACTGGTGCCGTAATTACAGACTGGCGTCCAGAGGATCCGGCGTTCTGGCAACAGCGCGGCCACCGTGTAGCAAGTCGTAATCTGTGGATTTCCGTTCCATGTCTGTTACTGGCGTTTTGCGTCTGGATGTTGTTCAGTGCGGTTGCGGTTAACCTGCCTAAAGTGGGCTTTACCTTTACCACCGATCAGCTGTTTATGCTGACCGCGTTGCCGTCGCTTTCAGGCGCACTGCTGCGCGTTCCTTACGCGTTTATGGTGCCGGTCTTTGGTGGTCGTCGCTGGACGGCTTTCAGTACCGGGATCATGATCGTGCCGTGCGTGTGGCTCGGTTTTGCGGTGCAGGATACCTCTACACCGTTTAGCGTGTTCGTGATTATCTCTCTGCTGTGCGGCTTTGCGGGGGCGAACTTTGCGTCCAGTATGGCAAACATCAGCTTCTTCTTCCCGAAAGCGAAGCAGGGTGGTGCGCTGGGCATTAACGGCGGTCTGGGTAACATGGGCGTGAGCGTGATGCAGCTGATTGCTCCGCTGGCGATCTCGGTCTCCATCTTTGCGGCGTTTGGCGGCGGCGGTGTGACGCAGCCCGACGGTTCAGTGCTGTTCCTGCAAAATGCCTCCTGGATTTGGGTACCGTTCCTGGTGGTCTTTACCCTGGCGGCATGGTTCTTCATGAACGACCTGTCCGCGTCCAAAGCGTCCCTGAGCGAGCAGCTGCCGGTTCTGAAACGTGGCCACCTGTGGGTAATGGCACTGCTGTATCTGGCGACCTTCGGCTCGTTCATCGGTTTCTCCGCAGGCTTTGCCATGCTGTCGAAAACCCAGTTCCCGGACGTACAGATCCTTCAGTTTGCCTTCTTCGGTCCGTTTATTGGCGCGCTGGCACGTTCGCTGGGCGGGATGATCTCCGACCGTCTGGGCGGAACGCGCGTTACGCTGGTGAACTTTGTATTGATGGCCATCTTCTGTGCACTGCTGTTCCTGACGCTGCCTGCGGGTGGTGAGGGAGGTAACTTCTTTGCCTTCTTCGGCGTCTTCATGGTGCTGTTCCTGACCGCCGGGCTGGGCAGTGCGTCTACTTTCCAGATGATCTCTGTCATCTTCCGCAAGCTGACCATGGACCGCGTGAAAGCGCAGGGCGGGAGCGACGAGCAGGCGATGCGTGAAGCCGCCACCGATACCGCTGCGGCGCTTGGGTTTATCTCTGCGATTGGCGCGATTGGCGGCTTCTTTATTCCAAAAGCGTTCGGTATCTCACTGGATCTGACCGGCTCTCCGGCGGGTGCGATGAAGGTATTCCTCGTCTTCTATATCGCCTGTGTGGTCATCACCTGGCTGGTATATGGCCGTAATACCAAGAAAAACAAGTAAGCTTGATTATCCGTTTGCGCGGCCTGAGTGCCGCGCTTTTTTTAATCGCTAAATAGTTACAACATACTAATAGCGTTTCCCGTAGTCGCACACAGGTAACGCTGTGATCGCCATCGCTTTACAGGTGTCTCTACCCCTTAATACCTAAGATGTTAAATTTTGCTCCGCTTATTGTACGATAAATAAAATATATCCATATAAATCATTAAGTTAAAAAATATTAACAGCTACCGCTTTGGTGGTATTTGATCTAATCCCCCCCTCAGAGACCCCCCTCCGTCTTGATCGTTATCAATTCTCACCATCTTTCATAGCGTTACCTTCGCTGCAAATCAGCAATGTCGATTTAGAGAGCCACAGGCTCCACACAGGAGATACCCGATGAGCAAATTTTTGGACCGGTTTCGCTACTTCAAACAGAAGGGTGAAACTTTTGCCGATGGGCACGGCCAGGTTCTGGATACCAACCGGGACTGGGAAGACGGTTACCGTCAACGCTGGCAGCATGACAAAGTTGTCCGTTCTACCCACGGTGTAAACTGCACTGGCTCATGTAGCTGGAAGATTTTCGTTAAAAACGGTCTGGTGACCTGGGAAATGCAGCAGACCGACTATCCGCGTACCCGTCCGGATATGCCGAACCATGAACCGCGCGGCTGCCCGCGTGGGGCCAGCTACTCCTGGTATCTCTACAGTGCCAACCGTCTGAAATACCCGCTGATGCGTAAACGCCTGATGAAAATGTGGCGTGAAGCGAAAGTGCAGCACAGCGATCCGGTTGATGCCTGGGCATCCATCATCGAGGACGCCGACAAAGCGAAAAGCTTCAAACAGGCGCGTGGTCGCGGTGGTTTCGTTCGTTCTTCCTGGAAAGAGGTGAACGAGCTGATTGCGGCCTCCAACGTCTATACCGTGAAAACTTACGGTCCTGACCGCGTGGCAGGCTTCTCGCCAATCCCGGCAATGTCGATGGTCTCTTACGCCTCCGGCGCGCGCTACCTTTCACTTATCGGCGGTACCTGTCTGAGCTTCTACGACTGGTACTGCGACCTGCCGCCAGCGTCGCCGCAGACCTGGGGCGAACAGACCGACGTGCCGGAGTCCGCTGACTGGTACAACTCCAGCTACATCATCGCCTGGGGCTCTAACGTTCCGCAGACCCGTACCCCTGATGCGCACTTCTTTACCGAAGTACGTTACAAAGGGACCAAAACCGTCGCGGTGACCCCGGACTACGCCGAAATCGCCAAACTGTGCGACCTGTGGCTGGCACCGAAACAGGGTACTGATGCCGCCATGGCGCTGGCGATGGGCCACGTCATGTTGCGTGAATTCCACCTCGACAAGCCAAGCCAGTATTTCACCGATTACGTGCGTCGCTACACCGACATGCCAATGTTGGTGATGCTTGAAGAGCGTGACGGCTATTACGCCGCTGGTCGTATGCTGCGTGCTGCGGATCTTGTGGACGCGCTGGGTCAGGAAAACAACCCGGAGTGGAAAACGGTCGCCTGCAACAGCAACGGCGAGCTGGTGGCGCCAAACGGTTCTATCGGCTTCCGCTGGGGCGAAAAAGGCAAATGGAACCTGGAACAGCGTAACGGCACCACGGGTGAAGAGACAGAACTTCGCCTCAGCATGCTGGGCAGCCAGGACGAAATCGCCGATGTCGGCTTCCCGTACTTTGGTGGTGAAGGTTCCGAGCACTTCAACAAGGTTGAGCTGCAAAACGTTCTGATGCACAAACTGCCGGTTAAGCGCCTGCAACTGGCGGACGGTTCTACCGCTCTGGTCACTACGGTCTACGATCTGACCATGGCGAACTATGGCCTGGAGCGCGGTCTGAACGACGAAAACTGCGCGACCAGCTATGACGACGTGAAGGCTTATACACCAGCCTGGGCGGAGCAGATCACCGGTGTGCCACGCGCCCAAATCACCCGTATCGCCCGCGAATTTGCGGAAAACGCAGACAAAACTCACGGTCGCTCCATGATCATCGTCGGTGCCGGTCTGAACCACTGGTATCACCTCGATATGAACTATCGCGGCCTGATCAACATGCTGATCTTCTGCGGCTGCGTCGGGCAGAGCGGCGGCGGCTGGGCGCACTACGTGGGCCAGGAAAAACTGCGTCCGCAGACCGGCTGGCAGCCGCTGGCGTTTGCCCTTGACTGGCAGCGTCCGGCTCGTCACATGAACAGCACCTCCTACTTCTATAACCACTCCAGCCAGTGGCGCTACGAGACGGTGACCGCGCAGGAGCTGCTGTCTCCGATGGCGGATAAATCCCGCTACAGCGGCCATCTGATTGACTTCAACGTGCGCGCTGAACGCATGGGCTGGCTGCCGTCTGCACCGCAGTTGGGCACTAACCCGCTGCGCATTGCGGAAGCGGCGAAGAAAGCGGGCATGTCACCGGTGGACTACACCGTGAAATCGCTGAAGGATGGCTCAATCCGTTTTGCGGCAGAACAGCCTGAGAACGGCAAAAACCATCCGCGTAACCTGTTCATCTGGCGCTCCAACCTGCTGGGTTCGTCCGGTAAAGGCCATGAGTACATGCTGAAATACCTGCTCGGTACCGAAAACGGTATTCAGGGTAAGGATCTCGGCAAGCAGGGCGGCGTGAAGCCAGAAGAAGTTGAATGGAAAGACAACGGTCTGGACGGCAAGCTGGATCTGGTGGTAACGCTGGACTTCCGTCTGTCCAGTACCTGCCTGTACTCCGATATCGTGCTGCCTACCGCCACCTGGTACGAAAAAGACGACATGAATACGTCGGATATGCATCCGTTTATTCATCCGCTGTCTGCGGCCGTTGACCCGGCGTGGGAATCAAAAAGCGACTGGGAAATCTATAAAGACATCGCGAAGAAATTCTCCGAAGTCTGTGTAGGGCACCTGGGCAAAGAGACCGACGTGGTGACGCTGCCAATCCAGCACGATTCCGCTGCCGAACTGGCGCAGCCGCTTGACGTGAAGGACTGGAAAAAAGGCGAATGCGACCTGATCCCGGGCGTGACCGCGCCGCACATTATTCCGGTTGAACGTGATTACCCGGCAACGTACGAGCGCTTTACCTCTATCGGTCCGCTGATGGAGAAGATCGGTAACGGCGGTAAAGGCATCGCCTGGAACACCCAGAGCGAAATGGACCTGCTGCGCAAGCTCAATTACACCAAAGCAGACGGCCCGGCCAAAGGCCAGCCAATGCTGAACACGGCAATTGATGCAGCGGAAATGATCCTGACCCTGGCACCGGAAACCAATGGCCACGTGGCGGTGAAAGCGTGGGCGGCTCTGAGTGAATTTACCGGCCGTGACCATACGCATCTGGCGAAGAATAAAGAAGAAGAGAAAATCCGCTTCCGCGATATTCAGGCTCAGCCGCGCAAGATTATCTCCAGCCCGACCTGGTCTGGCCTCGAAGATGAACATGTGTCCTATAACGCCGGATACACCAACGTTCACGAGCTGATCCCATGGCGCACGCTCTCTGGCCGTCAGTCTCTGTATCAGGATCACCAGTGGATGCGTGACTTCGGTGAAAGCCTGCTGGTTTACCGGCCGCCAATCGATACCCGCTCCGTGAAAGCGGTGATGGGGGCGAAATCAAACGGTAACCCTGAGAAGGCGCTGAACTTCCTGACGCCGCACCAGAAGTGGGGTATCCACTCCACCTACAGCGACAACCTGCTGATGCTGACGCTGTCACGCGGGGGGCCGATCGTCTGGATGAGCGAAGCGGACGCCAAAGATCTGGGTATCGAAGATAACGACTGGATCGAAGTGTTCAACAGCAACGGTGCCCTGACGGCACGTGCGGTGGTGAGCCAGCGTGTACCAGCCGGGATGACCATGATGTATCACGCGCAGGAACGTATCGTTAACCTGCCGGGTTCAGAGATCACCGAGCAGCGCGGCGGTATTCACAACTCTGTGACCCGTATTACGCCGAAACCGACGCATATGATCGGCGGCTATGCCCAGCTGGCCTACGGCTTTAACTACTACGGCACTGTAGGATCAAACCGCGATGAGTTCGTGGTGGTACGTAAGATGAAGAATATTAACTGGTTAGATGGCGAAGGTAATGACCAGGTACAGGAGAGCGTAAAATGAAAATTCGTTCACAAGTCGGCATGGTGCTGAATCTGGATAAATGCATCGGCTGTCATACCTGCTCAGTCACCTGTAAAAACGTCTGGACCAGCCGTGAAGGTATGGAGTACGCCTGGTTCAACAACGTGGAAAGTAAGCCGGGCACCGGCTTCCCGACCGACTGGGAAAACCAGGAGAAGTGGAAGGGTGGCTGGATCCGTAAAATCAACGGCAAACTGCAACCGCGCATGGGTAACCGTGCGATGCTGCTCGGTAAAATCTTTGCTAACCCGCATCTGCCGGGCATCGACGATTACTACGAGCCGTTTGATTACGACTATCAGAACCTGCACAACGCGCCGGAAAGCAAACACCAGCCGATCGCCCGTCCTCGCTCGCTGATCACCGGTAAGCGCATGGACAAAATTACCAGCGGTCCAAACTGGGAGGAAATTCTGGGCGGCGAGTTCGAAAAACGCGCCAAAGACCAGAACTTCGAGAACATGCAGAAGGCGATGTACGGCCAGTTCGAAAACACTTTCATGATGTATCTGCCGCGCCTGTGCGAACACTGCCTTAACCCGGCGTGCGTGGCGACCTGCCCAAGCGGCGCCATCTACAAGCGTGAAGAAGATGGCATTGTGCTGATCGACCAGGACAAGTGCCGCGGCTGGCGTATGTGCATCACCGGCTGCCCGTACAAAAAAATCTACTTTAACTGGAAGAGCGGTAAGTCTGAGAAGTGTATCTTCTGCTACCCGCGTATCGAAGCCGGTATGCCGACCGTCTGCTCAGAGAGCTGCGTAGGGCGTATCCGCTACCTCGGCGTGCTGCTGTACGACGCGGATGCGATTGAAAATGCCGCAAGCACCGAGAACGAGAAAGATCTGTATCAGCGTCAGCTGGACGTCTTCCTCGATCCGAACGATCCGAAGGTGATCGAGCAGGCGCTGAAAGACGGTATTCCGCAGAGCGTGATTGACGCCGCACAGCAGTCCCCGGTGTACAAAATGGCGATGGACTGGAAGCTGGCGCTGCCGCTGCACCCGGAATACCGCACGTTGCCGATGGTCTGGTACGTGCCGCCGCTGTCTCCGATTCAGTCTGCGGCTGACGCAGGTGAACTGGGCAGCAACGGCATTCTGCCGGACGTGGAAAGCCTGCGTATTCCGGTTCAGTATCTGGCCAACCTGCTCACCGCAGGGGATACCCAGCCGGTGCTGCTGGCGCTGAAACGTATGCTGGCGATGCGTCACTTCAAACGTGCGGAAACCGTTGACGGCGTTAACGATACCCGCGCGCTGGAAGAGGTCGGCCTGACCGAAGCGCAGGCGCAGGAGATGTACCGCTATCTGGCAATCGCTAACTACGAAGATCGTTTCGTGGTGCCGAGCAGTCACCGCGAGCTGGCTCGCGAGGCCTTCCCGGAGAAAAGTGGGTGTGGCTTTACCTTTGGCGACGGTTGCCACGGGTCAGACAGCAAATTCAACCTGTTCAACAGCCGCCGCATCGACGCGATGGATGTGACCAGCAAAACGGAGCCGCACCAATGATTGAACTCGTCATTGTTTCGCGTCTGCTCGAGTACCCTGATGCTGCGCTTGTGCAGCATCAACAGGAACTCTTTGATGCACTCGCGTCATCTGAAAACCTGGATAAAGAGGATGCCCAGACGCTGGGCATTTTCCTCCGCGACCTGCTGGCGCGCGATCTTCTTGATGCGCAGGCGGACTACAGCCAGCTGTTTGACCGTGGTCGTGCCACGTCTCTATTGCTGTTCGAACACGTTCACGGTGAATCCCGCGACCGTGGTCAGGCGATGGTGGATCTGATGGCCCAGTACGAGCAGCACGGTTTGCAACTCGACAGCCGCGAGCTGCCGGATCACCTGCCTCTGTACCTGGAATATCTGGCGCAGCTGCCGAAAGAGGAAGCGCTGGGCGGGTTGCAGGACATCGCTCCCATTCTGGCGTTGCTCGGCGCACGTCTCCAGCAACGTGAGAGCAATTATGCTGTCCTGTTCGATCTGCTGGTGAAACTGGCTAACGCCTCGGTTGACAGTCAAAAAGTGGCGGAAAAAATTGCGGATGAAGCCCGTGACGACACCCCACAAGCACTGGATGCCGTCTGGGAAGAAGAGCAGGTGAAATTCTTTGCTGACCAGAGCTGTGGCGAATCTGAAATCTCCGCGCATCAGCGTCGTTTTGCCGGAGCGGTGGCTCCGCAATATTTGAATATCTCTAACGGAGGACAGCACTAATGCACTTCCTGAATATGTTCTTCTTTGACATTTACCCGTATATCGCGGGCACCGTGTTCCTGGTGGGAAGCTGGCTGCGTTATGACTATGGCCAGTACACCTGGCGTGCTGCCTCCAGCCAGATGCTGGATCGTAAAGGGATGAACCTGGCGTCAAACCTGTTCCACATCGGGATTTTGGGTATTTTTGCCGGTCATTTCCTGGGGATGCTGACGCCGCACTGGATGTACGAAGCATGGCTGCCGATTGAAGTGAAGCAGAAGATGGCGATGCTCGCCGGTGGCGCCTGCGGCGTGATGACCCTGGTGGGTGGGCTGCTGCTGCTGAAACGCCGTCTGTTCAGCCCACGCGTGCGGGCTACCACGACCGGAGCGGACATCCTGATCCTCTCCCTGCTGATGGTGCAGTGTGCGCTGGGTCTGCTGACCATTCCATTCTCTGCGCAGCATATGGACGGCAGCGAGATGATGAAGCTGGTGGGATGGGCGCAGTCTGTCGTGACCTTCCGCGGTGGTGCCTCTGAGCATCTGGACGGCGTGGCGTTCATCTTCCGCGTTCACCTGGTGCTGGGTATGACCCTGTTTGTGCTGTTCCCGTTCTCTCGCCTGGTGCACATCTGGAGTGCGCCGGTGGAGTACCTGACGCGCAAATATCAGATCGTGCGTGCTCGTCGCTGATTCGCTGTATTGATACAACCCCGCATTTGCGGGGTTTTTTTTGTCCTGGAACCAGGGTTTCGTGCGGATGCCGGGTGGCGGCTGCGCCTTACCCGGCCTACAGACCCTATTTGTAGCCCCGGTAAGCGAAGCGCCACCGGGGAAAACAGGCAGGGAAGGATTACTCCCGGCATCGAGAAATATGGAGCATTGTGCTTGAGTGAGTGCTTAAGAATCTGGAAGTGATGGTGGTGGGGGAAGGATTCGAACCTTCGAAGTCGATGACGGCAGATTTACAGTCTGCTCCCTTTGGCCGCTCGGGAACCCCACCAGGGGTAATTCATATTTTGAGGTAAAGCTGGAGATGGTGGTGGGGGAAGGATTCGAACCTTCGAAGTCGATGACGGCAGATTTACAGTCTGCTCCCTTTGGCCGCTCGGGAACCCCACCACGGGGTAATGCTTTTAACTGGCCTGCTTCCTGTTGGAAGCGGGGCGCATCATATCAAATGAGACGCCCCTGTAAAGCATTCCTTTAGGAAAATGAAGCTGTTTGCCTGCTTTTTATCCGTAAAGGCGTAAAGCTAATCAATTCATTTTCCGAAGGATTAAAGAATAATCGTTCTGTTGCCGTACACAAAGACGCGCTGAGCAAGTACCTGATAAAGCGCACGGCTCAGTACGTTCTTCTCAACGTCACGGCCAGCACGCATCATATCTTCTGCCGTGTAGGTGTGATCCACGTGGATCACGTCCTGCATGATGATTGGGCCTTCGTCCAGATTATCATTCACGTAGTGCGCGGTTGCGCCAATGATCTTCACCCCACGCTCGTACGCCTGGTGGTACGGACGCGCGCCAATAAAGGCTGGCAGGAAGGAGTGGTGGATGTTGATAATTTTGTTCGGGAAGCGCGCCACGAAGGATGGCGTCAGCACGCGCATGTATTTTGCCAGCACCACGTAGTCCGGGTTATGTGCTTCAATCGCAGCAGCCATCAGGTTGTCGTGCTCTTCGCGGGTATGACCTTCATGGCTGACCAGTTCAAACGGAATGTCGAAACGTTCAACCAGCGTACGCAGCGTCTCGTGGTTGCCAATGACGGCGGCAATTTCGACGTCCAGGCCACCGTAATTGGCTTTCATCAGCAGATCGCCCAGGCAGTGCGCCTCTTTGGTGACCAGAATGACAATGCGGCGACGACCCGCCGGGTTTAGCTCGCGCACCGAGCCTTCCGGCAGGGCGCTGTCCAGATCGGCAAGCAGGGTTGTGTCGTTGAAAATACCTTCCAGCTCGGTACGCATAAAGAAGCGACCGGTACGGTGGTCAACGAACTCGTTGTTCTGCACGATATTCAGTTCATGCTTGTAGCAAATGTTGGTAATTCGTGCGATCAGTCCTTTTTGATCGGGACAGATAGTGCGCAGAACTTTACGTTGTAATGATTGCATCGCCGGGAAATCCTGTTTATGTATTTGCGAAGTCTGAGTTGTCAGGCATTACTGCCGCAACACTTTTTAAATTTTTTTCCTGAACCACAGGGGCAGGGATCGTTACGACCGAATTGCGGACGTGTGCCGTCAATATAATACCATTGCCCGCTGTCCTTTAAGAACCGTGAGCGTTCAATGATGGCGCCGGGTTTGTTTTGTTCGCTAAAGCGGGCGACAAAACTGACATAGCCCTCGTTGGCATCGCGGCCGGGAGCGGCATCAAAGACGGTAAGGCCCAGCCAGACGGTGTTGGCAAATCCGGCTTCAATCTCTTGCCGAAAATCGGCAGCATCACAGGACGGATGCCAGGTTTTAATCAGGTAGTCTGCGTTTTTGATCACAAAAGCAGTATACCGCGAGCGCATAAGGTGTGACGGGTCTGGTGCAACCTGCTCGCCAGAAAGATATCGCTGGCAACATAGGCTATACTCCAGAGCGCTACCACAGGGGCAGAGTTGAGACACGATTCTCTTCCTGGAACAAAAAATAAGGCGTTAAACGCTTAAGGTAGCAATATGTTAACTGAGCAGGTGCGTTGACGCTATGTCGGGAATCCAGGGGAAGTAAAACAGGGCTAATGAGAAAGGTAAAAATTGGACTGGCGTTGGGCTCAGGTGCAGCCCGGGGTTGGTCACATATTGGCGTTATCAATACCTTAAACCAGATGGGGATTGACGTTGATATTGTCGCAGGATGTTCTATCGGGTCGCTGGTCGGATCCGCGTACGCCTGCGGTAAGCTCCCGCAGCTTGAAAGCTGGGTGCGCTCCTTTAGTTACTGGGATGTACTGCGCCTGATGGATCTCTCCTGGCAGCGTGGCGGCCTGCTGCGCGGCGAACGCGTATTCAATCAGTTTCGTAAGATAATGCCCCTCGCTGACTTCAGCCACTGCCAAATGCCTTTCGGTGCCGTTGCAACCAACCTCAGTACGGGCAGGGAGTTATGGCTCACCGAAGGGGATATTCATCTCGCCGTTCGCGCATCCTGTAGCATGCCTGGGTTAATGGCGCCTGTGCCTCATAATGGCTACTGGCTCGTTGATGGTGGCGTGGTGAATCCTGTCCCCATCTCTCTGACGCGCGCCATGGGGGCAGATATCGTCATTGCAGTGGATTTACAGCACGACGCTCACCTTATGCAGCAGGATTTGATGCCGGTTAATCTTCAGAGCGATGATGCGGAAGAAGAGAAACTTGCCTGGCATGCGCGTTTACGCGGCAGAATAGGGCGCCTGACTGCCCGTCGCACGGTGACCGCGCCGAACGCCATTGAAATCATGACGACCTCCATTCAAATTCTTGAGAATCGCCTGAAGCGAAACCGTATGGCTGGCGATCCTCCGGATATTCTTATTCAGCCCTATTGTCCACAAATCTCTACCCTTGATTTCCACCGGGCTGAGGCCGCCATAGCAGCGGGCTCGTTAGCCGTCGAAAAGAAAATAGATGAACTGTTGCCTTTTGTGCGTACAGCACGTTAAGCACTTTTTTGATTACTTCAGCAAAATCTGACAGGCGATAGTACCAATAGCATGCCACTATTGAGTAACTGTCAGCCAGGGGAGGAACCATGACACAGCCATTGGCCGGAAAACATATTTTGATAGTAGAAGACGAGCCCGTTTTCCGATCGCTACTGGATTCGTGGTTATCCTCACTGGGTGCAACCACGTCCCTTGCCGAAGATGGCGTCGAGGCACTGGAAAAAATGGCCAGCATGGCGCCTGATCTGATGATCTGCGATCTCGAGATGCCGCGCATGGACGGATTAATGCTGGTGGAAAACCTGCGTAACGAAGGTTATCAGACACCGATACTGGTGATCTCGGCAACCGAAAATATGGCGGATATTGCTAAGGCGTTGCGTTTGGGTGTGCAGGATATCCTGCTCAAACCGGTTAAAGATTTAAACCGACTGCGTGAAACGGTGTTGGCCTGCCTGTATCCCAATATGTTTAATTCCCGGGTGGAAGAAGAAGAACGTCTTTTCCAGGACTGGGATGCTTTAGTCAGTAATCCGCTCGCGGCCGCGAAGCTGCTTCAGGAACTTCAGCCGCCGGTGCAGCAAAATATCTCTCATTGCAGAGTAAATTATCGCCAGCTGGTAGCGGCTGACCAGCCTGGACTGGTGCTGGATATTGCGCCGCTATCAGATTCCGACCTCGCTTTTTATTGCCTGGATGTTACCCGAGCGGGAGATAACGGCGTTCTGGCGGCCTTATTACTCCGTGCGCTGTTTAATGGATTGCTACAGGAACAATTATCCCATCAGGGGCAACGACTTCCTGAGTTAGGCAGTTTACTAAAACAGGTCAACCAACTTTTTCGCCAGGCCAATTTGCCGGGGCAGTTCCCGCTTCTGGTTGGCTATTATCACAGCGGGTTGAATAACCTTATTCTGGTCTCTGCTGGATTAAATGCCACGCTGAATACCGGCGAACACCATATACAGGTGAGTAACGGTGTGCCGTTGGGAACGTTGGGTAATACTTACCTTAATCAAATTAGCCATCGCTGCACCTCCTGGCAGTGCCAAATTTGGGGTGCCGGTGGGCGGTTACGCTTAATGTTGTCCACGGAGTAAGCAGTCAGATTTTATTTTTCAGATTGCTTTACCTGTGTTTTTGCTGGCAGTGCTACTATCGCTGCAAGTTTCATGCGTATTTGTCTTAATTGATCGGCAACGCGTTCTTTTCAGACCCGTATTAGTGGCTGAGACTGTATACTCAACGCGTTATTCAATGCATAAAAGTTCAAAACTTGAACAGTTCAGGAGAATTTCAATGGCTGCCCTAAATTCGAAAGTCAGAAAGGCCGTTATCCCGGTGGCGGGATTGGGTACCAGGATGTTGCCAGCGACGAAGGCAATCCCAAAAGAGATGCTGCCTCTGGTTGATAAGCCATTAATCCAGTATGTCGTGAATGAGTGTATTGCGGCAGGTATCACCGAAATTGTGCTGGTGACGCATTCATCTAAAAACTCTATCGAAAACCATTTCGATACCAGTTTCGAACTCGAAGCAATGCTGGAAAAACGCGTAAAGCGCCAGCTGCTGGAGGAAGTGCAGTCTATTTGCCCTCCACACGTTACCATTATGCAGGTTCGTCAGGGCCTGGCGAAGGGCCTGGGACACGCAGTATTGTGTGCACATCCGGTAGTGGGTGATGAGCCGGTCGCGGTTATTCTGCCCGACGTGATCCTTGATGAGTATGAGTCCGATCTTTCCCAGGAAAACCTGGCGGAAATGATTAAACGCTTCGACGAAACCGGCAGCAGCCAGATTATGGTTGAGCCAGTCGACGATGTGACTGCTTACGGTGTGGTTGACTGCAAAGGTGTTGCCCTGCAACCTGGTGAAAGCGTACCAATGGTTGGCGTTGTTGAAAAACCTAAAGCGGACGTCGCGCCGTCTAACCTTGCTGTCGTTGGCCGTTACGTACTGAGTGCTGAAATCTGGGCGCTGCTGGCCAAAACGCCTCCGGGTGCGGGCGATGAAATCCAGCTGACGGATGCTATCGATATGCTGATCGAGAAAGAGACCGTGGAAGCCTACCATATGAAAGGTAAGAGCCATGACTGCGGTAATAAGCTCGGTTATATGCAGGCATTCGTCGAATATGGCATTCGCCATAACAGCCTGGGTGAAGAATTTAAAGCCTGGCTCAAAGGTAGCGTGGGTATTAAGTAATAAACTCACGGACCAGTGAACAAGACCGGTGTGGCGATGCCCACCGGTTTTTTTATGCCTGTCGATCCGTAATTGGCTGGAGATTGTCAAGGACGTTAAATAGTGAGCCAGGCAATATGACAGAATGTAAGGAGATGTTTGGGGAATATTATGGGCATAAAAAATCCCGCATTAAGCGGGATTTTTCAGAATCTTTCCAGATTAATCCTTGATCAGGAAGTCATCCAGTTGTTTACCTTGTTCGTCCATAGCTTTCTTGATTACAGCAGGAGTACGACCCTGGCCGGTCCAGGTTTTCTCTTCGCCGTTCTCGTCGATGTAGCTATATTTAGCAGGACGTGCTGCGCGTTTTGCTTTGGTACCGGTTTTAGCCGCAGCCATGCTGTTCAGCAATTCGTTTGGATCGATACCATCGGCAATCAGCATTTCGCGATACTGTTGCAGTTTACGTGTACGTTCTTCGATTTCAGCCGCTGCTGCGCTTTCTTCTTCACGACGTTCGTTAACGACAACTTCTAATTTTTCGAGCATCTCTTCAAGCGTTTCAAGGGTACATTCTCTTGCCTGCGCACGAAGAGTACGGATGTTGTTCAGAATTTTAAGTGCTTCGCTCATTGTAGTAATCTCAAACTTATAATGGGGGTGGGTTTGTTGTCCTAATAATAGAGCGTTAATTTCACTTGTGCAATAGGTTGGAATGTAAGGAATTCAAAAAATACAAAATTAATGACGCTATTATTAA
This sequence comes from Enterobacter cloacae complex sp. IR5428, assembly GCF_049238585.1. Taxonomy (NCBI): domain Bacteria; kingdom Pseudomonadati; phylum Pseudomonadota; class Gammaproteobacteria; order Enterobacterales; family Enterobacteriaceae; genus Enterobacter; species Enterobacter cloacae complex sp. IR5428. The sequence continues at coordinate 33,530 of NZ_JBMKHV010000003.1, read as the reverse complement.
TTACGCTAACTTAAATTTCATTGTTTGCTGGGGCGATGAGATATCGTTTCAAACGGCAAAAGCGCGTCATTTGCATGTTTGTTTTGTGACTTTTACCTCAGGAATTATAGTTGCGGTTGATAAATATCAGCCTTTCGTATTACTCCGGCTAAGCGCAGCGAACAGAAGAATAGTTAATAAATAGTGAATTTTAAAGATTGCAGAAGCCACTATAAAAAGAAGTGTTATCTCCGGTGTCGAGCTCGCCTTATTGTCCGTGCTAAAAGCCTTTACTGTCTGTTTTAACGCATTATTTTGCGCTATCAACGAAGAGTTTATTGGTGCAGAACAGCCTGGAGCACGCAGCCCGCCGCTGATGACAATACAAAATATGGTACAATGATCCATCGGGAATATTACACATTGATTAGGGTTCTTCGGCCAATGGCACAACTTTATTTCTACTATTCGGCAATGAATGCAGGGAAATCGACGGCGTTACTGCAATCCTCATACAATTATCAGGAGCGGGGGATGCGTACCGTTGTTTATACCGCCGAAATCGACGATCGCTTTGGGGCAGGGAAGGTAAGCTCAAGAATAGGGCTCTCGTCGCCTGCAAGGCTGTTTAACCCTGAAACGGACCTGCTTGAGGACATTCGTGCCCAGCATGCCTCTAAGCCTGTCCATTGCGTGCTGGTAGATGAAAGCCAGTTCCTGACCCGCGAGCAGGTCCATGCGCTTTCAGAGGTCGTTGATGAGCTGGATATTCCCGTTCTTTGCTATGGATTACGCACTGACTTTCGCGGTGAGTTATTTGCCGGTAGCCAGTATCTGCTCGCCTGGTCGGATAAGCTGGTTGAGCTGAAAACTATCTGCTTTTGTGGCCGCAAGGCAAGTATGGTTCTTCGCCTGGACCAGTCGGGCAAGCCTTATGCTGATGGCGAGCAGGTGGTGATAGGGGGCAATGAACGTTATGTCTCGGTCTGCCGCAAGCATTATAAAGAGGCGCTGGCTGTAGGCTCGCTGACGGCGTTACAGGGCGACAATCGCAAATAAAAAAAATGTCTTACGGATCCTCAGATATAAAAAAACCCGCCAGCGGCGGGTTTTTTTTCACACTGTCAATCAAGCATTTTTCTTCGCTTTCTTGTCAGCCTTTACAACTGCGGGGATGTCAACTTTTACGGCAGCGACATCGCTTTCAGTGAAGTTACGACCGTAATAGGTATCCAGCAGGATCTGTTTCAGTTCGGAAATCAGTGGGTAGCGCGGGTTAGCACCAGTACACTGGTCATCGAATGCATCTTCAGACAGCTTATCTACGTGAGCGAGGAAGTCAGCTTCCTGAACGCCTGCTTCGCGGATAGATTTAGGAATACCCAGTTCAGCCTTCAGGCTTTCCAGCCATGCCAGCAGTTTCTCGATCTTCGCTGCAGTACGGTCGCCCGGTGCGCTCAGACCCAGGTGGTCTGCGATTTCAGCGTAGCGACGACGAGCTTGCGGACGGTCGTACTGGCTGAATGCAGTCTGCTTGGTTGGGTTGTCGTTGGCGTTATAGCGGATAACGTTGCTGATCAACAGGGCGTTCGCCAGACCGTGAGGAATGTGGAACTGTGAACCCAGCTTGTGCGCCATGGAGTGACAGACACCCAGGAAGGCGTTAGCAAATGCAATGCCCGCGATGGTTGCCGCACTGTGTACACGTTCACGAGCTACAGGGTTTTTCGAACCTTCGTTGTAAGAAGCTGGCAGGTTTTCTTTCAGCAGTTTCAGTGCCTGTAAAGCCTGACCGTCAGAGAACTCAGAAGCCAGTACGGAAACGTAAGCTTCCAGGGCGTGAGTTACCGCATCCAGACCACCGAACGCACACAGTGATTTCGGCATTTCCATGACCAGGTTGGCGTCAACGATAGCCATATCTGGAGTCAGTGCGTAGTCAGCCAGCGGATATTTCTGACCCGTTGCGTCATCAGTCACAACAGCAAATGGCGTCACTTCTGAACCGGTACCGGAAGTGGTGGTGACGGCGATCATTTTCGCTTTCACGCCCATTTTCGGGAACTTGTAGATACGTTTACGGATATCCATAAAGCGCAGCGCCAGTTCTTCGAAGTGGGTTTCCGGATGCTCGTACATGACCCACATAATTTTCGCGGCGTCCATTGGGGAACCGCCACCCAGTGCGATGATCACATCAGGTTTGAAGGAGTTAGCCAGTTCAGCGCCTTTACGTACAACGCTCAGGGTTGGGTCAGCTTCAACTTCAAAGAAGACTTCAGTTTCGACGCCAGAAGCTTTCAGAACAGAGGTGATCTGGTCTGCATAGCCATTGTTGAACAGGAAACGGTCAGTCACGATGAGCGCACGTTTGTGGCCATCAGTAATCACTTCGTCCAGCGCGATTGGCAGAGAGCCGCGGCGGAAGTAGATAGATTTCGGAAGTTTGTGCCACAACATGTTTTCAGCTCGCTTAGCAACGGTTTTCTTGTTGATCAGGTGTTTTGGACCAACGTTTTCAGAGATGGAGTTACCACCCCAGGAACCACAACCCAGAGTCAGGGAAGGTGCGAGTTTGAAGTTATACAGGTCACCGATACCACCCTGAGAAGCAGGGGTGTTGATCAGAATACGTGCCGTCTTCATCTTCTGACCGAAGTAAGCAACACGCTCTGGCTGGTTATCCTGGTCGGTGTACAGGCAAGAGGTGTGGCCGATACCGCCCATCGCCACCAGCTTCTCTGCTTTTTCTACCGCGTCATCGAAATCTTTCGCACGGTACATTGCCAGTGTCGGGGATAGTTTCTCGTGAGCAAACGGCTCACTTTCATCAACGACTTTCACTTCACCAATCAGAATCTTGGTGGTAGCAGGGACGCTAAAGCCGGCGAGTTCAGCGATTTTATACGCTGGCTGACCTACGATAGCTGCGTTCAGTGCACCATTTTTCAGAATCACGTCCTGAACGGCTTTCAGTTCTTTACCTTGCAACAGGTAGCCGCCGTGGCTGGCGAAACGTTCACGAACGGCGTCGTATACCGAATCAACCACGACAACAGACTGTTCAGATGCACAGATAACGCCGTTATCGAAGGTTTTTGACATCAGCACAGAGGCAACTGCACGCTTGATATCTGCCGTTTCGTCGATCACAACAGGAGTATTACCTGCGCCTACGCCGATGGCTGGTTTACCGGAGCTGTATGCTGCTTTAACCATACCAGGACCGCCGGTCGCCAGGATTAGGTTAATGTCCGGGTGATGCATCAGGGCATTGGACAGTTCAACAGAAGGTTGGTCGATCCAACCGATCAGATCTTTTGGCGCACCCGCAGCAATGGCAGCCTGAAGCACGATATCCGCTGCTTTGTTGGTGGCGTCTTTCGCACGTGGATGCGGGGAGAAAATGATTGCGTTACGTGTTTTCAGACTGATAAGAGATTTGAAGATGGCGGTAGAGGTTGGGTTAGTGGTTGGAACGATACCGCAAATAATGCCGATGGGTTCAGCGATAGTGATGGTGCCAAAAGTGTCGTCTTCTGACAGCACACCGCAGGTTTTCTCATCTTTATAGGCGTTGTAGATATACTCTGAAGCAAAGTGGTTTTTGATCACTTTATCTTCAACGATACCCATACCGGATTCGGCAACGGCCATTTTAGCGAGAGGGATTCGAGCATCTGCAGCAGCCAGAGCGGCCGCGCGGAAGATTTTATCAACCTGTTCTTGGGTGAAATTGGCATATTCACGCTGGGCTTTTTTCACGCGCTCGACGAGGGCGTTCAGTTCAGCGATATTGGTAACAGCCATAATGCTCTCCTGATAATGTTTAAACTCTTTTAGTAAACCAGCGCTCGATACGTCTGACAGTATAGTCAGAGCCGATCCCACTTGCGTAACACACAGTAAAACAAAGGATTACTCACTGCTTCCGCTCACTAATTTACTAAAAGAGCCTTACCTTAGCATCATACCTTTTTGATAGGTGATCTCCCTGGCGGCGTAATCAAGATTACTCACTTCTGAGTACGAAAATTATGATCAAGATCAATTTTGTCCTAAGCTGATACCTTTCAGCAGGGTTATTTTGTGCTAATTATTCCAGTGTTAAATAATTAAGTAACTATTGGAAGTGGCGCTATCATTGAGTATACAAATGTTTAACATCATGAATTGATAACGTTTTAGAACAGATTTCTGGTGAAGTGTGCGGCTAAAAAGCGTATCTTCAGCGCGGATTTATCATTACACGCTGTCTCTCCCTGACCATGCTCAATTGCGGAGCTTAATGTGATTCAAACGCTCTTTGATTTCCCTACATATTTCAAGTTTTTTATTGGCTTGTTTGCCCTGGTCAACCCGGTAGGGATTATCCCTGTCTTCATCAGTATGACCAGTTATCAGACAGCCGCCGCGCGAAATAAAACCAACCTGACGGCAAACCTGTCGGTGGCGATTATCTTGCTTACGTCTCTTTATCTGGGGGACGCCATTCTTCAGGTCTTCGGCATCTCGATTGATTCGTTCCGAATAGCAGGCGGGATCCTGGTGGTGACGATTGCCATGTCGATGATCAGCGGCAAGCTGGGGGAGGATAAACAGAATAAGCAGGAAAAATCAGAGACAGCTATCCGCGAGAGCATCGGCGTGGTGCCACTGGCACTGCCGCTGATGGCGGGCCCGGGGGCAATCAGCTCTACCATTGTATGGGGAACACGCTATCACAGCCTGATGCACCTGATTGGCTTCTCTGTCGCCATTGCCCTGTTCGCACTTTGCTGCTGGGGCGTATTTCGTATGGCACCATGGCTGGTTCGCTTGCTGGGACAAACGGGCATCAACGTGATTACCCGTATCATGGGTCTGTTGTTAATGGCGTTAGGCATCGAATTTATCGTTACCGGTATAAAAAGTATATTCCCCGGATTAGTACACTGACTTTCGTTTGAAAGAGCGGAGCCAGCGGCTCCGTTTTTTTACGTGAATATCAGCAAATCATATCAATAAAGTTGAAATACGCACCAGCCATAATAAGTTCTACTAATAACCCTCTTTTGTTGATTTTCAAGAGGTTGTTTATTTTCAGTTTGCTTCTCTGCCCATAAATCCTTCAAACGCTCTGTTATTTTACTCACATGATACTCTGGGGCTTGCTGACAGATAACCGAAATGATATTAGTAATTTCGACGCTGACCCAGACGAATGTGCTAAATAATAACCAGATGTTAAATTTTCGTGAAAAATCGTTCGAATTTGTCATGTCATCGCACCAGTCCCGAGAGAACTCTACAACTGAATGTATTGTAAGGGTTTTACTTGTTTTTGGCGTGAAAGGTGGTCGGCGGCATAGCTACGCCTGACTCCGTAAAAGAGAAATGCTTAACAAATTTGCAAAATGTATTGGCGAGAGTTGGCACCATTTGGTACTTTCCGGCCTTATATTTTGCGGCATTAAACAAGTTGATGAGAACTATTTTCATATAGACCTCACTTAAGCTTTCCAGCACACCTCACTGACAGGGGAGAGGTGTAAAGAATCGACGCAAGATCGCCGTACGAGCGGTCAGTAATAATGAAGTCGATGATAGCAAGAAGTAAAAAAAGAACCTGACAGCAGCAAAAAAAACTCCTGCGCTGTACAGGCCCCAACAGGGGATTACACAACTGGCGAAGGCCAGTCATAATAATGAGTGGAGTATCAACACAATGTCCATCATCACAAAAAAAAGTCTGGTAGCGGCGGGGATTTTTACTGCGCTAATCGCGGGCAACGCTGCAATGGCTGCGGACGTTCCTGCTGGTGTTCAGCTGGCTGAGAAGCAAACGCTGGTACGTAATAACGGTGCGGAAGTGCAGTCTCTTGATCCGCACAAAATTGAAGGTGTTCCAGAGTCTAACGTTAACCGCGATCTGTTTGAAGGTCTGCTGGTGACTGACGTAGACGGCCACCCGGCTCCGGGCGTGGCGGAAAAATGGGACAACAAAGATTTTAAAGTCTGGACCTTCCATCTGCGTAAAGATGCCAAATGGTCTGACGGTACGCCGGTTACCGCCGAAGATTTCGTCTATAGCTGGCAGCGTCTGGCGGATCCGAATACCGCCTCCCCGTACGCGAGTTACCTCCAGTATGGCCATATCGCCAATATTGATGACATCATCACGGGTAAAAAGCCAGTAACCGACCTGGGCGTAAAAGCCATCGATGCCAACACTTTTGAAGTGACGTTGAGCGAACCTGTTCCGTACTTCTATAAGTTGCTGGTTCACCCGTCCGTTTCTCCGGTACCAAAATCCGCGGTAGAAAAATTTGGTGAAAAATGGACGCAGCCTGCGAATATCGTGACCAACGGTGCATATAAGCTGAAGGACTGGGTCGTTAACGAGCGTATGGTGCTGGAGCGCAACCCGCAGTATTGGGATAATGCCAAGACGGTTATCAATCAGGTCACCTACCTGCCAATCTCTTCTGAGGTAACGGACGTAAACCGCTACCGCAGCGGCGAAATCGACATGACCTATAACAACATGCCGATTGAACTGTTCCAGAAGCTGAAAAAAGAGATCCCGAAAGAAGTTCACGTCGATCCGTATCTGTGCACCTACTATTATGAAATTAACAACCAGAAAGCACCGTTCACCGACGTACGTGTTCGTACCGCACTGAAGCTGGCTCTGGATCGCGACATTATCGTGAATAAAGTGAAGAATCAGGGCGACCTGCCGGCTTACAGCTACACCCCGCCTTACACCGACGGTATGAAGCTGGTTGAACCTGAATGGTTCAAATGGTCCCAGGAAAAACGTAATGAAGAAGCGAAAAAGCTGCTGGCTGAAGCGGGCTATACCGCCGACAAGCCGCTGACGTTTAGTCTGCTGTACAACACCTCCGATCTGCATAAAAAACTGGCTATTGCCGTCGCGTCAATCTGGAAGAAAAATCTCGGCGTGAACATGAAGCTGGAAAATCAGGAATGGAAAACCTTCCTCGATACGCGCCATCAGGGAACCTTTGACGTGGCACGTGCAGGATGGTGTGCGGACTATAACGAACCGACCTCATTCCTGAACACCATGCTCAGCGACAGTTCGAACAATACCGCACACTATAAGAGCCCGGCGTTTGATAAGCTGATTGGCGATACCCTGAAAGTGGCAGATGACGCCCAGCGCGCCGATCTGTACGCGAAATCAGAACAACAGCTCGATAAAGACTCTGCGATCGTTCCGGTTTACTACTACGTTAACGCCCGCCTGGTGAAACCATGGGTAGGGGGTTATACCGGTAAAGACCCGTTGGATAATATTTCCGTTAAGAATCTTTATATTATCAAGCATTAATGGCAATACGTGGGGCGAGCGAGCTTGCCCCACTGTGTCTATTTTGTAACATTCATCAGGCACACGCCAGAAGGTACGGGCAATGTTGAAATTTATCCTGCGTCGCTGTCTTGAAGCGATTCCAACGTTATTTATTCTAATTACAATTTCCTTCTTTATGATGCGTCTTGCGCCGGGCAGTCCTTTTACCGGTGAACGCACGCTTCCGCCAGAAGTTATGGCCAACATCGAAGCGAAATATCATTTAAACGATCCTATCACCACGCAGTACTTCAACTATCTGAAGCAACTTGCACACGGTGATTTTGGTCCGTCATTCAAATATAAAGACTATTCCGTTAACGACCTGGTGGCGTCCAGCTTCCCGGTATCGGCTAAATTAGGGGCTGCTGCATTTATCCTGGCCGTTGTTCTCGGTGTCACTGCGGGCGTTATCGCCGCACTAAAACAAAATACCCGATGGGATTACGCCGTAATGGGGGTCGCAATGACCGGGGTGGTTATCCCCAGCTTCGTTGTCGCGCCGTTGCTGGTCATGATATTCGCGATAACCCTTAAATGGCTGCCCGGGGGCGGCTGGAATGGCGGGGCGCTGAAGTTCATGATATTGCCGATGGTGGCATTATCTCTGGCCTACATTGCCAGTATCGCCCGTATTACGCGTGGTTCAATGATTGAAGTCCTGCATTCGAACTTTATCCGTACCGCCCGAGCGAAAGGGTTGCCGATGCGCCGGATTATTTTCCGTCACGCTCTCAAGCCTGCACTGTTACCGGTGCTCTCCTATATGGGTCCTGCATTCGTCGGCATTATTACGGGTTCAATGGTGATTGAAACCATTTATGGCCTGCCGGGCATCGGGCAGTTGTTTGTTAACGGGGCGCTTAACCGAGACTATTCGCTGGTGCTGAGCCTGACGATCCTCGTGGGCGCGCTGACCATTCTCTTTAATGCCGTTGTCGATGTGCTGTATGCCGTTATCGATCCGAAAATCCGTTACTAACTGGAGCACGCCATGATGTTGAGTAAGAAAAACAGCGAGGCGCTGGAAAACTTCAGTGAAAAGCTGGAGGTCGAAGGTCGTAGCCTTTGGCAAGACGCCCGCCGTCGTTTTATGCATAACCGTGCCGCCGTTGCCAGCCTGGTCGTGCTGGTGCTTATCGCGCTGTTCGTAACCCTGGCACCAATGCTCTCTCAGTTCACCTATTTCGATACGGACTGGGGCATGATGTCCAGCGCGCCGGATATGGAATCCGGGCACTATTTCGGTACCGACTCCTCCGGGCGTGATTTGCTGGTGCGTGTGGCGATTGGCGGCCGTATCTCCCTGATGGTTGGCATCGCAGCGGCGCTGGTGGCGGTAATTGTCGGCACGCTTTACGGTTCGCTTTCCGGTTACCTCGGCGGGAAAGTGGACTCCGTGATGATGCGTATGCTTGAAATCCTGAACTCCTTCCCGTTCATGTTCTTCGTCATTCTGCTGGTGACCTTCTTTGGTCAAAATATCCTGCTGATCTTCGTGGCGATCGGGATGGTGTCCTGGCTGGATATGGCGCGTATTGTGCGCGGCCAGACGCTGAGCCTTAAACGTAAGGAGTTTATCGAAGCCGCACAGGTTGGTGGCGTTTCTACCGCCAATATTGTGGTGCGTCATATCGTTCCTAACGTGCTGGGCGTGGTGGTGGTATACGCCTCCCTGCTGGTGCCAAGTATGATCTTGTTTGAATCTTTCCTGAGCTTCCTGGGATTAGGTACGCAAGAGCCGTTGAGTAGCTGGGGCGCTCTGTTAAGTGACGGCGCAAACTCCATGGAAGTGTCACCGTGGTTACTGCTGTATCCGGCGGGCTTCCTGGTCGTCACCCTGTTCTGTTTCAACTTTATCGGCGATGGCCTGCGTGATGCCCTCGACCCGAAAGACCGTTAAGGAGCGCCGTCATGACCATTATTGAAACGGCAACCGCGCCACAGGCGCAACAGCGGACCAGCGCACTGCTGGACGTTAAAGACCTCCGCGTGACGTTTAAAACCCCCGACGGTGATGTGACTGCCGTTAACGATCTCAACTTCGACTTGCGTGCCGGTGAAACGCTGGGCATTGTGGGCGAATCCGGTTCCGGTAAATCCCAGACCGCATTCGCGCTGATGGGCCTGCTGGCGTCAAACGGCGTGATAGGGGGTTCGGCGACGTTTAACGGGAAAGAGATCCTGAATTTGCCGGAACATGAGCTGAACAAACTGCGCGCCGAGCAGATTTCAATGATTTTCCAGGATCCGATGACCTCCCTGAACCCCTATATGCGGGTGGGTGAACAGCTGATGGAAGTGCTGATGCTCCACAAGGGGCTGGGCAAAGCCGAAGCGTTTGAAGAGTCCGTCAAAATGCTGGATGCGGTGAAAATGCCTGAAGCACGCAAGCGCATGCGCATGTATCCGCACGAGTTCTCCGGCGGTATGCGTCAGCGCGTCATGATCGCGATGGCATTGCTTTGCCGGCCAAAACTGCTGATCGCTGATGAACCAACCACCGCTCTCGACGTGACCGTCCAGGCGCAGATCATGACGTTGCTGAACGAGCTGAAGCGTGAGTTCAACACCGCCATCATCATGATCACCCACGATTTAGGCGTCGTTGCCGGGATCTGCGACAAAGTGTTAGTCATGTATGCAGGCCGCACGATGGAATACGGTAATGCCCGCGATGTGTTCTACCAGCCAGCCCACCCGTACTCTATCGGGCTGCTGAATGCCGTACCGCGCCTCGATGCGGAAGGGGAGTCGCTGCTGACTATCCCGGGCAACCCGCCAAACCTGCTGCGTTTGCCAAAAGGCTGCCCGTTCCAGCCACGCTGTCCGCATGCGATGGAAATCTGTAACAGCGCACCGCCGCTGGAAGCGTTTGCCCCAGGCCGTCTACGCGCCTGCTTTAAGCCGCTGGAGGAGCTGGTATGAACGCAATCGACGAAAAAAGAAATGTGCTGCTCGAAATCGCTGACCTGAAGGTCCATTTCGATATCAAAGGCGGTAAACAGTGGTTCTGGCAGCCTGCCAAAACCCTGAAAGCGGTGGATGGCGTCACGCTACGCCTGTACGAAGGGGAGACCCTGGGCGTGGTGGGCGAATCCGGCTGCGGCAAGTCGACATTTGCGCGTGCGATCATCGGCCTGGTGAAAGCCACCGACGGGAAAGTGGCCTGGCTTGGCAAAGATCTGCTGGGGATGAAGCCGGATGAATGGCGCAATGTGCGCAGTGATATCCAGATGATTTTCCAGGATCCTCTGGCGTCCCTGAATCCGCGTATGACCATTGGCGAAATCATTGCCGAGCCGCTGCGCACCTATCATCCGAAGATGCCGCGCCAGGAAGTTCGCGATCGGGTGAAAGCGATGATGCTGAAGGTGGGTCTGTTGCCTAACCTCATCAACCGCTACCCTCACGAGTTTTCCGGCGGTCAGTGCCAGCGTATCGGTATCGCACGCGCGTTGATCCTTGAACCGAAACTGATTATCTGTGATGAGCCGGTTTCGGCGCTGGACGTTTCCATCCAGGCCCAGGTGGTTAACCTGCTACAGAAACTGCAACGGGAAATGGGGCTGTCGCTGATCTTCATCGCCCACGATCTGGCGGTGGTAAAACACATTTCAGACCGTGTGCTGGTCATGTATCTGGGCCACGCCGTGGAACTGGGCACGTATGATGAGGTGTACCATAATCCGCTGCACCCTTATACCAAAGCGCTGATGTCTGCGGTTCCCGTTCCGGATCCCGATCTGGAAAAAAATAAAACCATTCAGCTTCTGGAAGGTGAACTGCCTTCGCCAATCAACCCGCCTTCAGGCTGCGTATTCCGTACGCGATGCCCAATAGCCGGGCCGGAATGTGCAAAAACACGGCCGGTTCTGGAGGGCAGTTTCCGACATGCGGTTTCCTGCCTGAAAGTAGACCCGTTATAATCGCAAGGGCTGACATGATGTCAGCCCTTATTTTTTCGAGGTTAATGTGTCGCGATTATTCACGTCGGCCCGTCAGCGGCTTTATCACCTTTTATTTGATCCAGAAACGGTTTCCGGTCGCCGTTTCGAGGGTCTGTGTGGCTTATTTGCACTGATTAGCGTCATTATTATCTTTATCGAATCCGGTGCCGGAACGCAGTACCACATGACGTATGAGGAGTGGCACGTTTTTGTCTGGCTGGAATTGATCGTCACGCTGGTGTTTACCGCAGAGTATGTGCTGAGGGTCATTAGCTGGCCAAATCCGGCGAAATACGTTTTCAGCTTCTGGGGATTTATTGATTTAGCCACTATCCTGCCGCTGTATGTCATGTGGCTGTGGCCTGAGATCAGCCTGAATTATGTGTTTGCCTGGCGCGCAATGCGGGCGATTCGTGTGTTACGAATTTTGAAGCTGCTGCGCTTTATGCCGTCGCTGAGGGTTTTTTGGGTCGCCATTGTCAGCGCCCGCCACCAGCTTATTCTCTTCTATTCGTTTATTGCTATCGTGATGATCGTTTTTGGCTCCCTGATGTATTTAATCGAAGGGCCAAAATACGGGTTTACCACGCTTAATGCGTCGGTTTACTGGGCTATCGTCACGGTGACCACCGTGGGCTATGGCGATATTACACCGCATACGCCGCTCGGACGTATTGTGGCATCGATTCTTATTCTGATCGGTTATTCGGTAATAGCGATACCGACGGGGCTAATTACCACCCATATGAGCAGCGCCTTCCAGAACAGCAAGCAGCAACGCAAATGTCCGAATTGTCAGCAGGGAAATCATGAACCCGGGGCGCGGTTTTGTCACCGCTGTGGAAATGCCTTGCCGGATTAAATAAAAAAGGCTGCGCGGGCAGCCTTTTTTATTATTCGCGCCAGAGAATATGGCACAGCTTATGGTCTTTCTCGCGGCACAGCAGGACGCGGGCAAAGATGTCGTTAATTTCTCCGCCGTCTTCATCTGCCAGGCCAATTACCACCTCAGCGAAGAAGTCCGGGTTGAGATCAAAATCGACGTGTTCGGCCCAGTCTTCAGACGGATCGAACAGCTCAGCACCGCCACGCTCTTCAAATTGCAGGTTGAAAAGAATGACGTCAGCAGGGTCGAGATTATCGACCGCCAGCTCGAGAAAAATATCGTAGGCCTGTTCGAGCGTTTCGTCTTCGGTCAGGCGATTGTTCAGATCCATTTCCATGATGACTACCTGTTAAACATCGTTGGGCACGTTTTACAGCAACGGACTAAAGAAGTAAAACAGTCGTTCGGCAATTCGCTGCCACAGCGGACGTTTCGCCCACAGTCTGGCGTCCAGCAGGCGTGAGCGGGAGATATAATCATCCTGAACCGCCGCCAGATCGCCGCCGAAACCGGCGTCATCAATGACCAGCGTAATTTCAAAATTCAGCCACAGACTGCGCATATCGAGGTTGACGGTACCCACCAGGCTCAGCTCTCCGTCTACCAGCACGCTCTTGGTGTGTAACAGACCGCCTTCGAACTGATAGATTTTAACGCCCGCGGCCAGCAGCTCACTAAAGAACGCGCGACTTGCCCACCCGACCAGCAGCGAATCGTTCTTGCGCGGCATAATAATGCTCACATCCACTCCGCGCTGTGCCGCTGTACAGATGGCGTGCAGAAGGTCGTCGCTGGGGACGAAATAGGGCGTGGTCATGATCAGATATTCCCGCGCTGAGTACGCGGCGGTAAGCAGTGCCTGATGGATCAGATCTTCCGGGAAGCCAGGACCGGAGGCGATAGTGTGGATAGTGTGCCCGCTGGCTTCCTCAAACGGCATGATATTGCCATCCGGCGGCGGGGGAAGAATGCGTTTACCGGTTTCAATTTCCCAGTCGCACGAATAGACGATGCCCATAGAGGTTGCCACCGGGCCTTCCATGCGAGCCATCAAATCGATCCATTGCCCCACGCCGGAATCCTGTTTAAAGAAGCGGGGGTCGACCATGTTCATGCTGCCGGTGTAGGCGATATAGTTATCGATCAGAACCATTTTCCGGTGCTGACGAAGATCCATGCGGCGCAGAAAGACGCGCATAAGATTCACTTTCAGCGCCTCGACCACCTCGATACCGGCGTTGCGCATCATGCCTGCCCACGGGCTACGGAAAAAGGCCACGCTGCCGGCGGAGTCCAGCATCAGGCGGCAGTGGATACCGCGACGTGCAGCGGCCATCAGCGATTCGGCGACCTGGTCCGCCATGCCGCCCGGCTGCCAGATATAAAACACCATCTCGATATTATGCCGGGCGAGCTGGATATCACGGATCAGCGCCTGCATCACGTCATCGGAAGAGGTCATCAGTTGCAGCTGATTGCCTTTTACCCCAGCAATGCCCTGGCGGCGTTCGCACAGCTTGAACAAAGATGCGGCCACGCTGCTGTTCTCTTCGGCGAAGATATGCTTGCAGGCTTTAAGGTCGGCAAGCCATTTTGCCGTGGAGGGCCACATGGCACGGGCGCGTTCGGCCCGGCGTTTACCCAGATGAAGTTCACCGAAAGAGAGATAGGCGATGATGCCCACCAGCGGCAGAATGTAGATAATCAGAAGCCAGGCCATGGCGGAAGGCACCGCTCTGCGTTTCATCAGAATGCGCAACGTCACCCCGGCAATTAACAGCCAGTATCCTAAAATGACCAGCCAACTCACCACGGTGTAGAAGGTTGTCATAAATAAAAAATCCTTTTGAAAGCGTATTGTTATGAGTTTACGCATCAGGATTCATCTGGCAAATAAAAACGGCAGATAAAAGCGCTGGTTTGCCGCCTGCTTAGGCATATAATGGCATCTCTGTTAGAGAAAGAGTTGTAGACATGAAGCGCAGTAGAACTGAAGTAGGGCGCTGGCGCATGTTGCGACAGGTGAGTCGTCGTAAGGCTCGTTGGCTGGAAGCACAATCCCGCCGCAATATGCGTATCCACGCCATCAGAAAATGTGGCCTGAACAGACACCGTAACGCGCTGCTGTTCGCGGTCCAGGATATCTGAAAAGCATGAGGGGCACCGTAAAGGTGCCCATTAAACATCCAGACTATTAATCTTTGCAGTCTCCTCCCGTCTGCTTTCCACGATATACTACGTCCCCATAACGTCATGATATTAAAAGATGAATCCTTATCTCTGGATTTTTATTGCACTTTTGGCGCTGGATGCGCTCAGGGAAGGTTTAGGACTTTCGTCATTTTCCTCATTGGCAGATTATGTTTTTGCGTGGGGAATACATTGGCTTTATTAAAGGAAAAAAGGATGAACGTAAAAGTGATGGCAGCACTCTTCGGGATTGCAGTATTAAGCGGTTGTGCCAGTAGCAAAACCTCACCCGAACGGCACGCGTTTTATTTCGTGTCGCATCAGTCCAGCTTTACTGGCGGCAATTACACCTCCAGCGTGCAGAAAAATTATCACCTGAACGTAGCGCAGTTCCGCGAGCTTTATGCCCGGGGCAAAGCTGACCGTGCGGAAGGGCGGACTCAGGCTGAAGCCAGTGAATACGCGCAAAGCATTCGCGATCAGCTGAAAGAAAATGCGAAGTCGCAGGAATTGTACGCAGGCAACGCGAAGGATAAATGGTCTTCGGACATGGACAGTAAAGACGCCATATTATTTGGTAACGAACTGGCCGCGACTTATCTTGATGGTTATAACGGCGTACAATAGCGCAACTGATTCAGGGGATACCGTAATTACCGGTATCCCCGCTGTTTTTGAGCAAAAGGAGTGAGACGTGTTTGCGGAGTTTGGTGTACTGAATTTCTGGACCTATGTTGTCGGCGCATTTTTTATCGTGCTGGTTCCAGGACCGAACACCTTGTTTGTGCTGAAAACAGGGATTGGCCACGGCGTTAAGAAAGGCTATCTGGCAGCCACCGGTGTGTTTATTGGTGATGCCGTGCTGATGTTTCTGGCCTGGGCGGGCGTTGCCGCGTTGATCCAGACCACTCCGGTATTATTTAATATTGTCCGCTATCTTGGGGCGTTTTATCTGCTGTGGCTCGGCGGAAAAATGCTCTGGTCCGTTATGACACGTCAAAAAAATGCGCACGAAAGTAGCGCCGAACCGGCAAGCGCGATCCTTAAGCGTTCGCTGGTGCTGAGCCTGACGAACCCGAAAGCGATTCTCTTTTACGTATCGTTCTTCGTGCAGTTCATTGATGTCAATGCGAAGAATACCGGCACGTCGTTCCTGATCCTCGCCACAACGCTTGAGCTAATCAGCTTCATGTACATGAGCTTCCTCATTTTCTCAGGCGCGTTTGTCACGCGTTACCTGAAAACCAAAAAGAAACTGGCGAAGCTGGGGAACGGGTTGATAGGCCTGCTGTTTGTTGGATTTGCGGCGAGGCTGGCGTCGCTGCACTGAATGAAGAAAAGGCTCCTGAGGGAGCCTTTCATTTCAGAACACTTTTTTATACGGGCGAACCGTGACTTTCTCGTACACGCCGGCTGCGACGTACGGGTCTGCTTCTGCCCAAGCCTGCGCGGCTTCCAGAGATTCAAACTCGGCAATCACCGTGGAGCCGGTAAAACCCGCTGCTCCCGGATCGTTGCTGTCAACGGCAGGCATCGGGCCTGCGGTCAGCAACCGACCTTCATCCTGTAGCAGCTGTAAACGCGCCAGATGGGCAGGGCGAACGGAAACACGTTTTTCCAGAGAATCAGGTACATCTTCAGCGTAAATCACATAAAGCACGGCAAAGCTCCTTAACCGGTAAAAGTGACATTTACGTTATGTGAAAGCACAAATGACTGCAATGTAAAGATAATAACAATGTTAAAACCCTGATCTGGATGCCCCTTTTTTGCCCTCTTATACGCTTAAATTGCGCCAGGACAAAGTGTCTTATTGAATATGATTGCTATTTGCATTTAAAATCGAGGTTCGGTTTTTTAACGTTGATGATTATGACTTCGATGACCCTTGATTTACCTCGCCGCTTTCCATGGCCGACGCTGCTTTCCGTCGTTATTCACGGTGCTGTCGTGGCGGGTCTGCTCTATACCTCGGTTCATCAGGTTATTGAAATGCCAGCGCCAGCGCAGCCAATTTCTGTGACCATGGTATCGCCCGCGGATCTTGAACCGCCGCAGGTTGCGCCGCCGCCGCCACAGCCCGTTGTTGAACCCGAGCCGGAACCCGAGCCGATTCCTGAACCGCCAAAAGAAGCGCCGGTGGTGATCCATAAGCCAGAGCCGAAACCTAAGCCGAAGCCAAAACCCAAGCCGGTCAAAAAGGTGGAAGAGCGTCCGAAACGCGAAGTGCGTCCGGTTGAGCCACGCACCACGCAGCCGGTTGAAAATGCCGCCCCGTCACGTCCGCTGATGAGTAACACCACGACCGCGACAAAACCGACGGTAACGGCGCCAGCGGGCCCGCGCGCGCTGAGCCGTAACCAGCCGCAGTATCCGGCACGTGCTCAGGCGTTACGTATTGAAGGGCGTGTACGGGTGAAATTCGACGTTACGGCTGATGGACGTGTGGATAACGTGGAAATCCTGTCCGCACAGCCGGCGAATATGTTTGAACGCGAAGTTAAATCGGCCATGCGCAGGTGGCGTTATGAAGCCGGTAAACCCGGCAATGGGTTGATTGTAAATATTGTCTTCCGCCTGAACGGCGGGGCACAGATGGAATAAAAGAAGCCTCCGCAAGGAGGCTTTTTTTTACCTGAGGATCAGCTCCGTGGGAGCTGGCGGGGCTTACCGTCGCTATCCACTGCCACGTAGATGAACAGGGCCTCCGTCGCCTTATAGCGCTGACCAATCGGTTCAGAAGAGACTTTTTTCACCCATACTTCAATGTTAATGGAGATAGACGTATTGCCGCGTTTTACGCAGCGTGCGTAACAGCACACCACGTCCCCCACCGCGACAGGGCGCAGGAAGGTCATGCCATCGACCCGGACGGTTACCACGCGCCCGTGTGCAATCTCTTTTGCCAGGATTGCACCGCCCATATCCATCTGCGACATTAACCAGCCGCCAAAAATATCGCCATTGGCATTCGTATCCGCAGGCATTGCCAGTGTGCGTAAAACCAGTTCGCCCTGTGGGGCGTCATTTGTTGTCATTGTTTTTAAACTCGTAACTGAAGACTTCAGGCGGGATGCTACTATGATTTCTGGCTGGAGAGAATAGGGTTAGCGCCCGCAGCGCGGGCGCCTGAAGGTCAGAAGGACATGGTTACGCCAGCGTAATAGGCGCGGCCCGGTTCGTTATAGGTAGATGCACCGTCATTTTCACGGTAAATCTGCTTGTCAAAGAGGTTGCTGATGCCGGCGTTCAGGCGCAGGTTTTTGGTCAGCTGATAGTTACTGCCGATACCCACGATGGAATACGCGCCGATCTCTCTGTTGGACATCGCATTTTCCTCTTTGCGGATTTCAGCGTTTTCTCTGGGCTTCTGGCGGCCGTACATCGTCCAGCTTACGTTGGCTGAAAGCTTGCTGTTAACCTCCCAGTCCAGCATGGTGTTGACGGTATATTTGGGGATAATCGACAACGGATTACCGGTGTCTTTACTTTCAGACTGAATCATATACGTCGCATTAGTACGCCAGGTTAGCGTGTCGCGAATAACAGGGACGGTGAGGTTGCCTTCCAGCCCTTCAACAACGGCCTTACCGCCGTTCTCCCATTGCAGGATATTTGCGCCGCTGCTTGTCTGCCCCAGCACGTCCGTTCCTGAAACGATCTTGTTTTTGTAATCATTGCGGAACCAGGTAATTCCAGCCTCGTAGCCTTCCAGGGCAAAGGCCAGGCCGATCTCTTTGTTCACGCTTATTTCCGGATCCAGATCCGGGTTACCTAACAGGTAACAGCTTCCTTCGGAAACGTTATTCGGGCAGCCATTACCGCGGGTGGAAAGCAGATAGCCTTCGCTGGATTGATACAAGTTTGGCGCTTTAAATACCCGAGCGATACCCGCTTTAACCTTGAACATATCACCCAAATCCTGAGAGAGGTTCAGGCTCGGACTCCAGTTGCTGCCAAATTGATTGTGATAATCAAAGCGGAGCCCTGGGATCAGGTTGGTGCCCTGACGCGCTTCAATATTGTCCTCAAGATAGATGCCGGTGAGGTCAGCGCTGTTTTTGCTGTTGCGCTCAGAAGCCGTGCCGGGAACGCCGTTAATCACTTCTCCCGACACATTTGTCGACTGCATTGAGGCCGGATCGTTCAGTTCATCACGGTTCCATTCTGCACCCACGGTTAGCGTCTGTTCGACCAGCCAGAAGAAAGGAATGTTCAGTTCACCCGTTGAACGGTATGATTCCAGCCGGCTGGTATCGTATTTATCGCTATTGATCATCCCTTCAACTTTGCCCGTAGAGCCTTCTTCCAGTCGGGTGTTGTTGGTCTTTTCATAATAAACCCCGAACTTTGACTGACCCCAGTCCCAGATGCCGTTGTGCGTAATGCCATAAGACTGGCGGTACATTCGGTTGGTTTCGTGACCATACAGGGACGACACCAGACCGTCAGGGCTGACGTTGCTGTTGCTGTATTGAGTATCACCCGCGTAGATATTGCCCTGGCGGCTGTAGCTGTAGTCGAAATCGATAATCTGCTGTGGCGTGAGTTTCCAGGAGAGCAGGGCATTAATGTCCTTGTTACGTACGCCCTCTCGCCCGGCGGCGTAAGAGCCGTTTTGCGCGGTGTTGATGTCCTGAGCATCTGCGTCGGTTTTGTTGATGTTCCCGTACAGGCGCATCGTTAACGCATCGCCCGCGAGGGGGCCGCTCAGATCAAAATTAGCGCGTTTCGTCGCCCCCTCTTTATCATTTTCAGGCTGGTTAGTGTACAGGGAGAGGGAGCCGTGCCAGTCGTTGGACGGGCGTTTGGTAATGATGTTGACGACGCCGCCGGCAGCCCCCGAACCATAGCGGGCGGCAGCTGGTCCCCGGAGCACTTCAATACGCTCAACCATCTCTGGCGGAACCCAGTTGGTGTCCCCGCGGGTGTCGCGCTCCCCGCGCCAGCTGTAGCGCACCGAGTTACGTGACGTCACCGGCACACCGTCAATCAGAATCAGCGTGTTCTCTGGCCCCATACCGCGGATGTCGATCTGACGGTTGTTACCACGACTGCCTGTCGCGCTGTTTCCGGTGAGGTTAACCCCGGGCATTTTGCGAATAATTTCCGAAAGATCGTTAACCGGTGGATCCTTTTCTATGTCCTTTGCCGTGATGATGGAAACCCCCGGCTGTTGCTTTAGGGCCTCTTCAGCGGTTGCCTGAACGACCATTGTTTCACCATCGGCGAGAGGATCTTCCGCTGCGTGCGCGCTCTGGTATAGCGTTGAAAGAATGGCGAGCGTAAGTGTAGCCGGGGCAAATCTTATTATGTTATTCATCAACTCATTTCCATTTGTTAAAAATGCGATGAAGAATATTAATGATAGTGATTCTCATTACAATAAAGCGACAGCAATCTCCATAAAATCTTCATGATTCAGTCATTTTCGCAGGAAGGTTGTGGAGAAAAGGGAAGGCGGGAAAAGAGGCCAGACCGCGTGACGATCTGGCCAGAAGGATCAGTGCTTGTCATCCTGCGGCATGTGGCGATAAATATAAACGCCGCTGAGTAGGGTGAAGATAAGGGTCAGCGCCGTCAGGCCAAACACCTTGAAGTTGACCCAGATATTCTGCGGCAGCCAGAATGCGATATAGATATTCGCCAGACCACACAGAATAAAAAATAGCGCCCAGGCGATATTCAGACGCCCCCACACAGCCTGCGGCAGCGTCAGTTCTTTCCCCAGCATGCGCTGGATCAGCGGCTTCTTCATCACCCACTGGCTGATGAGCAGCGCGCCCGCAAACAGGCCGTAAATCACTGTGACCTTCCATTTGATAAATTCATCATTGTGGAAGAACAACGTCAGACCACCAAACACCGCCACCATCAGGAAAGTGATGAGCGCCATCTTTTCAACTTTGCGATAGCGAACCCAGCTGTAAATCAGCACCACAGCCGTTGCCACAATCAGCGCCAGCGTGCCGGCATAGATGTCGTACAGCTTATAAAAAGCGAAAAATACGATCAGCGGTAAAAAATCAAGAAACTGCTTCATTCTGCGATCCCGGTTACTGACGAATTAACATGTACAGGCGGAACAAATAGACCAGCAGTACAGCTGAAATCAGATTGCTCAGCGTATTGGCGACAACCGCGCCGACGTTTGGCGTTAATACCGCAAAATTCGGCGCAAACAGCAACAGTAGAGTCTTGGCCAGCAACCAGCTGATAACGGCCGGGGCGACCAGACGCATATTCGCCCACGCGAGCCTTATGCTGCTGCGCATGGCGGTGAAAATACCCATTTTGTCCTGCACAACCATTACTGGCGCAAATGAAAGCACGATAGCCAGCAGCACGCCCGGAACGACAACCAACATTATCCCCATCTGGACCAGCAGCGTGGTCAGGAAGATGAGGATAAACAGTTTCGGCAGCACCGGAGCACTGGCCCCGATGGCACGTAACGCGCTGACGCGTTGGCCGGCAGACACCAGCTGGATCATCAGCAACACGCCACCCGCCAGAATGGCGTTGCCGATCAGCCCCGAGAAGGTAGATGCCGCAGATGCACGCAGCAAGATTTGCTGTTGCTCTGGCGTCATATTCTGCACAAGGTCAAATAACCCTGCGCTGCCTGCAAGATGATCCCCCTGGCTCAGCGAGGCAATCTGTTCATCACTGGGTGAGAACGCATGACCCAGCACCACCGTAATAAAGGCGCACAACAACGCGATCAGTAAAAAAGTAACGAACTGATTGCGGAAAAAATTTCCCGTGTCACGGTAGACAGACTTCGCCGTGATAGACATGCACTCTCCTTGAGTATTGCAGGTGTTAATTAGCCGGCAATTGTACACCGGATAACACGCTGGTGGCAGCATCAAGGCTTGTATGGAAAAGCATATCTTTGTAAAGCGGCGGTAATCCATAGCGGGCGCGGGCGCGATTGCATGCCTCATTGACCTGTCCATCCTCTCCCGACATCGCGAAAGTGCGGCACGGGCTGGGGCGATCCGCGTAAATGGAACAGCGGGTGGATACCCCAGGTTCACCTTGCAGTGCCACACAGCGGCTCTGTTTTTGGTTGGTGCCGCGCATGCAACGCAGGAAAGGGGTCAAGGGTTCAGTGAGATCAACCGGAACGGTGCCGCCGCCATCGCTGGCTTCAGCCCAGTAGAAAGAGACTCGAAAATACGCACAACAGGCTCCGCACGTCATGCACGGGTTATGATCACTCATGGCACACCTGCAAAAGTAGAACGCATCAAATCAGATTGTGAGAGCGATAAATTATCCAGCCGCTACAGGAAGCGCAAGAGAGGAAAAACAGAAAATTTTTTAACTATGAAATGCCAAAAATTGACGCGGTAACAACTTATTGCTTTATGAGGCGTCACCAAAAATTAACCTAGATCAATGAATGTTAACTTACTGGTTTTAATGTGATCTGTGTTAGATCACTTATTACTCATTTGTGAGTATATTCTCCTCCGCAATTAAAACCACAACGATGGAGCGGATATGAAAAAATTAGCGGTGGCAGCCCTTATCTTAAGCAGTCTCTCTGGCGGCGCGTACGCGCATGAAGCAGGTGAATTCTTTATTCGTGCCGGTTCGGCAACGGTGCGTCCAACGGAAGGTTCCGACAATGTACTGGGTATGGGCGGGTTTAGCGTCAGCAATAACACCCAGTTAGGCCTGACATTCACGTATATGGCTACGGATAACATTGGCGTTGAGCTTCTGGCCGCCACGCCATTCCGTCACCGCGTCGGTTTAGGGCCGACCGGGGACATTGCTACGGTGCACCATTTACCACCAACCCTGATGGCGCAGTGGTACTTCGGCGATTCCAGCAGCAAGTTACGCCCTTATATTGGTGCAGGCGTTAACTACACCACCTTCTTTGATGAGAAATTTAACGATACCGGTAAAGAGGCTGGGCTATCCGATCTCAGCCTGAAAGACTCGTGGGGCATGGCGGGGCAGGTTGGTCTGGATTATCTGATTAACCGTGACTGGCTGATCAACGCCTCGGTCTGGTATATGGACATTGATACAGACGTGCGCTTTAAAGCTAGCGGTGAGCAGCAGAGTATCAGTACCCGTCTGGATCCGTGGGTATTTATGTTCTCAGCGGGTTATCGTTTCTGACAGAAGATATATCCCCGGTCAGCCGGGGATTGCTGTATGGTGGTTGTTCCACATACCTGGCTGGAGGGGATATCCCCAACATCAAATTTGAATGTCCGGTTTGTGCAGGTAAACAGTTTCAGTTCACGACGTTCAGCCCAGCACATAGCCTACCTCACGGTGCTATCTGTTCCGTTTGCGGAACACGTCTCACCACTCATTCATGCCTGCCGAAACTCAGACGACGACGGTGGCCAAAGCCAGTAAACTAGATAAGGCCTCTGAGAGGCCTTTTTCGATCGTGAAATCACTTCTGAATTAAATAACGAATCGTTGGTCCGTCCTGCTGGATATCCAGCACGGTATAGCCGTGATTTTTGGCATCAAGCGGAATGTTATTGATCGACTGGGGGCAATCGCTCACCACTTCCAGAATTTCACCTTTCTTAAGCTGCGGTAACGCCTCAAGCGTGGCAACGGCCGGGTAAGGGCAGGGTTCACCCACCATATCGAGACGATAATCAGGCACGATCTCTTTCATGCGGCATTCTCCTGAGTTTCAGTTTTGACGGTGGCACGCCGGAAGAAGCGCTTTTCTTGCGCAATAACCAGTAAGAAGGCGATAAGCAGCAGGGCGTAGGTCACCATGAGCCCCCCGAGTGGACCAAAGGTATTCAGCAAATTGACCCTGTCCCAGTTGGTTGCCAGTACTGGAGAGACGTCATCCCAGTAGTACGCCAGGAGGGTTGAGCCAATCACGTTACCCAGACCAACCCACCAGTAATGCACCTGGCCTTCCACGGCGCGATACATCCAGCCAGTTTCGCACCCGCCCGCCAGTACGATGCCAAAACCAAACAGCAGCCCGCCAATGACCGCATTAGGACCGGCCCACATGATTTTCGGCTCAACGCCGAGCTGAACATAGCTAAAGATCCCGATCGCGCTCACGGCCATCCCGGCAATAATGGCTTTCGCCATCATGGTACGTCCGGTGATCCACATATCGCGAAACGCGGAGGTAAAGCAGATCTGCGCGCGTTCAATCAGCAGACCAAAGCCGACGCCGAACAGCATGGCCAGACCGAGTTTGGGCTGATTCATCGCCGTGCAAATCGCCCAGGCAACCATAGCAAAAAAGACCAGCATACCGAGGCGGAAGCGACGACGCGCCTGATCGGGTTTTTGCGTTAACGGAGATGCAGCGCTAACTTTCGTCATTTTCACCGGAATGCGGAACAGTGGCAGCAGGGTGAACTTTGCACCGAAATATGAGCCTATGGCGGTGGCGACGGCAAAGAACCAGGCATGCAGCGAGAACTGCGGAATACCGGTAAAGAACGCGGCCAGATTACAGCCCATCGCCAGGCGGGCGCCAAACCCGGCAATGATACCGCCGACCACGGCCTGCATAATGCGGATGCGGCTTTTCGGCATGCGCAACTTAACGTTGTTGGCCCACAGCGCGGCCGCAAAACATCCGCCAAACATGCCAATGATCATCATTCCGTCGATGCGGGTCAGCGGTGAGCCCTCAAGATGGATCAGTTTGAAGTAACCCCACTCTTCGGCATGAACGCCTGCCAGCTGTAATAGCTGCCCACCCCAGCGGGTAAACTCGCCCGTAACAGCCCAGAAGGTGCCGGTAATACCGAAATAATAGGTAGAGAGAATGCCTGCCGCGATAACGGCCGGAACAGGTGACCAGAACTTAACCAGGTAAGTCTGTTTGAAGGAATGCCAGGACATGAATAACCTCTGAACTCAGAAGGGTAACGCTAAAAAGAGCCCAGATCATACGCTTACGCGAAAGTTTGAAAAGTCATTCACACCGAAAATATCGACAGGATCAATTTTGACCTGCTTCTTTCAGGAAGAGATAAGGGAAAACCGCCTGACGCCGGGGCCAGACGGTGTTAACGGTTACGCCTTGTGTGTGGCCGCTTTCATGGATGTGACGAATGCGTGTAACTCAGCCAGCATCTGCTCTGGCTTATCCACATTCTTCTCGATGATTTTCACGATAGCCGAACCGGAAATGGCCCCGGCGGCTTTCGCGTCAATCGCCGCAGTAACCTGATCCGGAGAGGAAATCCCAAAGCCCTGAAGCGGCGGTGCAGCATGGTATTCTGCCAGCTTCTCCACCAGATGATGCAGCGGAAGCGCGGCTTTGTTTTCCGCACCGGTGACGCCCGCACGGGAGAGCAGGTAAGTGTAACCCCGTCCGTAAGAGGCAATCTGGCGCAACAGATCGTCATCAGCATTCGGTGGACAGATGAAAATCGGCGCGACGTTGTGGCGCATCGCCGCCTGACGGAACGGCGCAGACTCTTCAACGGGCACGTCAGCCACCAGCACGGAGTCAACGCCCACGCGGGCGCACTCTGCGTAAAACGCATCAATACCGCGGCTGAACACCAGGTTGGCGTACATCAGCAGGCCGATCGGAATGGTCGGGTGCTTCTGGCGGATCGCCGCCAGCATTTCGAAGCACTGGCCCGGCGTCACGCCCGCAGCAAACGCGCGAAGCGTCGCATTCTGGATTGTCGGGCCATCCGCCAGCGGATCGGAGAACGGAATCCCCAACTCCAGCGCGTCGGCACCGGCGTCAATCAGGGTATCGATAATCTTCAGCGACAGCTCCGGACCGGGGTCGCCCAGCGTCACGAAGGGAACGAAAGCGCCTTCCTGGCGGGCTTTCAGTTGTGAAAATGCGTTGTCGTAGCGTTCCATCAGATTTCCCCTCGTGCTTTCAGAATATCGTGAACGGTGAAGATATCTTTGTCACCGCGACCGGAAAGGTTTACCACCAGCAGCTGCTCTTTTTCCGGGTTTTCCTTCATCATTTTCAGCGCGTGCGCCAGCGCGTGGGAAGACTCCAGCGCCGGGATGATCCCTTCATTGCGGCACAGCGTTTTGAAGGCCTCCAGCGCTTCGTCATCGGTGATGGAGACATAATCCGCGCGGCCGGTGCTGTTGAGGAACGCGTGCTGCGGCCCTACGGACGGGAAATCCAGCCCGGCAGAGATTGAGTAAGACTCCTCAATCTGCCCTTCATCGGTCTGCATCATCGGGGCCTTCATGCCGAAGTAGATCCCCACGCGGCCATGCTTCAGCGGCGCACCGTGCTCACCCGTTTCAATGCCGTGGCCGGCAGGCTCAACGCCAATCAGCCCAACGCTGGTTTCGTCGATAAAATCGGCAAACATGCCGATGGCGTTAGATCCGCCGCCAACGCAGGCGATCACCGCATCCGGCAGGCGACCCTCTTTTTCGAGGATCTGCGCTTTAGTCTCTTCACCGATCATGCGCTGGAATTCACGCACGATGGTCGGGAACGGGTGTGGGCCTGCCGCGGTACCGAGCATATAGTGGGCGGTTTCGTAGCTGCCAGACCAGTCGCGCAGCGCTTCATTACAGGCATCTTTCAGCGTGGCAGAACCGCTGTGCACAGGGATCACTTCCGCCCCCATCAGACGCATACGGAACACGTTAGGCGACTGGCGTTCAACGTCTTTCGCCCCCATATAGATGCGGCACTTCAGGCCGAGCAGGGCGCTGGCGAGGGCAGAGGCCACGCCGTGCTGGCCCGCGCCGGTTTCGGCGATAATTTCGGTTTTACCCATACGTTTGGCGAGCAGAGCCTGGCCAAGCACCTGATTAGTTTTATGCGCGCCGCCGTGCAGCAGATCTTCACGTTTAAGGTAGAGCGTGGTTCTGGTGCCTTCGGTCAGGTTGCGGCATTTGGTCAGTGCCGTCGGACGACCGGCGTAGTTTTTCAGCAGGTCAGTAAACTCCGCCTGAAACGCCGGATCTTTCTGCGCGCTCACGAACGCTTCTTCCAGCTGGCGCAGCGCGGGCATCAGGATTTGTGGGACGTACATCCCACCAAACTCACCAAAATACGGGTTAAGTAATGTCGTCATCTTCTCTTCCTTAATATGCACGTAGAGTTTTAAATACCGATGCCAGCTTGCTGGCGTCTTTTATGCCCGGTTGGGACTCTACGCCTGAATTGAAATCGAGGCCGGCGCAGCCGGTTTTGGCTGCTTCCACACAGTTATCGGGGCTTAATCCCCCCGCCAGCAGGACATTGTCCAGCACTTCGCCACGCAGCAGTGACCAGTCGAAACGCTGCCCCGTGCCGCCCTGGCCGTTGTCGAGCACGTATTTATCAACATGCGTAAGGTTACGCGCGGGCAGGATGGCGCCAACGCTTTGCGCTTTCCAGATCTGAACCTGAGGTGCCAGAACATGTCGCAGAGCATCGATGTATGTCTGATCTTCATCGCCATGTAGCTGAACCGCGCTCAGGGATAACGCGTCCGCTTTCGCCGCAACGTCGTTAATATCCGCATTGCGGAACACGCCCACGTAGCTCAGTGGCGCAGCCGCAATCACCTTGCGCGCCTGTTCTTCATTAACGGCGCGAGGAGAGGACTCAACAAAGATCAGACCACCATAGATTGCGCCCGCCTCATACGCCGCCTGCGCATCCTGTTCACGGGTCAGGCCGCAAACTTTGTTCTCACCCAGCAGCACACGGCGCACGGCCGCATTAAGATCGTCGTGTTCCATCATCGCGGAACCGATCAGGAAACCGTTGGCAAAGTGGCTGAGTTCGCGCACCTGAGCGTAGCTGTTGATTCCGGATTCGCTGATCACCGTGACGCCCGCACCCAGACGCGGCGCAAGCTGGCGCGTACGGTTGAGGTCAATCGACAGGTCGCGCAGGTCGCGGTTGTTAATGCCGACCACTTTGGCTTCCAGCGCGATGGCGCGCTCCAGCTCCTCTTCGTTGCTCACTTCGGTAAGCACGCCCATATTCAGGCTGTGCGCGACGGCGGAGAGCTGGCGATACTGTTCGTCATCCAGCACGGAGAGCATCAGCAGGCAGGCATCGGCCTGGTAAAAGCGCGCCAGCCAGATCTGATACGGGTCGATAATAAAGTCTTTGCACAGAATCGGCTGCGGCGCGATGCCGCTGACTACGGGCAGAAAATCGAAGCTGCCCTGGAAATATTTCTCATCCGTCAGCACAGAAATGGCAGACGCATGATGCTTGTAGATACCGGCAATACGCGCCGGGTCGAAATCGTCACGGATCACGCCTTTGGACGGAGACGCTTTTTTACACTCCAGAATAAACGCGGTACGCGCGCCCTGGAGGGCATCATAGAAACGACGGCTGCTCGGAACGACGTCATTCTGAAAACTGGCGAGCGGCTGCTGTTGCTTACGGGCTTCCACCCAGATGGCCTTATCGGCGACGATTTTCGCTAAAACGGTCTGCATTATTTACCCTCTTGCCGCAAGTGCGGTAACGCGATCGTAAGCTGCACCGGAGCGCAGTACGTCCAGAACTTTTTGGGCGTTGGCTTTCAGATCTTCCTCGCCATGTAAACGCATCAGCATGGCTACGTTGGCCGCCACGGCGGCCTCATGGGCGGCCTCACCTTTACCTTGTAATAAGCGCGTGAGAATGTCACGGTTTTCTTCCGGCGTGCCGCCCGCCAGGGCGTCCTGATGGTACGGGGTCAACCCGAAATCAGCGGCCTCAAGCTGATAGTTCAGCACTTCGCCGTTATTCAGTTCGGCCACCAGCGTGGGCGCATGCAGGGAAACTTCATCCATCCCGCCGCTGTGTACCACGGCGGCGCGTTGGTAACCGAGGACGCGCAGCGTCTCCGCAATCGGCAGGACCAGCTCCGGACTGTAAACGCCAATCAGCGCCAGCGGCGGGTGCGCCGGGTTAATGAGTGGACCGAGCACATTAAACAGCGTCCGGGTTTTAAGCTGCTGGCGAACGGGCATCGCGTGGCGGAAACCGGTGTGATACTTCGGCGCAAACAGGAAACAGACGCCCAGGTCATCCAGCGCTTCACGGGAACGCTCGGCGTTCATGTCCAGGTTGATACCGAAAGCCGCCAGCAGGTCGGACGATCCGGAACGGCTGGACACGCTGCGGTTGCCGTGCTTCGCCACTTTCAGTCCGCATGCCGCCGCCACAAAGGCGCTGGCGGTCGAAATATTGATGCTGTTGCTGCCGTCGCCACCGGTCCCAACGATATCGGCAAACGGATAGTCCGGGCGCGGGAACGGGGCGGCATTTTCCAGCAGCGCGGTTGCCGCACCGGCGATCTCCTGCGGGCTTTCGCCGCGCACTTTCATGCTCACCAGCGCAGCGGCCAGCTGCTCAGGCTTCAGCTCGCCGCGCACGACGGCGGAGAAAAGCTGGTGGCTCTCCTGCTGGCTCAGGGTCTGGGCCTGATACAGTTTTTCCAGAATCGGTTGCAGGGTGTTGGTCTGCTCCAGCTTTTGCAGCGCCCAGTTGAGCGTTTGCTCCAGCAGGCGCGCGCCGTTAGACGTCAGGATAGATTCCGGGTGGAACTGCATCCCGCAGACGCGATCCGCATCGTGACGCACCGCCATCACCATCCCTTCAAACGAGGCGTTAATCGTCAGCCCGGCCGGAATATTGCTGCCGACCAGCGAGTGGTAACGCGCTACCGGAAGCGGGTTCGGCAGACCGGCAAACATCGCCTGACCGTCATGTTCAATGCTTGACGCTTTACCATGCAGGATCTCCCCCGCCTGACCCACGTAACCACCGTAGGCTTCGACAATCGCCTGGTGGCCGAGGCAGATGCCGATAATCGGCAGCTTGCCGCGCATACGGGTCAACAGCTCAGGCATACAGCCCGCTTCGCTCGGTGCGCCTGGCCCCGGGGAGAGCATCAGCACCGGGTTTTGCATGGTCGCCAGACGGTCAATCAGCGTCTGGGCCGGAACGTGGTTGCGATAGATAACGACGTTGTGCCCATTCGCACGCAGCTGATCTGCCAGGTTGTAGGTAAAGGAATCGATATTATCGAGCAGCAGAATGTCAGCCATCAGAAAATCTCCTGTGCATGGTGTGCGGTAGCAATGGCGCGCAGTACCGCGCGCGCTTTACTGCGGGTTTCGTCGGCTTCCGACTGCGGAACAGAATCCAGCACAATCCCGGCCCCGGCCTGGACGGTAGCAATGCCGTCCTCAACGTAGGCGGAGCGAATCACGATGCAGGTATCGAGGTCACCGTGAGCGGTGAAATAGCCCACCGCGCCACCGTAGCTGCCGCGACGGCGGCCTTCAGCTTCGGCAATCAGCTGCATGGCGCGGACTTTCGGCGCGCCGCTCAACGTGCCCATGTTCATGCAGGCGCGGTAGGCGTGCAGGACGTCGAGGTCGTGGCGCAGCTCACCCACCACGCGGGATACCAGATGCATGACGAAGGAGTAGCGGTCGACTTTGGTCAGGTCTGCCACATAGCGGCTGCCCGGCGTACAAATACGCGCCAGGTCGTTACGTGCCAGGTCAACCAGCATCAGGTGTTCGGAGAGCTCTTTGTGGTCGGTACGCATTTCCAGTTCGATGCGGCTGTCGAGATCGCGGTCCAGGGAGCCATCGGCACGACGGCCGCGTGGACGGGTTCCCGCTATCGGGTAGATCTCAATCTGGCGGCTGGTGGCGTCGTACTTGAGGGAGCTTTCCGGTGACGCGCCGAACAGAGTGAAATCATTGTCCTGCATAAAGAACATGTACGGGCTTGGGTTGCTCTTTTTCAGCACATCGTAAGCCGCCAGCGGCGACGGGCAGGGCAGTGAAAAGCGACGGGACGGCACCACCTGGAAAATCTCCCCGGCACGAATCGCTTTTTGCATCTGACGGACCACCGCGCCGTACTGATCGTCGGTCTGACTCACCTCGCAGGTCATCTTTTCAACACGCTGCACCGGGAGCGCGGGCGGTGCTTCTGACATCTGCTGTTGCAGTTGGGCGATGCGCTGCGCGAGGCGATTTTTCTCAGACACAGATGGCGTGAACAGGCTTGCCTGAATGCGGGTGTATTTTTTCTGATGATCGATCACCAGCAGGGTTTCGGCCAGGTAGAAGCAGTAGTCCGGGCAGCGGTTACCCTGCTCGGTTTCCGGTAAATCTTCAAAGCCAGCAACCAGGTCGTAAGCAAACAGCCCGCCAAAGAACATTGCTTCGCGCTCATCTTCCGGCACATTGACCAGATTTTGCAGCAGGCGGAAGGCGTCGAAAACGGAGAGTGAGCAGAGGCGGGCATCTTCATCCAGCAACTGGCTTACCGGCGGGAAATGCAGAATTCGCAGGTCCGGATGACGCTCATTTTCAATGCCTGAAGGCAGAGCCGCATCCAGCAGCGGCAGCAGCGACGCGCCATTCTCGGATAACGCCTTAATAGTGACAGTGTCACCCGATGCGGTAATGCGCAGCGCGCTGTCAACCAGCAGCAGGCTTTTGAGATCGTCCTTGCTGTCGATATCAGCAGATTCCAGCAGCAGCGTCGCAGGACGTGCACCGCACACCTGATGAAAGAGCGCGGTAGGGTTATGGCGATAGGCCGCCTCGCAGGTTAGCAGTTCGAGGTGGGGTTTGGCTTTTTGCATGTTGTTATTCTCATATTCTGTTCAAAAAAAAGCCCGCTTGGGAGCGGGCCGGGTATCTGTTTGCTTTTCGCAGACGCGTGACACTGCCCGAAGATCAGGAAGTACGCCACCAACCGTGCAGAGCGAAATGTGCTGTCATTTTCAGATACCTTTCTTGTGTGAACTTGCGTACTAGTTAACTAGTTCGATGGCGTGTTGTCAACCCCTGATTTCAGTATTTCGCGGTAAGTCGGTATCATAGGTGCTTCAGATGTCTCCAGACTGTTATGGGAAGTGCTTTGAGCGATACCACCTACGCCGTAATTTATGATTTACACAGCCATACGCAGGCTTCAGATGGCCTGCTGACGCCCGAAGCCCTGGTCCATCGCGCCGTTGAAATGCGTGTCGGCACGCTGGCAATAACCGATCACGACACAACAGACGCCATCCCCGCCGCGCGCGCCGAGATTGCCCGAAGCGGGCTGGCGCTAAATCTGGTGCCCGGGGTCGAGATCTCCACGCTCTGGGAAAACCACGAAATTCATATCGTTGGCCTGAATATTGATATAGAACATCCGGCAATGTGCGCATTTTTGCAAGAACAAAAAGCACGACGCAATCAACGCGCGGAGTTGATAGGCGAGCGTCTTGAGAAGGCGCATATCCCCGGTGCGCTGGAAGGCGCGCGCAAGCTGGCGAACGGTGGGGCGGTCACGCGCGGCCATTTCGCCCGTTTTCTGGTTGACGCCGGTAAAGCGACGACCATGGCGAATGTGTTTAAAAAGTATCTGGCTCGCGGGAAAACCGGATACGTTCCTCCCCAGTGGTGTACAATAAAACAAGCTATTGATGTGATTCATCATTCTGGTGGTAAGGCCGTATTGGCCCATCCGGGGCGGTATAATCTTTCTGCTAAATGGCTGAAAAGGCTGCTGGCCCACTTTGCCGAATCCGGCGGTGAGGCGATGGAAGTTGCCCAGTGTCAGCAGGCACCCAATGAGCGTTCGCAGCTCGCGACCTACGCCCGTCAGTTTGGCCTGCTTGGGTCACAGGGTTCAGATTTCCATCAGCCCTGCGCGTGGATTGAACTGGGGCGCAAGCTCTGGTTACCCGCTGGCGTTGAGCCCGTCTGGCAGCTCTGGGAACAGCCACAGCAAATTGAAGAGAGGGAAGTATGAGTCAGTTTTTCTATATCCATCCGGATAACCCACAGCCACGTCTGATTAATCAGGCTGTGGAAATCGTCCGTAAAGGTGGCGTTATTGTCTACCCAACCGATTCTGGCTACGCGCTGGGCTGTAAAATCGAGGATAAAGGGGCGATGGAGCGCATCTGTCGCATCCGCCAGCTGCCAGACGGCCACAACTTCACCCTAATGTGTCGCGATCTCTCTGAGCTGTCGACCTATGCGTATGTCGACAACGTAGCCTTTCGCCTGATCAAAAACAACACGCCGGGTAACTACACCTTCATTCTGAAAGGGACAAAAGAGGTGCCGCGTCGTCTGTTGCAGGAAAAACGTAAAACCATCGGCATGCGCGTGCCGTCGAACCCGATTGCCCAGGCGCTGCTGGAAACCCTCGGCGAGCCGATGCTGTCTACCTCGCTGATGCTGCCGGGCAGTGAGTTTACCGAGTCCGACCCGGAAGAGATCAAAGATCGTCTGGAGAAAGTGGTGGAGCTGATTATTCATGGCGGCTATCTAGGCCAGCAACCTACCACCGTGGTGGATCTCACCGAAGATGCGCCAGAAGTGATTCGTGAAGGCGTAGGCGATGTAAAGCCTTTCTTGTAGTTTAAGCAGATAAACTACGCGGCCATCAAAGCAGGGCGCCGCCCTGTTTTTGACCTGATTCGACGCCTGTGAAGGCGCACAAGATAAATATTAAACGCTTTATAATCAGTGAGTTAATATATCTCGATTAATGGTTGTTACCAGCTTGTGTGACAGCCATTAGCCACATTGCGACTCTCATCATGTATGTACACCTTTCCCTGCCGTTAATGGCTTCATTGGTACAGCTCCGTTATGGGTATTAATACCGAGGGGCTTTATGGCTTCTCTTTTCCAAAATCTGTTAGTTGCGCGTTTTCTGCACCCTGGTTAACCTAAGATTAATCCTAATGAATCAAGGGTGAGCTTGGCTATCGGGAACAGACAGATTCAAAAAGGAATCACCCAAAGAAAAGTTAGATCGCTTGCTGGATGAGCTTGCATTCACAAAGGAGCAACGGGATTTTATAGAATCCATGCGGCAAGATAACGTGGATAAAAACAACGAGGAGTAGTGTCTATGGCGTGGATCTGTGAAGTTAGCAGCCGTAGTACTGCCGATATTGCTGTTTGTGTAGTCGGTTCAAGATCAGTAGCCGATCTGTTGGTTTGTAGAGTTGAGTCGCGCAGTGTGTCTCAAGGTATGGATGGGCTATGGTGTGAGGTAACGTCTCGAAGTGTTGCTTCATCGAAAGTGAAGTTTGAATCGCCACGGATAATCTAGACACTTCTGAGCCGTTGATAATATAGGTTTTCATATTCAGCCGGTGGCATCTGCTCGCTCGAACCATGCCGACGCTTACTGTTATAAAACATTTCGATATAATCA